>JAESTK010000213.1 GCA_016763645.1 Flavobacteriales bacterium
TTCGGTGTTGTTGTTCATGTGAGTCAAATACTGTTCCAAACTGTATTCGTCAGGTATAAGTACTTGTCTCGCCTTACTTCCTTCATGCTGACCAACAATGCCAGCGGCCTCTAATTGGTCGATTAAACGACCTGCTCTATTGTATCCTAATTTCATCTTTCGTTGAAGCAAAGATGCTGAACCTTGTTGGTGCATAACAATTGTTCTTGCAGCATCTTCGAATAGTACATCACGTTCGTCATCAGCTAAGCCGCTAGCGCCTCCACCTGCATTTTCGTCAACATATTCGGGTAATTCGAATGTTTCAGGGTAGCCCTGTTGGTCGCCAATAAAATTGACTATTCTTTCAACTTCAGGTGTGTCAACAAACGCACATTGAATCCTCACCATGTCTTGTCCGCCAGAGTATAACATATCGCCACGGCCTATCAATTGGTCGGCACCACCAGCATCTAAAATTACTCGACTGTCAATTTTTGAAGATACCCTAAATGCTACTCTAGCAGGGAAGTTAGCTTTGATAATTCCTGTAATCACGTTTGCAGAAGGTCGCTGAGTAGCAACAATTAAATGGATTCCAATGGCTCGGGCTTTTTGTGCTAAACGAGCAATTGGTGTTTCAATCTCTTTACCAGCTTCCATAATGAAATCTGCAAATTCATCAATAACAACAACAATGTAGGGTAAGAATTTATGTCCATTTTCAGGGTTTAGTTTTCTCTTTATAAACTTGGTGTTGTATTCGATTATATTTCTAGCACTGGCTTTTTCACAGAGTTTTAATCTGTTTTCCATTTCAATAACCAGAGAATTTAACGTATTGGTTACTTTTTTACTGTCGGTAAGAATTGGCTTATCGGTGTCTGGAAGTTTTGCTAAAAAATGCTTCTCAATTTTATTGTAGATAGAGAGCTCCACCATTTTTGGGTCAATCATCACAAATTTTAGTTGTGATGGGTGCTTTTTGTAAAGTAGAGAAGTGAGTATTGCATTTAACCCAACAGATTTACCTTGCCCAGTAGCACCTGCCATAAGTAGGTGGGGCATTTTTGCTAAATCGACAACAAATGTTTCGTTCTGAATTGTTTTGCCTAGTGCGCAAGGCAACTCCATTTTTGCATTCTGAAATTTCTCAGAAGCAATACAAGTTCTCATAGAAACAACATCAGGCTTGCTGTTTGGAACTTCGATGCCAATAGTGCCTTTACCCGGAATGGGCGCAATTATACGGATGCCTAGGGCAGCTAAACTTAATGCAATATCATCTTCTAGGTTTTTGATTTTAGAAATTCTAACCCCCGCAGCGGGTACTATTTCATACAGTGTTATTGTGGGACCAACTGTTGCCTTAATTTTGGCAATTTTAATGCTGTAATTGTTGAGTGTTTCAACAATTCTATTTTTGTTAGTCTCCAATTCCGCAAGCATAGCCTCCTTATCTAAGGTGGCTTGACCATCGCCATGATCATCTAATAAATCAATTGTCGGATGGTTATAGTGTCCTAAATCAAGCGTTGGGTCATATTCTCCAAAGTCTTCTAATTTTTTGTCAACTTCCTTATCTGTTAATGTGTCATCTTGTTCAGTTGTGTCCTCAACTGCCATCGCTGGAATTCCAGAATCAGGAGGACTTTCGATGACCATTGGTTCAGGGATAGTTGCTTCAATTTCTAATTCAGAACTCGCTTCTTTCTTTTTAATTTCAGGGATTTCGATACTTAACTCTGATTCTAATTCAATTTCTGAATCAACTTTCGTGGAAGAATCATTCTGCTGATCAATTTCTAGTCCGTTAGTTACGGTAACTGGCTTGTCTTCAGGTACAATATCAACAAAATCGGAATTTAAATTAATGACTTTGCTTTCCGCTTCCCTAGTTGTTTCTTCCTGTAAATCTTTTTCTGCTTGAGATAGGAAAATGTTTTTCATCCAGTCGAACGAAATATTGAAATTCAACACTGCGAAGCCTAATAAAAGGAAGAATAGTAAAAATCCTGTGCCAACATGTCCTACTAATCCAGAAAGCCAAAGGTGAGTTTGATAACCGAAACTGCCGCCCAAAAAGTATAAAGAGTCATGGAACAGGTAGCCTAAAAAAGCAGAAACCCAAACTACGTTAAACAATGTGTGCTTAAAAGTGGTTTTTATAGGAAGAATATTAAACTTGAATAAGATTTTAAATCCGAGGATGAAAGTTAGGAGCACAAAACCAAACGAGGAAATACCAAACCACTCGTGCATAAATTGATGGGAGATAATTGCGCCAAATTTACCAAGCCAATTGTCAACAATAATTTCATTGTCGATTATCAGTTCCCACCATGAGCCGAACAACTTGTCTTGGTCGGTTCTCCATGTAAACAGAAAGGAAGTAAATGCGATTAATAGATACGCAGACGAAAGCAAGAGGGTTAGCCCAGTTATTTTGTTAAGCTTTTCATTGTTGTGAAAGTCAAGAAAAGAGAGGTTAATTTTCTTAAACGGATTAAGGTTTAACTCTTTTTTTGTTTTCTTGGTTGATTTCGGTTTGTCGGTCTTTAGCTGGTTTCTCATAACTTAAAAACGTGTTTCTTGCTAATTTTCGTGCAAAATACCGATAATAGAACGCGTTATTCAGAATCTGTATGTTCAGTTATCACCAATGTTATAAACAAGTTTGAGTGTTAAGAGTGGCAAAAAGAAGGCTAATAAGAGGTTTCTTTATTTACCTTTCCGTTTACATAAATTTCTTCTTTGATGAGTTTGCCAGATTTGTCGAAATATTTCCACGTATCTATTTTTAGATAACTCATCAACTTCCTGCGGTAAGAAGATGCCCCCTGAGCCTTAATAGTGCCGTTTTCATGAAATTCTTTAGTCGTGTATTTTAGAGTTTCTCTGCTAGTTAACTCAAACAGAGATTTCAGTTGTCCTGTTTTATAATAATGTTTTTCAATGATGTGGTAATTACCCTCTTGAGCATATTCTTCATAATGTTTTAAAAATCCGTTTGGAAAAAACTCTTCTTGCTTTTTTATTTTAAATTTAACGTACTTGATTTGAGATTTTAAGATATCGCCTTTATAGTATGTTTTCATGATACTTTTAAAGTCGTCAATAATATTGAAAATCCGTTCAATATCTCCATTTGGATAGTAGTTTCGATAGGTTTTTAATTGCCCATCAACATAAAATCCTTTGTGTAAAATTTTATCAGATGTGTAGTAATCTTTTTTCCATCCATTGGCAGCGTACCCTTTGTCGTTTCTTATAGAATCACCCCCAGTTCTATAGTTTAAAGTTTCATACATTGTAATTCCGTTAATGGAATCTACAACTAAAAATTGGGCATAACTATCCTCTTTGGGAATTTGCTTTGATAAATCTTGATTTTGAGAACTAACTTGATAAGAGGAGAGCGAGCAGATTATGACAAATAAAATTCTTCTCATTTTTAATTCAGTCAACTAGTTTGCCGTGCTCGTAAATTTCTGTTTTAGTTAGTTTGCCTTTCTCATTATAATACATCCATTTCCCATGTTTGGTGTGCGAATGTAATTTCTGCTCATAAATAAGATGTCCCTTTATTTTTTGTTTGCCATCAGGATAGTATTCATTTTGTTTAAAGGTTAGTTCTTTTTTGTTTTCAATAACAAGCTCACCCAATAGTTTTCCCTCTTCTGACCAATGCTTTTTTACGATTGGATATTCTAAGTCGTTCGACATTTCCATTAAATAGCTTGGTTGCCCATTTGGATAAAAATCTTCCCAGTAATAGGGAGTAATATCATTATATTTGTGTGTAGACTTTATCGTTCCGTTAGGGTAGTACAGAGTCATGGTGCTCTTAAAATTATCAATTATTTTAAAACTCCTCTCTAACTTTCCATCAGGATAGTAATTAGTGTAGTTGTTTAATTGCCCATCAACATAAAACCCTTTGTGAATTATGCTACCATCAATATAGTGGTCTTTAATAAGTCCGTTACAGGCATAGCCCTTGCAGTTCCTAACAGAATCCCAACTTAATCTGAAATTTAGCCGTTCGTACATGTCAATCCCATGTATAGAGTCGATAGCTTCTTTGGGAGTATATCTTTTCGCTTTGGGTATTTGATTTTCAAAATTGTTTTGACAATAGCCAACTACTGTGAAAAGAATTATTGTAGCTATTGCAATATATTTTTTGAATACCATACCTGATGTAAAAGTATTTTTTTTTTGGCAAAAGCCAAGCACTTCATTAAGAAATCTAACAAATAGTTAGTGTTTGGTTATTATATGTGGCGAGAGGCTTGCCTGTAAGTTCCATTCCAAGGAAAGGAGAATTTTTCGATTTTGATTTAATATCTGTTTCGCTAAAAATCCATTTTTCTGATGGATCATAGAATGTAACGTTTGCTACATTTCCAATTTCGAGAGGTTGAGTTTTTAGTCCTAAAATATTTCTAGGGTTAGTTGTTAGTTTGTCGGTAATAGTCTGATTATCAATCGTATTTGATAGCGCGGAGTTTAAGACTCCGTAAGCAGATTCTAATCCAATTATTCCAAAATTAGCAAGGTCAAATTCTTTCTTTTTAGATTCTTCGTCCTCAGGCGTGTGGTCAGAAATAATCACATCTATCGTTCCATCTTTTAAGCCTTTTAATAATGCTTTTAAATTGCCTTTTTCTCTTAGCGGTGGAAGTGTTTTGTAATTCGAATCGAAACCTTCGATAGTTGTATCATCTAACATTAAGTGATGTGCCGTTACATCGCAGGTAACTTTAATACCTTTTGCTTTTGCTTTTCTAATTAAATCGACACTTTTACCCGTTGAGATGCACGTTAAATGAATTTTTGCATTACAGTATTCAGCAAGAAATAAGTCTCTTGCGACCATTAACTCTTCAGCAAGTGAGGGTATTCCTTTTAAACCGCTTTTAGTACTAGTTTCGCCTTCATTTACTTGTCCGTTTTTAGCAATCGATTTATCGTTAGGATAATGAATAATTAACCCATCAAAGGATTTGCAATAGAGCAGAGCCGTTTTAAGAAGTTCTGCGTTTTGAATGCTGTTTTTGTCGTCAGAAAAGGCAACAGCACCAGCTTGTTGCATGTCAAACATTTCTGAAATACTTTCACCTTTTAGTTGTTGCGATATCGCTCCGATGGGATAAATATCCACACAATTTCCTTTCGAAGTATTGAGCATATATTCAATTCCAGATTTAGAGTCGGTAACAGGTGTGGTAGATGGCATAACAGCAACTCCTGTAAACCCACCTTTTTGCGCTGCTGCAAGCCCGCTTTGTATATCTTCTTTGTGTTCGTGTCCTGGGTCACAGAAACTTGTTTTCATGTCAATCCAACCCTGAGAAATATGAAGGTTATTTGCTTCAAACACTTTGTGTTTAGATGCGATATTTTTTTTTATTTCAGTAATTACACCGTTTTCAATAAGAATATCTACCGTTTTGCCATTGTGTTTCGATTCTGAATCTACAATTAAAGCCTTTTTAATGAGTACGTTTTTTGTCATGGTCGCCAAAATTTGATGAGTAAAATCTCAATTCCAAAAAAGATAAGTGTAAGTATAATACAAGTTTTCCAATAAGATATTCCTTCATTTAATTCTTTGAGTGAAGACGTAATTTGATTTCCAGAAGATAGAATAATGTTAATTGTTAGGCTTTTATCTAGAACAATTTTAGATAATTTTTCGACAGAATAAGTTTCAATTTCGGATTCTGACTTGTTGTAGTTAAAACCTAGCCCCAGAATTGGTTTTTCTTCTAGGTGTACGGTGTAATTTCCTGATTCGATAATTTGGTTATCCAAAAATATTTCAGTTTGAAAGCCTGTTTTTCTTGTGCCAGGAATGATGTCTAGTTCTTTCCCGTCTTTAATGTGAATAGGTGCAGTAGAAGTTTGGGTGGTGCTGGGAAGTTGCAGAGAATTCTCATTTCCAATGGTGTAATACAGTTTTTTATTACCACTACTTAGTAAAACTAATTTGTATAACGTTGGGACAAAAATAGCGTGTTTAGAAAAATTAGTAAACGAATCTCCAAGCGGACAACTCAAGGTATAAACTATTCCGGTTCTATTGGTGTACTTGCTTAAAAAACTACTTCCGTTTTTTAAGGTTAATAAATTAATGGCTGAGCTTGCAGTCTTTGAGCTGAATGCATAATGCGATTTTACAGTAGGTAAGTCTATGTTTTGTGGAATTTTTTCAAATACATTTCTATAAAAAATATCTTCTAAATTGATGGTAGATACTTTAGTTGAGCTTGTGTCAATGTCGACAAACTTGTCAATTTGAAGCTGTAGTGAGAGTTCATTATACGATTCTTTGTTTATGTCAGCGTTAGGAATGATAAAAATCGATTTCCCACTCGAAACGAATTTGCCGAGTTCGCTAATTAACCCTGTCGAATACTGTTTTATTTCACCAAGTATAACCATGCTCTGACTCGAAAGTAACGAGTAGTCAAGAGTATTTAATCGAGAATACGTAACCTTAAATAAAGGATCATTTTCCAAAACTGATTGTATTGCACGGCTCGTGTCCGATTCGAAAACATACATTACAGGGATAGAATCGGCAACTTTATAACTGAAGAATAATTTATCATCGTAAGTGATAGGGTAGTCTTGAATCTCTACATTTCCGTTCATTATTCCTGAAGATGTATTTGTGAAAATCAACGTACTATCAATGTATTCGTTACCACTAATCGAAAACGATGCAAGTGCTTTCTGTTCGCCATTGATGGTGATTTTTAAAGGAACATCAACATAGTTTTTATCCGAAGTGTTTATAATTTTTACGTGTAATTTCTCAGCTTGATTAGTCTGATGAACGGGGCTTTCAAACCAAACCGAATCAATGTATATATTGTTTTGCGTATTTGATGGAATTGGAACAAAATTGATAGCAACCGAACTATCTTGTTTTATCATGCCAATATCGCTAGTCGATTCTTGAAAATCTGAGAGGTAATAAATGATTTTATTAAAGTTTTCTTTATCTAATAAATCTGTTGTTTGTCTCTGGATAACTTCAGAAATATTTCTAGATAGGGGTGAGCTCTCAATTTTAGTTAGTAATTCTAGAAACTCTTCGCGATTAAAAAAATGACGGTGTTTTCCTGCAAAGTCGTTTGTTATTACTTGAAAACGATCCGTTGAGCTGTAACTAGTCGCAATGTCATTTGCATATTTTTTAGCAATTTCGAGCAAACGTCCCGTTTCTCCTTCAGCATCCATGCTAAAAGAGTTGTCGATAAAAATGCTTACAGCATTTTTGTTGAATGTTTCAGATTTCTCAATGGGAATGAATGGTTGAGAAAATGCTAAGACTAAAAACACTATCGCCAAAATTCTCGACAAAAGAATGAGAAGGTGCTTTAATTTCGATTTCGACTGAGTTTCTTCTTTAACTTCTTTTAAAAACTGTACGTTGGTAAATGCTACCTTCTTAAACTTTCTGAAATTAAATAATGAATGATAACTGGAATCGCGATTGCAAGTAGCCCGTATAAAAATGATGGGTTAACAAATTCCATTAAAAAGCAAAAGTAATGATTGAATATCTAATTATACTAATTCCACTAAAACTTTTCGAAGACCCCTAACCCGAATAAAGCAAAATCATATTTAACAGGGTCGTTGGGGTCAACTAATTTAAGGTTGTTTGTCAATTCTATTGCGGCTTTCCAATCGTTTTGTTTCCGTTGCAATAAGCCGAGCTTTCGACCCACGTTTCCTGTGTGCACATCAAGTGGGCAAACAAGTTGAGATGGTTTTATTTTGCTCCAAATGCCAAAATCAACACCGTTTTTGTCATGCCTGCAAAACCATCTTAACATCATATTCAGCCTTTTAGCGGAAGAATTTTTAAGAGGGTTACTTATATGCTTTTCGGTTCGTTGTAAGTGAGGGTAGGAGAAAAATGTGTTTCTGAAATTAGAAATAAACGAAGAAGTATCCGTTTTTTGGCTCACTGCTTGAGGCGCAAAAACATCTTCTAATGACTTGTTTTTTTTGTAAATCTGTTGTAAAGCGTAAATAAAAAACTGACAATCATCGCCATTAAAAGTACGGTGTACAAACTTTTCAAAGACGGCTAATTCTTTGTCAGTCGCATTTACTACAAAATTGTGAGGGTCATTATCCATCCAATTCATTAGTTTATTTGCATTGTTGATAATCGACTTTCGATTACCCCAAGCAATCGTAGCAGAAAGAAACCCAGCAATTTCTATATCTTGTTTTTTTGAAAATCGATGCGGAATCGAAATTGGGTCGGATTCAATAAACTTGGAATTGTTGTACTGAATGACCTTTTCGTCAAGAAATTCTTTGAGCTCTAGAATAGAAAGCTTCACGACAGTTAATTAATAATTATCCCATCCGAAATGGTCAATTTTCTGTCTGCCATGTTGGCGAGTTCTTCGTTATGGGTAACAATTACAAAGGTTTGTTGGAGCTCGTCACGCAATTTAAAAAATAGCTCGTGGAGCTCTTTCGCGTTTGCGGAATCCAAGTTTCCCGATGGTTCGTCTGCAAAAACAACAGCAGGGTTGTTTATTAAAGCTCTAGCAACAGCAACTCTTTGTTGTTCACCTCCAGAAAGTTCAGCTGGTTTATGATTTGCTCTATTGGATAAACCTAAAAAATCTAATAATTTGTGAGCTTCTTTTTCTGCTTCAGTTTTCGATTTTCCACCAATAAAAGCAGGGATACAAACATTTTCGATTGCTGTAAATTCTGGTAATAATTGATGAAATTGAAATACAAAACCAATGTTTTCATTTCTAAACTTCGCTAATGCTTTGGAGTTGAGTTTTTCTACAGAGGTATTTTTAATGAATAGTTCCCCTTTATCTGCTTTGTCGAGTGTTCCAATAATTTGCAGAAGAGTTGTTTTTCCTGCCCCAGAAGCGCCAACAATAGAAATGATTTCGCCTTTTTGTATTTCGAGATTCACTCCTTTTAAAACAGCAAGATTATCGTACGATTTGAATATGTTTTTGGCTTTTATCATTTGGTTGATGGGGCGAAAATAATCGAAATAAATATAACCAAGAAAACGCCTTGCGAAAAAGGGTAAAAAAGTTACTTTTGAAAACATTAATCAATCACCATAAATTTAGGCAGAAAATGAATTTACACGAGTATCAAGGGAAATCTATTTTAAAGAGCTACGGTGTAGCAATACAAGAAGGGTTAGTTGCAGATACGCCAGAAGGAGCAGTAGAAGCAGCAAAAAAGTTGACTGAAGAAACAGGAACAGAATGGTTCGTGATTAAAGCGCAAATTCATGCCGGAGGTCGTGGTAAAGGAACAACAAAAGAAACTGGTTCTCATGGTGTTGTACTCGCAAAAGGGATTGATAAGGTAAAGGATATTGCCGCAGGTATTTTAGTTGCTACACTGGTAACAAAACAAACCGGACCTGAGGGTAAATTGGTAAGTAAAGTACTTATCGCACAAGATGTATATTACCCAGGCGAGAGTGAACCATCTGAGTTTTACATGGGCGTTTTGTTAAACAGAGCAACGGGTCGTAACATGATTATGTACTCTACCGAGGGCGGTATGGACATTGAAACAGTTGCAGAAGAAACGCCTCATTTAATTCATAAAGAAGAAATTGACCCAAAAGTTGGTCTGCAAGGTTTTCAAGCAAGAAAAATTGCTTTTAACCTTGGTTTAAGCGGTCAAGCGTTTAAGGAAATGACACAATTCGTTTTCGCATTGTATGCGGCTTACGAAGGTGCTGATTCAGAAATGTTTGAAATCAACCCTGTTTTAAAAACTTCTGACAATAAAATTATCGCTGTAGATGCAAAAGTTGCTATTGATGATAATTCACTTTATCGCCATAAGGACATTGCTGAAATGCGAGATACTTCGGAAGAAGATCCTATTGAAGTGGAAGCTGCCGAAGCGGGTTTAAGTTTTGTAAACCTTGACGGAAACGTTGGCTGCATGGTTAATGGAGCTGGTTTAGCAATGGCAACGATGGATATTATCAAGCTTTCAGGAGGGGAACCAGCAAACTTTTTAGATGTTGGCGGTACTGCTGATGCAGAAAGAGTTGAAAAAGCATTTAGAATGATTTTATCTGACGATTCTGTAAAAGCCATTTTGGTAAACATTTTTGGAGGAATTGTACGTTGCGATAGAGTAGCGCAAGGCGTTGTTGATGCGTATAAAAACATCGGAAACATTCCGGTTCCAATTATTGTTCGCTTGCAAGGAACTAATGCTGTAGAAGCTAAAAAACTAATTGATGACTCTGGGCTAGAAGTTCATTCTGCAGTTCTTCTACAAGAAGCCGCTGATTTAGTGAAAGAAGTTTTGGCTTAAGTTGAGTTGTCATACTGAGCTGCTTGTACTGAGTTTATCGAAGTAAAGTATAGACAATTAAAAATTTAGAAGAAAGCATCTACTGAAAAGTAGGTGCTTTTTTGTTAGTTGAAAATTAGTTAGAGTTTACCGAATTAGATGAAGGTACCCTGAAGATTGATTCTGGATGCCGTTTATTTGTGTATAATTTACTTGGTAAAAGTAGACGCCCTCAGGTCCAGCATTTTTTGACGAGGTGGTTCCGTCCCAATAATTTTTGGTTTGATCAAATTCAGTCAGCATTCCTCCCCACCTCGAATAAATACGACAAGTGTATTTTGTAATACCTTTAACTGATAATTGAAAAACATCATTAATCCCGTCTTCATTAGGTGTGAAGACAGACGGAATGTAGATTTCAATGCAGAAATTAATCAGCAATGTATCTGAAATATAGAAACCGCCACAAGTATCCTCTGCAATATACCTTATCTGTAATCCTTCTGTAGTTATCTCTTCTTGTAGTATAATTGAATTAACGGACACTGTAATGCCTGCGTATTCGTTAGCGTCTAAAAACTCCGTACCATTATTTATTTGCCATCAATCCCGTCCTAAACGATAAAAAAGTTTAAAAAAATAGAGAGTTAATTTTAAGTATCTCAAATTACCTTTGAGTTGCACCACAAA
>JAESTK010000299.1 GCA_016763645.1 Flavobacteriales bacterium
ACTGTATATTGGGTGTGGGAAAACAATGGGTACAGAATTGTAGATCAGGCTTTTGTGAGAGGAAAAGGGGATAGGGGAAACAATGGGTGTTGGTTCGTAAGTAATTTTATAGTAGGACTTTAACGAAATTGATTATTGGGAATATACCTTTATTCGAGTGGAAAACCAGAAAATATTTAACACAGATGACCTGAATAGTGATGCTCTATCAGATTCAATCATCGCTTTTTTCAGGCTTCCATTCTCCACGGATATATTTCTTTAGGGCATCCTCGGGGATTCTCCATGCTTTACCTATTTTGACCCCAGGTAATTCTCCCGCTCGTAATAAATCCCGTATTGTCTTCTCGCCAATTCTCAGTATTTCCGAGACTTCAGCCACTGTCAGTATCTTTTCGTCCCAAACCATTGTGTTGTACCTCCTAAAATAGCCTGTATTGGAGGTTACTGTTCGCTGAGGGGTGCAACAAGACGAAAAATACGCAAATATATTCAAAGTTCACAAAAGGTTGTAATTGGTCTTAAAATACTATATATTGATCTAATCAGGCAATTATTTATGCTATGACAAGGACTTCCAAAGTTATCTATTTAAGCTCGTAGGGGTATGAAATGAAATTATCATACTATAACAGTGCTAAAACGAATAGTCTTTACTCAGCTCTTTTCACTTTAGCTTTTTGTGTGCTTATCACCACATTTTCGGCCTGTAACGGGGGGAAGAGTTACGAGAAAGTTACCTCAGATTCCTCATTACTCACTGAGGGACAAAAAACTTCTCTATCTATTGAATTGCCGACAAGTACTCCCAGTGTCGTCTCTGTAGTGGTCTATAACCAAGGAGGGCAGGTTCGGGTAAAGCTCCCTATCATTCAGGCGGACTCTCATGAAAAAGCTATCGAATGCTACTTTGATTCATGGATGAAGGGAGATACACTTCGCATGTATGCGACTTTGGATTCTTCTTTATGGGCAAGGATACCCTATTGGGAATTTTCAGAGAGTCTTCGCGATGACGCACGAGGTTTTCCCACAAGCTATCATATATTGAAAGAGGGCGAAGAATCGAAATTGGCTCCCCCTAGGAAAAAGCCTGAACTTGGATTGAACACTTCCCTCTCTTCAACACCGAATGCTTCTCGGTCTGATCCCTTTGCCACAGCTCGAGATACAACTCTTGATTCCCCTTCTACAGAGATATCCAGTGCCTCATCAAATTGGTGGCGGATAGAAGTGGAATTTTCAAAGCCGACTGCTAGTAAAACGGTATTAACTACCCTTGTTGAAAAGGTCCCCGAGGGGTATCGGATTGGTGAAGGAGGACTGATTAACTCAATTGAGCTTTATAAAAAGAAAAGTCTTTTCTAAATAAATATAAGTAAATAAGGAGCTACGCTATGATAACACAGAAGGTTAAATGGGGATTGCTTTTGGCATTGATTATGACTGCCTTTTCCCCTCTACATGGAGCCTCGGCACAAGGGCGTGCCAGAATCGCTATATTGGATTTTGAGAGCAAAGCTAATGTAAGTAGAGATGTCACTGATACATTGGTGGATATGATTACGGAGTCATTGTCTAAGGCTAATAAATTTGATTTGATTGAACGATCCCGATTAGGAAAAGTCGCAGACGAACAACTGCTTGGAGCCAGTGGAGCGATCAATCCTGCTTCGGCGGCTCGAATGGGAAAAATTACAGGAGCGGACTATCTTCTATTAGGAATTGTGACAGAAGCAGGGTCTGGTACGACACGAACACGAGTAGGTGATGTTAACACAGCGAAAACGGTTACAACTCTAACCATTGATATACGCTTTGTAGATGCGACGACCTCAAGTATAAAGATGGCTGAGACTTTTTCACGAACGGTTTAATCTGTTCAAGTCGGTGGTGCTTCTTCCCAGTTTGATATTCATGGTGGAAACGCTGGAGCATTAGCCCGTAGTGTTATTCAAGACTTAACGCGGAAAGTTCTTAGTACCATTTACCCTCCACAGGTCATGAAATTCACGGAAGGTAGTGGTGAAGTCGTCCTCAACTATGGTGAATCCATGTTTATGGTAGGTGAAACATGGACTATTTTCCATCGGGGCGAAGGACTTATCGATCCTGCAACAAACGAGGTGTTGGAATATGATGAGGAGGAAGTGGGTACGGTCATTATCACTTCCGTGACAACAAAGGTCACAAGGGGTACGGTGACAGGGCTAGCGAGCACTGGAGATATCTGCCGTTTTAAACGCGCACCTGTCCCTGCACCATCTCAGGCTAAAAGTCCTAAAGTTGACCCTTTTTAATAGAAATTAAATCGTCATTAAATTACTTTACTATGAGGAAGACGTTATGAAAAATCAGTTTAGTATTCTTATTGCAGTTACACTGTACGTAGTGTTAGGTTTCTCGGGATTGGTTCATGCTGACAGAGCAACCGTTGCCATTCCTGATTTTGAAAATAAAGCAGGTGCTCCTGCCAATATTGGCCCAGGTTTATCTACCATGATGACTACCGCCTTGGAAAATATAAATAAGTTTCAGATTGTTGAACGAAGTAAACTTAACGCTATAGCCAACGAACAGTTGCTTGGAGCCAGTGGGATAATCGATCCTGAAAAATCTGCACAAGTAGGGAAAATCACGGGGGCAGATTATTTATTATTGGGTACCATAACTCGTGCTGAATTGGTTGCAAATAACACGGCGATATCTATAATTAAAATCGGTAAGATTACTCTTCACCTTGGAATGGATATAAGTTTTGTAGATACCGAAACAGGTGCTGTAAAGTATGCTACGCACGTAGAGAAAAGTGAATCGAAATCAGGTTGGAGTGTTTCAGATATTCAAGTAGATACTAGTAGCCCAGCCTTTGAATCAGTAGCTCGTGAAGTCGTTAATGGACTGGCTATTGAGATTGCCTTAGCCGTTTTCCCTTCCAAGGTTATGCGCACTAACCCTGACAATGGCGAAATAACTTTTTCCTATGGGATAGGTTTTTTTGAAGTAGGCGACAGCATACGGGTGATCGATACCAGCAATAGTTTTGTGGATCCAGATACAGGTGAAGCCATCTTGAATAAAGTTGAGGTGGGCGTTATTCAGGTTACGAAAGTTGAGAAAAACTACACAGTCGGTCTCCTTAGTTCAGGATCGGCAACAGAAGGTACCCTATGTGAAAAGATTCATGACATTTCTAAAGATACATCAAAGAAATCTACGAGTAAAAAGAAGAAACGATTCGGTAAAAGAAATCGATAGCCCTTAACCTTTTCAAAAATAAAGGCATCATATCCCCCGAAGAATTCGAGCAAAAAAAGAAGCAGCTTTTAGCGAGTATCTAGGTAGATATACAGATCAAGTGCAACGCGCTTGATCTATAT
>JAESTK010000214.1 GCA_016763645.1 Flavobacteriales bacterium
AGATTTGTTCTTTTTGGCAAGATTAATCATGGATGATGACAGATCTACACCGTCAACATCATATCCTTTTTGAGCAAAAAATGTATCATGTTTTCCCGTTCCGCAACCTAAATTTAAGATAGTTGAGGCATTAATAGCAAAGTCTTTAATTAGCCCATCCACATAGGCAACTTCTTCTTCGTATGGTTTGTCTCGATAAAGTAAATCATAATAAGCTGAGTAATTATCGAAAACTTTCATTTAGCTAAGTATCAACATTAATGACGAAGCAACTTCTTCGATTTCCTCATTTGAAATTCCTAACCCACTAGGGATGTAAAATCCATTGTCAGCTAAATTTTCTGCAACAGGGTAGTTTTCATTTTTGAACAACCCCATTTTAAGGAATACAGGCTGAAGATGCATAGGGTAGAAAAAGGGGCGAGATCCAATGCTATGTTTTCTTAGTCTTGTCATAATTTCATCGGCATCATATTTGCTCTTCTTGTTTAGTAAAATTCCAAATACCCAGTATATATTTTTTGGGTATTCTGTAGAAACAGGCATTAAATCAACACAATCTATTCCCGAAAGTGATGAGTTATAAAGTGATCCAATTTCTCTTTTTCGAGTGATGAAATTATCAATTTGCTCTAGTTGGGCTACTCCAAGAGCTGCTTGTAAATTAGTCATTCTGTAATTCCAACCTATATCTTCATGAACAAACCTTTTATCAGGAGAAAAACACAGATTTCTTAATTCCTTACATTTTTCGTTTAAGGCTTTGCTATTTGTAACAAGCATACCTCCTTCTCCTGTGGTAATGTGTTTATTAGGATAAAAACTAAAAATACTGATATCGCCAAATGAGCCACATTTTTTTCCTTTATATGTTTGCCCATGCATTTCGGCAGCATCTTCAATGACTTTTAATCCATGTTTAGTTGCAATTTCCATTAAGGGATCTATATCTACGGGGAATCCATATATATGAACTGCAATTATTGCTTTCGTTTTTGGTGTGATTTTGTCTTCAATTTGATTTACATCCATACCCCAGGTTAAAGGGTCGCAGTCAACAAGTACAGGAACTCCACCTTGTTTCACTACTGAAAAGGCTGGAGAAATAATTGTAAAGGTTGGCATGATCACTTCATCCCCTTCTTCAATACCAACAGCTTTGACGGCAATATCTAATGCAGCAGATCCATTAGCCACAGCGATACCGAAATCTCTATCTACATAAGTACTAAATTCATTTTCAAACCGGGTAACAAAAGGGCCTTCGCTTGAAATCCAACCAGTATCTATACACTCGTTGATGTATTTTTTTTCGTTGCCAGCAAGTAATGGAGTGTTAACAGGAATCATTTAATTGTGACGCTAGAACTATCAACGGGTTTAAATCTTACTTTGTCTTCTTGTTCAAGGTAAGGACCTTGTTTAATTTCAATCATTTCTGTATTTTCTAACATTTCGAACCCATGACCTCCAGAAGCCAGTAAAATTACATCACCTGTCTTCAAAATTGTACTCTCTACATACACTTGGTTTTTATCATACAAATCTACCCTTACCTTCCCTTTTTTGACGTACAAGACTTCTTGCGTAAGAATTACCTTTCTAGGCATTGGGTTATGGGTATGAGGAGGAATAGTATGACCTTTTCCATGGTTCATATAACCCAACTGTTGTGAAAAATCTGGCGGTGTGAAAAACTCAATGCCATTGGATTGATAATTAGCTTCAATAATGATACATAGAATTTCATTTAAATGTTTTATTTCTCGTACCATGGTGCAAATATATCACCATTAATGGAATATTATTAATTCAAGCGGTTAACAAAATAAAGAAAGTCCCCATAATTTCGGTAAGCTCCTTAAATTTTATGCTTTTATTTGCTTTTATGCTTGCGTGATAGAAGTGAAAAATATGAATACTCATAGACAAATATTACAATATGATGAAGAACTTGGGCATAAGTACGTTCCAAATCAATTTGCTAGACTTCGTTATGGAAATGACGGATATTTTATAGAAACCGATAGCATGGGTTTTAGAAATAGCCCTAAAAAGCATTCGGGACAGACTCAAATTTTATTGATAGGCGACTCTTTTGCCGCAGGAGACAGTGTGAGCAATGAGAATAGGTTTTCCGATATTCTGGAAAAGAATTCGGATTGTTCAATAGTAAATTTGGCCGTTTCGGGTTATGGGATCGACCAACAGATTCTAGCTTACCAAAAGTATGGGCATCAAATAGAACATGACATAGTTTTATTTATGCCACATGTTGACGATCTCAAAAGGAACTTAATGCCATCGAGATTGGGTGTCGATAAAAACTCGGGAAAGAATGTTTTAATTCCAAAACCATATTTTACGATAGTAAATGGGGAATTGAAACTGTTAAACGTTCCTGTACCAAGGGAAAGGAAAATGACTCGAGAGGAGGAAAGGTTAGAAGAAAGGGATTCGTTAAAATCTAAAGCGATAAACTATTTGAATTATAGAGTAAAGAAAAAGCAAATATTTCCTGAACTGTGTGATATAAATAGCTCTGAATGGCAGTTAATGGCTTATTTAATAAAAAAACTAAAAATATTAGCGAAAGATAAGTTAGTAATCGTAGCGCCATTTCCGTATTACATATCGGTTACGTATAATGAAAATGCGGAATACATTAAGCTATTTAAAAGATTTGAATCCGAAAAGTTTAAGGTTCTTGATCCATCGGTAGCATTGAAAAACAATTTTTCAATTGAAAATAATACCATTTTTCAAACTATTTGTGGTCATTTTACGAAAAATGGAAACGAAATCATTGCTAACTACCTTCAAGGAGAACTTGGAGAATTGGTTAATTTAAAAGAGAGACATCAGAGTTCTAGCACTGAAAAGAACAAGAATATCTGGGTTTTAGGCCTTTCATGTTTTTATCATGATTCAGCAGCTTCATTAATAAAAAATGGAAAAATTATTGCTGCGGCTCAAGAAGAGCGATTTACTAGAGTAAAACATGATAAAGTTTTCCCCTCGAATGCAATTAATTATTGTTTAGAGGAAGCTAGAATTGATATTTCAGATATTGATGCAGTTGTTTACTATGATATTGAATCTTGGACTATTGAGCGAGTAATGCATAATGTAATGTCATTAGGTGATTTGGGAGAGGCATTTTGGAATAAGGCAAAAAGAGGATTGTATCAAAAGTTTAAGCTTGCAGAAATAATCAGAAAAAAGACGAATTACCAAGGTAAGATATTTAAATCTCAACATCATATTTCACATGCCGCTGGAGCATTTTATCCTTCCCCTTTTAAAAGCTCAGCAATTTTGATAATTGATGGAGTGGGAGAGTGGGCCTGTTCGACAATAGGCCATGGAATTGGAAACAAAATATCAATAATTAAACAGCAAAACTATCCGCACTCTTTGGGACTTCTCTATTCTGCGTTCACATATTTTTGTGGATTTAAGGTTAATTCGGGAGAATATAAATTAATGGGACTAGCTCCATATGGTGAGCCTCACTATGTCGATTTGATTAAAAAGCATATCGTCACCATCAAAAATGACGGGTCAATATTTCTTGACTTAAATTATTTTTCTTTTATGGAAGGAGAAGCAATGACAAACGAAAAATTTGCTAACTTGTTTGGTGGCCAGGCAAGGAGTCAGGAGTCAGAAATCAGCCAAAGAGAAATGGACTTGGCGTCATCCATTCAAAAAATAACGGAAGAAATAGTGATTAAAATGGCGAATCACGCACATCATTTAACAGGCGAAAAGAACCTCGTTATGTCTGGGGGGGTGGCATTGAATTGTGTATCAAATGGAAAACTTTTTGATGAAACTCCTTTTGATGATATTTATTTTCAACCCGCCTCAGGAGATGCAGGCGGAGCAACAGGATGTGCACTTGAGTATTATCATAAAAGCAATCCGACTAATGAAAAAATTCCTGATGACAACGCACAGCAAGGACCTCGCTTTACAAATGAAGAGGTCTGCGGCTACATGTTGACAAAGAATTTAATCGGACATAAATTAGGTGAGAATCGAGCTGAATTTATTGCGAATTTACTTGCTAATAACAAGATAGTTGGGTATTTTGATGGTCGAATGGAGTTTGGTCCCCGCGCGTTGGGTAATAGGTCTATATTAGCTAACCCGCTAAATAGTAAAATGCAATCAGACCTAAATTTGAAAATCAAGTTTAGAGAGTCGTTTAGACCATTTGCACCTATATTTACAGAGGAGCAAACTAAAGAATATTTTGATTTTGATAAACCCAGCCCATACATGCTAATTGTTAGAGGTGTTAATCAGAAATTGCTCAAAAAAGTAAATACAATTAAATCGGAGCAGACAAATATGGTTGATCTTGTTAACCAAGAGCGTAGTGAAATCCCGGCAATTACTCATGTTGACAATTCTGCGAGATTACAGTCTGTAAATTCTAAGCAAAACCCACGTTTATACGATATATTGAAAATATTTGGGCAATTAGAGGGGAAAGAAGTTCTAATCAATACATCTTTTAATGTTAGAGGTGAGCCTATCGTTTGCACGATTAACGATGCGTACAAATGCTTTATGAGAACTAATATGGATGTTTTAGTGCTAAATGATTACTACTTATTAAAAGAAGAACAGCCTAAATATATTGAGTATGAAAATTGGCAAGAAACGTTTCAATTAGATTAAATGAAAGATACAAGTTATTTAAAAATAAACTCTGATTTAGATTCGGACTCATTTTGGCTGAACCAAAAGATACCTCAAGATACGATATTCGAAGTGATGAATATGGAGGATGTTGACGAGCGTGAAATTACTCAAGAATTACTTAAAGAATTTGTGCATTCTACAAATGAAGAGAAACGGCAATTTAAGCAACGAGTACATAGTTGGTTGTTAGAAATGAAAAACGAATCAGATTCAAATCTGTTGAAAGATGAACCTATTCGAGATTTTATTTACGAGATGTTTTAATCCGAAGTAGCTTTTTAAGAAGATGCTTTAAGCCATAAAAAGGATTCTGTAAGAAATAGGTTAGAAACGTAATTTTTTGTGGCTTTATTTTTAAGAAGAGAAATAGGAGAAGCCTTGTCAATTGGCTGCGACTTAGGTAGCGTTCCTTCATTTTTATGATCTTTTTAGCTTTATCCCATAACCCCCCGTTTAAGGGCAGCATGATAAGTTGATAAACTTGATTGGAGAATTCTTTTAGCCCATGAATGGATACAATAAGTTCTTTGTTTTTGTCTAAGATATATTCTATCCCCTGTATTCGAATGCCTTTATTTTGAAACGTGGTTTCTTTATTACCGATGTGATATGTGAATAGAGGTTCATCAACCCAATAATAATCGCAGTTTTTAGCTAACATTATTGATGTATCCCATTCTTGATATGATGGTGTTTTTTCGTCCAAATAGCCGATGGTTTCTAATGCTGTTTTTGAGGTTAGTAGCCCTTGAAACATAGGCCCGGGTTCAAGAATAAGTTGTGATAGTACTTTGCTAGAATTGCCTTCACATATTGGAATATTCCAAAGTTCTTTAGTGTTGTTTTTTTTGAAATATTTATAGCAACCACATTGAATCACGCTAAAATCGTTCAATTCATTTTTTTGAATTAGAGAAGCTTGTTTTTCTAGCTTATCGGGAAGCCACTCATCGTCAGAGTCTAAAAAGGCAATCCAATCACATTTAGCTGCTTTTATTCCTTCGTTGCGGGCACCTTGTGCGCCTTTGGAATGTTTGTTTGTAATAACTCTTATTAGCTCATTATTTAAAGATTTAAGAATAGTAACAGTGTTGTCGCTCGACCCGTCATCGACAATGATAATTTCCTTAGGTAAATATGTTTGACTGATAATCGAATTTACGCATTGAATAATTGTGTTTTCCCTGTTCTGGACCGGTATTATTACAGAAATTTCTATTGTTGAATCCACCGCTATTCAAAGGTACAACAATAAAGTAATTATAGAGGCTTAAGGACGAAGTGGCAATGTATAGGTACAATATCAGTTAAAGAAAATATATCACGAACAATACTGTTTCTAACAATTGAATAAAGTAGTTTTGTGATTGTAATTTCACTGATGAATAAGTCGCGATTAGTAATCGATTCTAACAAAAATAATTTACTGCCTAATTTCAAAGAACTGATTAGGTATAAAGATTTGTTCTATACTCTTGCTTGGAGGGATTTTAAAATTAGATATGCACAGACATTAGTGGGGCTGCTTTGGGCATTTATTCAGCCAATAGCAACACTAACCATTTTATATGTCGTTTTCGGAAGATTTGCTAAAGTTGAAACAGGAAATGTGCCGCACCTTGTTTTTACGGTATGCGGGACCAGTGTTTGGGCTTATTTTTCCTATGTAATGACTAATTCTGGCAATTCTATTATTAGTGCTCAAGATATGGTAAAGAAAATCTATTTTCCTCGTTTAATTATTCCGTTATCAAAAGCTGTAGTTGGACTCATTGATTTGTCGGTTAATTTGATTATTTTGATAATTCTATTATTCTGGTACGGAATAGTGCCTTCAGCAAACATTATTTACTTTCCTTTATTCATATTCATGGGAGTATTGGCGGCCTTGGGCGTTGGAATTTGGCTAAGCGCTTTGACTATCCGATTTAGAGATTTTCAACAAATTGTTCCGTTTATGGTTCAGTTGGGCTTATACATTACCCCAGTGGCATATCCTGCTAAATTTGCGTTACAAAATTTGCCCGATTCTGTTGCGTCAATTTATTTTCTTAACCCTATGGCGGGAATCGTTCAAGGGGTAAGATGGTCTTTATTGGGAGGTGATGCCCCAGGAAATATGGCTACCATTTCTTTTGTCATGGTAGTATTACTATTTGTTTCTAGTTTGTTTTACTTCTCAAGTGCGGAGAAAAAAATGGCAGATATACTATAATATGGGAAGCGTTATAAAGGTTGAGCATATTAGCAAACAATACGTACTTGGTGTTACTAATTCTGGATCATTAAGAGAGACTATACAGTCTTTTTTCAAAAAGAAAGAGACAGAAAAAGATATATTTCATGCTCTTACGGATGTTTCATTTGATGTTAACGAAGGGGACATTGTCGGTATAATTGGTAAAAATGGGGCAGGTAAAAGTACGTTATTGAAGATTTTATCACAAATTACACAACCTACATCCGGCAAAATTGAAATAGAAGGGAGGGTTGCCTCATTGTTAGAGGTGGGTACTGGTTTTCATCCAGAACTGACGGGTAGAGAAAATGTATTCCTCAACGGTACAATTCTGGGAATGAGTAGGGTAGAGGTTAAACGAAAGTTTGATGAAATTGTAGCCTTTAGTGGTGTAGAAAAGTTCATTGATACGCCTGTTAAACGTTATTCTTCAGGAATGTACGTGAGGCTGGCATTTGCTGTAGCTGCACATTTAGAACCTGAAATATTGATTATTGATGAGGTTTTGTCAGTGGGAGATGCGGAATTTCAAAAGAAATGCTTGGGTAAGATGAAGGATGTTGCCAACGAAGGTAGAACGGTTTTATTCGTTAGCCATAACATGAACGCGGTTCAATCGCTTTGTGATAAATGTATTTACTTAGAGAGAGGAAGTGTTGAAATATATGGTCAAACGTCTACCGTAATAGAAAAATACTTATCCAACGTTATGAATGTGGGAAATTCAACGTTATTGAATGCCCAAAAAAATAGAGATAAAATAGAGATCAAGAGTATAGATGTATTTGTTCCTGGAAAATTAAAGTCAGATCCTATCTGGTTAAAGGATGAAGTTCATGTATTAATTAACTTTCAAATAAAGATTGAAATGAGCTTCAATGTCTC
This sequence comes from Flavobacteriales bacterium, assembly GCA_016763645.1. Taxonomy (GTDB): domain Bacteria; phylum Bacteroidota; class Bacteroidia; order Flavobacteriales_G; family NORP312; genus NORP312. The sequence goes on from JAESTK010000214.1 coordinate 7,841, forward strand.
TCTAAAGTTAAAAAGTGGCCTGGGAGATGAGGTTTTAAACGTGTGGACCAAACATGAGCCTATAGAATTGGGCGAATACCAAGCCAAATTGATCATCCCAGGTAATTTTTTAAATAATTTGGACTATACTTTTGACTTGTATTTGGTTGGTACAGATTCCACTCTACTCTTAGAAAAACACGAAGTAGCAAGTTTTACTGTAAACGAAGAAGTAAGAGAAGGATTTTATCACAAAAAAATAGCTGGGCTGGTCAGGCCAAAGCTTGATTTTTCAATAATTCATAAATCTTGAATTTACATTTGATCGGCAGAACACTTGTATCGCTATCAATGGACTGTGGCAAACAATACTGTTTCAGTGAGATTTGGCATTGCGTGGCCTAAATGAAATTTATATCCTAAATTTAACTCCTTAATAAAGGCGGGTATTTCTAAAAAATCTACAGGGTTATGGTACAGTGATATAGCAAGTTTAGGTTTATATTTAATAATAGAGTTCTTTGCTCCTTTTAGAGCTTCTAGCTCAGCACCTTCTATATCCATTTTTATAAAATCCAATGAATCAAGTTTTTCTTGCTGAATCAACATATCTATTGTAATACTTTTTACTGATTCATCTAATCCATTCTCAGGAATGGTAGCGACTTGACTTGCTGGCCCATCGTCTTTAAAATAAAAATCCAAATTATTTTCAGACCATAATGGTTGCTTTATAATTTGGACATTGTGACTAGGGTTTAACTCCAGATTTTTTTCAAATAGTTCTATGTTACTTGGGATAAATTCAAAACTATATACTTTTCCACTTGGGTTTTTAGAATAGAAATACAACGCAGTATCTCCCCAACATCCGCCAGCGTCAATAACTACGTCACCATCTTCAACGAAGATGTTATTTTCGTAATTAGCATACTGCTCATGAAAAAAAATAGTAGCAATTCCTACTACGGTATTATAAGTTTTTATGTCAAAGTTTGATCTTGTTAAATCAAAAAAACTAAGATTGAGATTACGAAATTTGGTTTTTAGCTGGTTATTATCGTCCTTAAGTTCAATTGCACCTTTGTGATAGCCAAGATATTTTTCAGTTTCTATCATTAACTTGACCTTAGATTCTCCGCATATTCTTAGAGCGACCAATTCTATTAATATAGATTTTGATAATTTATCATTTAATAGTTGATAACAATATTGAAAATAATTTAATTCTTTGTTTAATTCAAGCATCCTTTTAAACGCATAGTGAGCTGCAGATTTTGCTGAATAATATTTACCAGCAATATTTACAGTTAACTTGTCTTTGAAGTTGCCTTGTCCGAGTTGCTTTTTAGGCTTATAGGGATATTTAATAAATAATGGGTCCAGTGGAGGTTCATAATTATTGTTTAGCGAATCAATAATTTTATTTGTTAAATTAATTTGAAATTCTTCCATTTTACGCAGTTTATTTTGACAAGGGTTCAAAGGTAAATATCAATGTAATATTATTACTATTGTAAGCTTAATTATCATTAAGATTTGAGTTGCATGTTGGGCATATTTTGCTGGAAAAGTGCCAAAACATTGGATATATGCAACAATATTACGCCTTGTTATTGAACTAAGGGAGAAGAGAGGAGTGGTGACATTATACACTAGGAGGAGTTGTTCGACTCAAGCTTGAGTGTAATATTCTTAATAATTTGCTCATTAATTATGTAGATTTACCCACAGTAATGTCAATTTTGCAGCGTTACTAGTTGCATACGAAGTTTTTAATATATCAAAATGGATTTATTACAGGAAAATATTGTGGAAATTGAAGAGAAGGGTGGTTGTGTATTAAGGCCAAATTTAAAATTCAATATTGGCAAGTTATAGTTTTAAATAGGTAAGCTTGAATTTACATTTAACTCATAATAACTTTGTATTTGATCGAGTGCTAAACGTGTTTAAATCGATTGATAATGTTAATTTAAAACAACATAAGTTCATTATTTATTCACTTCATGAAATTAAGGAAGCGAATAGAATGATTAAAGACGAGTCTGTTACCTATGTGGTCTATGACTCTGTGAAATTTTGGTCTGAAATTGGTGACTTGGCTGCTTATGATAAAATTTACATCCATTTTTTATCGGATCAATTATCCGATTTTATTCTCAAATGCCCTAAGGAAGTTCAGGTTGTCTTGGTTTTTTGGGGGGGGTGTTTTTTCGTTGCCACATTTCAAAAAATCAATTTATCATCAGTCGTCCTTAGATTATGTTAATCAAAGTAGGACTAAATTTAAAATTGCGCTCAAACCGTGGAATCTATATAGGGAATTTAAAGCGTTATCATTTCGGAAAACTGCGATAGAAAAAAAGGTAAAAGCGATTAAACGGTTGGATTATTTTGCTCATTTTATAGAGGAGGATTTCGATTTTATTCAATCCATTTTTGGTATGAATGCTAAGTTTATCCCTTTTCAGTATGGTGGACTAGCAAGTTACTTGGAAAGTCCTGATCGTGAAAATCATTTATTTGACAAAAATAATTTGTTGGTAGGGAATTCTGCTGACCCATCAAATAATCATATTGAATTGATAGACGAGTTGAAAAAAATAGGTCTCTCCGATTGCAAGATGTACGCACTTATGGCATACGCTGGGGGGAATGATTATGTTGAGAAAATTAGAGAGTATGGAAGAACGAATCTCGGAGATCAGTTTAATGTGATATCGGATTTCGTCCCATTAAATGAGCACTACAAGTTGATTGAGACATGTGCCATCGTATTGTTTGGCCATTTGAGGTCTCAAGGAACGGGAAATTTAATACCCTGTATGGCTAATGGTTCAAAAGCCTATATGTATAAAAGCAGTTCTTTGTATCAATTTTTTATACAAAAGCGGATCGAAGTATATTCTATTGAAGATGATTTCAGTTTGGAACACATAGCTATTCCACTTTCTCAAGAAGAAAAAACTAATAACCTAGATACATTAAGAAAATGGTTTGGATCGAGGACGATTTCGACATCGTATGAAAACCTATTAAACCTAAGCAGTTTTCCTTTGGAAAATAATGTTGAATAAATGTTCCTCATTAGGGACGTGATACCTTTTTTGTTCCAGAAAACCAAGGTTATCCAGTATGGAAATAATATCCTGAAATAAGGGGTCACTGGTACTCAGTTCAAATATTATTTTTTTTACGCGCCCTTCTCTCAGCGTTTTTTTTGCGCCTTGAATAAATGGCATTTCTGATCCGTCTATATCAATTTTCAAATAATCAGGAAGTTTAAGACTATTAGCTTCAATAAATTCATCCAAGGATACTAATCGGACTTTTACCTCTTTTTTAAAATCAAAATCTAGATCTTCTCTTTTGTAGTCACCAAATTGAACAATTTTTTGATGCCCCCCAGACCAGGGTTGGCCAATTTTAAATGTTGCAATTCCTTCTTTATCTCCGACAGCAACATTAAAGCTTGTTATTTTTTTTTGAAGGGCATTTAGTTTAATGTTTTCATTAAACACATTATAATTATCTATATCGGGTTCAAAGGAATATATTTCCACGTCATTTACAGCTCCATATATTGAAAAACGCCCCTCACATGCTCCTAAATCATAAAGAACTTCACCTGGTTTAATATCATCGATAAAATCAAGATTCTCTGTTTCATAATTCATGCGTGAACATAGTTCTAACGATCTGGTGTAGGTCATTAATTTTATGTTACTATTCCGGACCTTAATGTCTTTATGTTTTTTATCGGTCATTTTAACTGAAGATTGATTGAATATGTTTTAATGAAGGAAAATTTTTGGTAATCAGAGTGCTATCAGGTTTATATATATACGGGTGTGGATATCCTCGGTCAATAAAAGTTTTTTCGTTTATATCGTTGTACCTAAAATGGCATGACCAGCGAGGTGTGTCTGAAATGTTGTCTCCAGATTGGTGTATTAAGAATGAAGAAAATAAAAGTGCATCTCCCAGATTCATCTCTACGTCTATCATGTTTTGTTGATCTTCATTGCTTAAATTAACAAAACCGAAACCATGCTCGACATTACTTGTTACAAGCCCTCGTTTATGACTTTTAGGAACAACACGTAAGGCACCCAATTTTTTTGAAATTTCGGTTAAAGGTACCCACAACACAGCTGCATTTAATGACCCTTGCATGCTTCTCCAATCCTGATGAGCGTCCACAGAATGATACACTCGTTCCCTGGATAGCTTTTTGTGATTGAAATACATTACAGGTCTTGTGCTAATAATAGGTTGTACGATGCCCACTTGACCTAGCACGTTCATTATTTTCTCATTTAAAGATAATCTATGCAGTGAAAT
>JAESTK010000215.1 GCA_016763645.1 Flavobacteriales bacterium
CCATGCGTTTGCACCAACCGCACCAACTTGTATATAAATCGATATATATTTTTTTTGGAGTTACTTTTTGCTCGGCAGGAGTATTTGGGTCATTATATGCTGCCAAATCTTTTTTCTGTTGTTCTACAGCTTCGAACCACGTCATCCATTTGATTTCGGATTTTGCTTCCTGAGCAAATGAAAAGGAAATTGTCAGGGCTAAAAATAGTAGGAGTAGGATGCTTTTTTTCATAATTGTTTTTTCAAAATTTGAAGGGATAAAATTACAAAAATTAAGCCATACTTACTTCTTTAGTAATGAATTCGATATTACTTAACTCCGTGCATTAATCTTTTAATCATTGGGTTTAAAAGAATAATAACAACGCCTGATACAACTGGAAATGCCGTTACAATCCAAAAGAAAGTCGACATACTGTATTCGTTTGCAATTTCTTCACTCATACCACCCATTGTTGCCGCTAATTTATTACCAATCGCGATTGCTAAGTACCACATACCGAACATCAAGCCAATCATACGTGCAGGAACTAATTTACTGACAAATGAAAGCCCTACGGGAGATGAGCAAAGCTCACCTAATGTGTGGAACAGGTAAGCTAGTATTAACCAAATCATCCCCACACGGACCGAACCGGGTTCTGCGCCTTGCGGAATGTCTGCAGTGCCAAAAGCAAGAATAGCATAACCAGCACCCATTACTATTAAACCCAATCCAAATTTAATGGCGCCAGAAGGGTTGTATTTGCTTTCCCACCATTTAGAAAATAGTGAAGCAAAAGCGATGATGAAAAATGAATTAAGTATACTGAACCAAGAGGTTGTAACCTCTGTTGTTTCGGCTGTGAATTCATTATTGATTTTCCAAGCTACTATACCCCACATAATAAGGAAGCTAAATATTAAGACCAGGTTGGAAGCAAGGATTTTTTTATGCGTTTGCTTGTATAATAAATACAAGACCCATGAAACAATAATCAGAGGAATTACAGTTAAAAAAGTATCAACGATAAAGAAGATACTAGCCTGCGCTCCGAAAAGTTCTCGTTGCGTAAAATCTCTAGCAAACAAGACTAAAGAGGTCGCTCCTTGTTCGAATGCCATCCAAAAAAACACAGTAAAAAATGCTAAGATTACAAAAGCAATCATCCTATCTCTAACGACTCTTTCGTACCTGAAAATTCTTGAAAACACTAGGTAAAGAAATAAGACTAGCCCAATGCAAGTTATTACTAAAGGTCCCGAAATTATATCTGCATCAAAAATAAATTCTTTGGGGAGAATGTTGATGTTAGCGATTTTAGATAACGGGTCATTAAGGATGTATAAAAGCCCAATTAAAGCAGTTACAGGAATAAGTATTTTATCGATTAACGTAAAGTGGTTTGCTTTGTGGTTGATTTCATCTTCTTCAACTATAGCTGGCAGGTTCTTTGGAATATCGCCAATGTAACCAAAAAGGGGTTTTGATAACCAAAATTGAATTGTACCTAAGAACATGAAAATACCAGCTAAACCAAAGCCCCAGCTCCAGCCAATTTTTTCAGCTAAATAGCCGCAGAGCATCATCCCGAAGAAAGCTCCAGCATTTACGCCCATATAATATATAGTGTATGCGCCATCTTTTTTCTCAGGCATTTTTTTGTATAACTCAGAAATTATAGAAGTCATGGTTGGCTTAAAGAATCCTGTACCGATTACTAATAACGCTAAACCTCCGTAGAGTGATAATTCTGTGTCCAGCGCCATACAAGCATGACCAAGCGTCATTAGAGAGGCGCCAATTACGACAGCCCATCGGTAGCCAACTAATTTATCGGCAATTAGTCCGCCAACAATAGGAGTTAGGTATAAAAGACCCGCATAGGTGCCGAAAAGTGCGCCAGCGTTTTCCACAGACCATCCCCACCCAGGGTTATCAACTCCTACGATTGCCATAGTTAAGAAGTTGATAAGCAATACCCTCATTCCGTAGAATGAAAAGCGTTCCCACATTTCTGTGAAAAACAATACGAATAATCCTGATCTATGTCCTAATATGTTGGACTCATCTGGAGCATTAAAGCTAACAGTTTCTGTACTCACTTAATCTCGTTTTTGATTGCTATGCTTCTTTATCAGCTAATTTGAAACCTTCCGTTTCTTCATTATTAGCGTCTTGAATATCTTCTGCGCCATGGGTTAACGCTTTTAATTTTTTAAGGAATATTAAAAGTAGAACTCCAAAGGCAGTTGTGAAGATGAAGATACCTGTAAAAATCTCAAGTTCTGAAGCGCTTTCTACAGACTCGCCAATTAAACCAGCCAATTTGCTTCCAAAACCGGTTGCAGCGAAATAACACCCCATCATTATGGAAGCGTATTTTGCTGGAGCCAATTTAGTGACAAAGGATAATGCATTAGGTGAAGCGAATAACTCGCCAATAGTATGGAGAAGATATGCTGCGATTAACCAAATCATTGCTGCTTTTCCACTGTCGGCAGAGTCAGCCTCAAGAGCTGCACCGGACATAAATAAAAATCCAAGACCCATAATCATTGTTCCTGTTGCCATTTTGAATAGGGTAGAAGATTCTTTGCCTTTAACCTGTCTTCTTGCCCAAAGACCTGCAATCGTAGTTCCGAAAACAATGATGAAAAATGCATTTACTGATTGGAAAACCGATGCTGGAATTTCCATTCCGAATAAATTCCTATCAATTTTTTCCATTGTGTAGATATTCATCAGTCCTCCAGCCTGTTCGAAAGCGCCCCAGAAAACAACTATGATAATAAATGAAAGTAGCATAACTACGATTCTATCTTTTTCAATTTTAGTAAGTGGAACATCTGTATTATTAGTACCATCTGCATTTGATTTAACAAGGTCTCCAATACCTTCGAGGTGTTTTTGCCCCATTGCATATACAACTTGACCAAGTACCATTCCAATTCCAGCAATACCGAAACCATAGTGCCAACCATATATTTCGCCAATAGCACCAACTATTAATGAGGATAGGAATGCCCCGATATTAATTCCAATGTAGAAAATTGTAAATCCTTTGTCTCTTCTTACATCACCTTGTGGGTATAAGCCGCCAACCATTGTAGAAATATTTGGTTTTAGTCCACCAACGCCTAATACGATTAGAACTAAACCGGTGTAAAAAGCCCACATTTCTTCAACAGCAAGAATGCCATGACCAGCGCAAAGTAAAATACCACCAAGAAAAACTGTTTTCTTTTGTCCTAAAAATTTGTCAGCCAAGATTCCTCCAGGGATAGACATAACATAAACCATCATAGTGTACCAACCGTAGAGTGCAAGTGCTTCAACTTTTGTCCAGCCTAAACCTGGGTTATCTCCTGTTGTTTCGGAAATGATGTATAATACCAAAATCGCGCGCATTCCGTAGTAAGAAAAACGCTCCCACATTTCTGTGAAAAAGAGAACAAAAAGTCCTTTAGGATGTCCGAACATTTCATCCCTTTTGGGTGCAATAGTATCAACTGTGTCGCTCATAAATTTTTGTTTTAAGAGTTGCCGAAAGTAAGCAATTTTATTTTATAGATTTTTTAATACAAAATCAGTCATTTTGTTATATAAATGTAAACGAGTGTTTCCACCATAGATGCCGTGATTTCGATTAGGATACATCATCACGTCAAATTGCTTATTTGCTTGTACTAATGCTTCGGTTAGTTCAACAGTGTTTTGAAAATGAACGTTATCGTCTGCCATGCCATGAACCAATAAATACTTTCCTGTTAGTTTTTCAACATGATTGATTGGAGAGTTGTCGTCATATCCATTTACGTTTTCTTGCGGGGTTTGCATGTATCGTTCGGTATAAATAGAATCGTAATATCTCCAATTTGTAACAGGAGCAACAGCGATTGCCATTTTAAAAACATCGTTACCTTTAAATAAACAATTTGATGACATATAGCCACCATAGCTCCAACCCCAAATACCAATCCGGTTGCCGTCAACATATTTAAGTGATTGCAAATATTTGGCACTCGCAATTTGGTCGATGGTTTCGTATTTGCCTAATTCTTTATAGGTACATTTTTTGAATTCTGCACCACGCGAACCTGTGCCACGATTATCAACAGAAACAACAATATATCCCTTCGATGCTAAATGTTGATACCAGAAAAAGTTGCTGCCTCCCCACGAATTTTTAACTGTTTGTGCCCCCGGACCACCATAAACATACATCAAAACAGGGTATTTTTTCGATTCGTCAAAGTCTTGTGGTTTAATCATCCAAGCATTAAGTTCAATTCCTTCCTTAGTTTTGAATGAGAAGAATTCTTGCTTAGAAATATTGAATTCTTCTAATGTTTTAACAAGTTTGGCATTGTCTTTTAAAACTCGTTTTTCTTTCCCCGAACCATCGTGTAAAGTAACATAATTAGGTGTGCTTGCACTAGAATGGTAGTTGATGTAATATTTAAACCCTTTGCTAAAAACGGCTTTGTTTTGTCCAGTTTTGGTTGTTAACTTTTTCTTGTTCTTCCCCTCAAGACCTATAGTATAAAGTTGTTTTTCGATTGGTGAATCTTCCGCAGAAATATAAAAAATAGTGTTTGTAGATTCATCATATCCTTTGTACGATGTTACATCCCATGTTCCTTGGGTAATTTGATTTACGAGCTTCCCTTTTAAATCGTAGAGATAAATGTGATTGTAACCATCTTTTTCGCTTGTCCAAATAAATTGCTTTTCATTGTCGAGAAAAGTAAGATTGTCGGTAATGTCAACATAAGTTTCCGTGGTTTCATTAAGAACAACTTTTTGGGAATAATCATTTGTGTTTACCAGAATTAAATCCAATACATTTTGGTGACGGTTCATTCGTTGAATAGAGAGTGTATTTGCAGATTTTGTCCATTTTATTCGTGGAATGTACTCGTAATCTCCCAAATCAAGTTGAGTAGTTTTTTTTGTTTCTGTATCGTAAACGTGGATAGTAACTTTTGCGTTTTCTTCTCCCGTTTTTGGATATTTAAAAACATCTTGCGAAGGGTATAATGTTCCGTAAATATCCATCGAAAACTGTTTCACATTGGTTTCATCGAAACGATAAAAGGCAATCTTTTTGCCATCGGGTGACCAAAAGAATGCTTTATCGAAAGCAAATTCTTCTTCGTACACCCAATCGGTAGCACCGTTAATTACTTTATTAAAAATTCCATCACTTGTAATATAACTTGTTTGAATTGAAGAGCCTTTAGCGGTGGGGTTGATGTTGGCAATAAACAAATTGTTTTTACGAACATAGGCAATGTAATTTCCATCGGGCGAAAACGTGGCGTAACGCACTTTGTCGTCAGTCAGTTTGGACATTTTTTTTGTCGTTAAATCAAATACGTAATATATTTCTCGACTAGAATGACGGTAAATTTTTTCTGTTTCGGTAGCGATTAATACCTTGTTTTCATCGGCAGAAAATTGGTAATCATCAATCGTTATTGATTTGCCATCTCCTTTTGGCTGCAGTTCAGTTTCGGAAACTAAAGTTTCTATGAGCCCCTCTTTTTCGTAAGCGTATTTGTTAATTTTTCCATCTTCTAAAGAGGTGTAGTGCAGTCCGTCATTCATCGACCGTAAACCATAAACGCTTTCGGCCTTAAAAGTTGAGTTTGACCAAATGTCTTCGATAGTAACATCACGTTTTTGAGCGTGTGAGAAATTGGTAATTAGTAGTACTGTAATTAGTGCGAATACGATCTTTTTCATAGTTGTTTTTTAAGTCGAGCAAAGATAAAAAAGTAGTTGAGGGAAAATAATTTCCGAATAGTTGGCAAAATTTATAAATTCACAACCGATATGAGAAACTTAGTTTTCATTATTTTACTGGCAATTACTCCTTTTTTAGCAAAGGCACAACAATTAGATTCGCTATGGTCTGTGTACAACTCACTTGTTTCTGCCGATACAACAAAGGTAAAAGCAGCTTTTGAGTTGTCGAATTTCTATTATTATTCAAATCCAGATACAACTGTCTATTTGTGCGAAGAAGCTTTGAAATTATCCGAATCCACACAATTTAAATATGGACTCTCTGAAGGGTATGGGTGGCTTGGCTACCTGTATATGCAAAAAGGGCTAACGCCATTAGCATTGGATTACTTTGTGAAAAGTTGGAGAGTTCGTGAAGAAATTGGAGATAAAGACGGAGTAGCAAATGCATTAAATAATATTGGATATATCTATGATTCCCAAAAGGAGTATGAACTAGCCCTTGAACATTATGAAAAAGCGTTGGCAATTCGAACTGAATTGGGCAACGAAGTGGGTATGGCAAGTATTTTAAATAATATAGGTTATATTTTTGATATACAGGGAGATACTTCTTCCGCTTTGGTGTATTATGAAAAAAGTTTAAAGCTAAGAACTAGGCTTGAAGATAAAAGAGGAATGGCTGAATCGTTTCATAATTTAGCCGCTCTTTATCGGACTAATGGTCAATTAAACAAGGCTTTAGATTTTTATTTTAAAGCGTTTACAGCTCAAATCGAAATTAGCGATATAGCTGGAGAGATAAATAGTGGTGCAGGTATTGCACAGGTTTATTTGCTTCAGAAAAAATATAAACAAGCCGAAGAATTTGCACTCAAATCGATGTCTAAATCAAAAAAAATAGGATACCCTTCTTTACTAGAGTCGGTTTCTTCGGTTTTAAAAAATATATACAAAGCCACAGGAAATTATGAAAAAGCTTTAAAATATCACGAGATTGAAATTTCTGCGCGAGATAGTGTTAACAATGAAAAGAATCAAAAGAGCATAATTCGGCAACAAACTCAATATGAGTTCGAAAAAGAGCAATTAATAGAAGAGCAAAAATCAAAAGAAGAAGCACGGATAATTTCAGAAGAAATTAATCGTAGAAACAACCTTCAGTACTCTGGTATTTTTGTTTTCGTGTTGATTATGTTTGTTTTTGTTTTGCTTTCTGGAAAATTCTCAATGAGCACGAAAGTAGCTGAAGGGCTAATCTTTTTTACTTTTTTACTGCTTTTTGAATTCTGTTTAGTTCTACTCGACCCATTTATAGATAATTGGAGCAGCGGAGAACCGCTTTACAAATTACTTTTCAATGCAATGTTGGCCGCGGGAATTTTTCCACTGCATGCATTTTTTGAAGGAACACTTAAAAAGAGATTGATGAAAAATGAAGTTTAATAAAATTGACATAAAGTTTATTGAGGCAGTAACTGAAATAGTTGGGCAGAAATATGTCTTTTCCGATACAGAAACCATTGAAAAATACAGCCATGATGAAACAGAAGACTTGTCGTTTCCTCCTGAAATAGTAGTCAAACCTGAAAATGCTGAGCAAATTTCAGCAATCGTAAAACTTTGTAACGAGGGCAACGTTCCGGTTACTCCAATTGGTGGGCGAACAGGGCTTAGCGGAGGAATGCTATCCGTTTATGGCGGTGTTGGGCTGTCCGTAGAACGATTAAATCAAATTATAAAAATAGACGAAAACAATCAACAAGTCATCGTAGAGCCTGGCGTAATCACGCAAGTTTTGCAAGATGCAGTGATTGAAAAAGGCCTCTTTTACCCTCCCGATCCTTCAAGTCGTGGGACGTGCTTTATTGGTGGAAATTTAGCAGAAAATTCAGGTGGTCCAAAAGCTGTAAAGTACGGTGTTGTTAAAGATTA
>JAESTK010000216.1 GCA_016763645.1 Flavobacteriales bacterium
CTTGATTATCGGTGTTACAAATAACAAAATCAACGCCTTTAATACCTTGCTTGTACATGTGGTTTACTGCGTTACTTCCTCCGCCTCCAATGCCAAATACCTTAATTATGGATGATTGGTCTTTCGGTAAATCGAATTGCATAATAATGAGTTTTATAGGTTACTAAATGTTGTTAAATATTATCGTGGTCTACGTCTTCCTCGAACCACACTTTACTTTTATCTAAAATCTTATAGAAAAAGCTGCCCTCGCTTTTTTTCGAGTGCATAGTTACAGATGAAGTGCTTCTAGCGTGCCGTTCGCTGTACTCAAATCCTTTAATCACCAAACCAACACCTGTAGAATACATAGGGCTTGTAATCTCTTCAGCACCTGATGCTAAATGTTCTGTTGGATAACCAATTCGAGTGTCCATACCTGTCATGTATTCAAACAATTGAGTTACATGCTTTAATTGAGAACCACCCCCAGTTACTACCAAACCTGCGATTAGCTTTTTCTCGAAGCCTGAGTTTTTTATTTCATAATAAACCTGCTCGATTATTTCTTCCATTCTGGCTTGGATGATATGAGCTAGGTTTTTCAATGAAATTTCTTTTGGTTCACGTCCTCTTAAACCTGGAATTGCGACAATGTCATTGTCTTGATTTTCACTGGCTAATGCTGAACCAAATTTAACTTTCAACAATTCCGCTTGCTTTTTGATAATTGTACAGCCTTCTTTGATGTCTTCAGAAATAATATTTCCTCCGAATGGTATTACTGCCGTATGGCGAATAATTCCATCTTGAAAAATCGCGACATCAGTAGTTCCACCACCTATATCAACCAATACTACACCTGCTTCCTTTTCTTCATCGTTTAACACTGCCTCTGATGAAGCTAATGGTTCTAAAGTTAATTCTGCGACTTCTAATCCGGCTTTTCGAACACATTTATAAATGTTTTTAGCTGCTGCCATTTGCCCTGTAATGATGTGGAAATTCGCTTCTAAGCGAATGCCCGACATACCAATTGGGTCGCGAATACCTTGCTCGTTATCAACAATATATTCTTGTGGTAATACATGTATAATTTCCTCTCCTGGAAGCATTACCAATTTATACATGTCATCAATTAAATGATCGATATCGCCTTGCGAAATTTCGTCATCTAAACTGTTTCTTGTACGAATTCCTCTATGTTGAATGCTCTTAATATGTTGACCCGCGATCCCAACATTTACCACATTAATTTCAACACCCGACTTGGCTTCTGCTTCAGCAACAGCTTTCTCAATGGCGTGAACTGTAGGCGTGATGTGAGAAACCACGCCCCGAGTAACACCAACAGATTCGGTCTTACCCATACCTAATATCTCCAACTTGCCGAACTCGTTTTTCCGACCTACCATACAAACGATTTTTGTAGTGCCGATATCTAAACTTACAACGATTTCTGATCCTCCTTCCATAAGGTTACTTTTTGGTACAAACTACCTGATTATTATATTTTAAATTAATTGTCTTGTATCCGTTCCATCCTGTTTTACTCAAGCCCTGCTTATAAAAAATCATGAGTTTATCGAATTTATCATCTATTTTTTCTGCTTTACCAAACAAGATCTCGTGATTTCCTACTCTAGGAATTAATTGAATATCTCCGTTTTCTTTTACATAAAGCTGAACAATTTGTGCTTTCCAAAAACTGTTGTCATCAATAAATGAAGCAATTTGATATAAATCTTTAAGGCTTTGTTCTTCTTGTTCATCATCCATTACATTTGTTTCGTACAACAAAGGAGTTTTCACGGCTCCGTTGGCTACCACCACCCTTGATGTAAACTTATTTGACAAGGGCATCATCCATCCATTTTCATCAACATAATAACTATCTCCATCTTCTGTGAAAACTCGCAGAATAGGGTTTCGCTGAGTTAATTCTACCTTTAGAACACCATCAATAGTTGAATATACTTCTGCGTGATTAATCGATGAATTATTGTTCAGCAACCTTTCTAAATGAGATATATCAACTTGATTGATTCTCATACCTTCTCCATAACCTAAGTTCAAAACCATATTGCGAACGTCTTCTTCCATAACAAAGAAGTTCTTATTCGGACGGTCGATAGAAATATCTATGTCATTGCACTGTACATCTATGTTCTTGCTTTCTACAAACCCTAGCAAAGCAACAATCATGAGTATGCTAAACACCCAAATTGATATGTTTAATGCTTTATTCAATTTAGTAATTCGTTTTTAATGGGCTCAACTAACTTATCAATATCACCTGCACCCATTGTTAACAGAACTTCCAGTTTTCTTTGCTTCAGCTCAGCAACCAATTCTGTTTTTGTACTAACCATTTTATTTTTGATGGTTACCTTTCTCAATAACATTTCAGATGTAACTCCTTCAATCGGCTGCTCTCTTGCGGGGTATATATCTAACAGAATGACCTCGTCTAATAAGTCTAAGCTTTTTGCAAATTCATCAGAAAAATCACGTGTTCGACTGTATAAATGTGGTTGAAATACACCAGTAATCTTATTCTCCGGATACAATTCTTTAACAGAAGAAATAGTTGCTTTCAACTCTTCTGGATGATGTGCATAGTCATCTATATACACCAAATCGTGTTGTTTGATAATGTACTCAAATCTTCTTTTAATTCCCTTAAAAGATTCGAGAGCTGACTTAATTTCTTGATGCGAAACTTTCAGTTGATCTGCAACAGCAACTGCTGCAATTGCATTTTCAACGTTATGTCTTCCTGGTAATCCAAACTTAATGTCAGAAATCAATCCCGATTGTGCTTGCACACTAAACACATAATTACCGTCAATAATTTCAATATTATCAAGATAATAATCGGCTTTTTCTGTTATTGAATAGGTAATTACATCGCAAGATGGAGATAGCTTGTCTTCTAATTTTTTATTCAAAATTAATGCCCCACCAGCGCGAATTTGACTCGAAAACAATTCGAACGATTCGAGTAATTTGGAATGGTCTCCATAGATGTCTAAATGATCGGCATCCATTGAAGTGATAATTGCCATATTTGGATGAAGCGTTAAAAACGAACGGTCATATTCGTCTGCTTCAACAACAGTATTTTTCGCGTTTTCTGTGAATAACACATTTGAATTGTAATTTTTAGAAATCCCACCCAAAAAAGCATTGCAACCAACAGACTGTTTTAATAGGTGAGCCAAAATTGAAGAGGTAGTAGTCTTACCGTGAGTACCTGCAACGGCTAAAGTGAATGAGTCATCAGTAATCATACCAAGTACTTCAGAGCGCTTTTTCATTACATAACCTTTACCCCAGCAATGTTTATATTCTTCCAAATCAGACGGAATAGCTGGCGTATAAACCACTAAATCAACATCAGCAGGAATTCTTGAGGGAGAATCTGTGTAATGCACCTCGATTCCTTCCTTTTCTAACTGATTGGTAAGTACAGTCTCGCTTTTGTCATAACCGAGAACTTCTTTCCCTAATGAGTTGAAATAACGAGCTAAAGCGCTCATTCCAATACCACCGACACCTAAAAAATAGACTTTATTTATCTTCTCTAAACTCATTCTCTAATCAAAGAAATTACTTCGTTTGCAATCACTTCTGCAGCATCAAACTTTCCTAAAACCCCAATATTCTTCCTCAACTTTTCTTGCAATTCAGTATTTTGGGATAAGTTTAGCACTTCATTTCCAAGTTTCTCAACCGCCTCTGCGTCTTTTACTAACAATGCTGCGTTATGAACTACCAACGCCATAGCATTTTTTGTTTGGTGATCTTCGGCTACATTAGGAGATGGCACGAGGATTACAGGCTTTTTTGCTAGGCATAATTCCGATACGGAAATTGCGCCAGCACGTGAAACAACAAAATCAGCAACTGCGTAGGCATAATCCATTTTTGAGATAAAATCGTATGCCTTAATTCCTTTTTCAGGAAATTTTTCGCAAACAGATTTTGCATGTGCAAAATAAAATTTTCCAGTTTGCCAAATTACTTGAATATCGTTTTCGGCATATAAATGCAAACTTGCTTCGATAGCTTGATTAATTGTTCGTGCGCCTAAACTCCCTCCAATAATTAACAACGTTTTTTTGTTTGGGTCGATATTAAAGTACTCTACTCCTCTCGCCTTTTTGCCTTCCAAACTGGCAATATCTTGTCGAACGGGATTCCCTGTCAGCAATATTTTCTGTTTAGGAAAAAATCGTTCCATGCCATCATAAGCAACACAAATTTTTTGGACTTTATTCGCCAACAACTTATTTGTAATTCCAGGGTAAGAATTTTGCTCTTGCACCAACGTAGGTATTCCTGCTTTGGCAGCTACGTGCAACATTGGTCCGCTAGCGTAACCTCCAACACCAACTGCAACATCTGGCTCAAATCTTTTGAGTATCTTCTTTGCCTTTATTAAACTACTAATCAACTTGAATGGAAAACTTAAATTTTTGAGCGTTAGGCTGCGTTGTAATCCACTAATCCGAAGTCCTTCTATTTTGTACCCTGCCGCAGGAACTTTTTCCATTTCCATTCTGCCTTCGGCACCGATAAAAAGAATTTCGACCTCTGGGTGTTTTAATTTTAATGCGTTAGCAATAGCTATAGCAGGGAAAACATGGCCACCAGTTCCGCCACCGCTGATAATTACTTTATACTTTCGCATGAGCCATCCTGTTTAAGGTTGCTTCATCTTCTATTCCTCGGCTCACGCTGAGAATAATTCCGATGGCTATACAAGTAAACCAAATCGAGGTTCCGCCCATACTTACCATAGGCAAAGGTTGACCTGTTACCGGAAATAAATTGACAGCTACCGCCATGTTTATCATCGCTTGAAAAACAAGCATAAACGCAATTCCTACTGCCAATAATGCCCCAAATGCCTTGGGACTTTTTACAACGATTCGTACCGCCCTATAAAGTAGTATAAGGTATAGCATCAAAACTGTAACGCCACCAATTAATCCATACTCTTCTAAAACAATAGCATAAATAAAATCTGAGTATGGGTGTGGTAAAAAGTTTCGTTGAGTGCTCTTTCCTGGCCCCTTTCCTGTAATGCCTCCAGTGGCAACAGCAATTTTAGATTGTTCCGCTTGGTAATTCCCCTTGGTATCTTGACTAGAAAAATTTTCGACTCTAGCAATCCATGTATCAATTCTTGGCAATAAACCAGGAACAGACATCGCTAACAAAAAAGCTAATGAGATTGCTGCAATTCCAGAACCAACCATTGCACCAATATGTTTAAACTGATTCGCCCAATAAACATAAGCACTAAACTAGCCGTAAAAAGAACTGCCGCTGTAGAAAAATTTGCTGGAAAAATCAACCCGCATACCAAAAATATTGGAACCACAATCGGTAAAAATGCTTTCTTAAAGTCTTTAATTACATCTTGCCTAATCGATAATATTCTTGCGATGTACATTATCAATGCTAATTTAGCTAAATCCGATGTTTGAAAAGATTGATTAATTACTGGAATAACCAGCCATCGACTTGCATTATTTAAATTCGAACCAATCAATAATGTTAGCAACAACAAAGGGATCGAAACGTAAAGTGCGAGCTGAGCAATTCGAGAAATATAGACATACTTTATCCGATGAATCCCATACATGATTCCGATGCCAATCGCTAAGAAAGTCGTATGACGAAAGAGATAATAAAATGTATTTCCATCGTGATGCCGATACGCTAATGAGGTAATCGAAGTATATACAACAAGCGTGGAAATAACAGCCAAAAACAAAACCACAAGCCAAATGGCCCGGTCCCCTTTCGTGTATTTTAGAATTCTATTCAATGCTTAAATGATACAATGAGGGAATGATTTAATAAAAGGATACCAAAATGAATTCTATCCTTAAAGCATTATATCATTCACGCATTACTACAACTCCGAAACAGATTTTCTAAATTGTTCGCCTCTGTCTCTGTAGTTTTGATACAAGTGGAAACTTGAGCAAGCAGGAGAAAATAAAACTACATCTCCATCACTTGATAAAGAGCTAGAAATTTCAACTGCTTCTGAAACTGAAGACGCTTCAGAAAAGCAATCTACCCTTTCTATTAATGAATTTAATGCTCCGTCAACGTTTTTACCTAAACAAACAATCGCTTTTACATTTTGCTTTACCAAATCATTAAAAATTGAATAATCGGTTTCTAAATCGGAAAGCCCAACAACCCAAACAACAGGTTTATTCATACATTCTAATGAATACCAAGTTGAGTTTACATCGGTAGCTTTTGAGTCGTTGACGTAATCTACTCCATTAATATTTGAGATTAACTCTAATCTATGCTCAATACCACCAAATTCATCTACATTCGATTTTCTTGATTCAACCATTTTATCGGCTAAACTCTTTTTCGAAACTTCACTATTCTTAATATTCGTGCTCATAATTATTGGTTTTAATTAACTAATTCTTGCATTCTGAACGTAATGTTACTAAGCATTCTGACATAACTACCTTTCCTCTTCAAGTACTTTTTAACAGTCCGTTATTGAATTACTTTGTTTTAAAGTCCTCTCACCTGCTCTTTAAATTGTCTTCCTCTGTCCTCGTAGTCTTCGAACAAATCGAAACTTGCACAAGCCGGGCTTAACAAAACTGTATCTCCTTTTTGTCCCATTTGGTATGAGATAGCAACTGCAGTTTCCATTGTTTCTGCTTCAGCAGTAGGAATTCCCAATTCTTTAAAAGTGGCTAAAATCTTAGAATTATCTTTTCCTAAACAGATTATCGCCTTTACTTTTTCTTTTACTACCTCTTGTAAAATGGAGTAATCATTTCCTTTATCAACGCCTCCAACTATCCATACTACACTACCGTCCATCGACTCTAGCGCATACCACGTTGAGTTAATATTGGTTGCTTTCGAATCGTTTACAAATTTAATTCCGTGCACATTTACAACGGTTTCCAATCGGTGTTCTACGTTTTGGAAATCGGTTAAGCTATCGCGAACGATATCTTTACGAAGTTCGAGAATTCGTGATGCAACTCCTGAGGCCATTGAGTTGTAAATATTGTGTTTGCCTTCTAATGCTAGTTTGTAAATTGACATGTTTAGTTCCTGGTTTTGATAGTTTATAATTAGTTTTTCGTTTTTTATATATGCTCCTTGTTGTTCAGCTAAATCTTGCTTTATCGTGAATGGGATTAACTGAGCATTGAAATTTCTTTTTGATAATTCGTTGGCGATGCTTTCGTCATCCAAACAGTAGATGAAAAAATCGCTAGCCGTTTGATTCTGTATGATGCGAAACTTAGAATTAATGTAATTCTGCATGTCGTTCTCATATCGGTCGAGGTGGTCTGGGGTGATGTTTAACAAAATGGCGATATCCACCTTGAAATTGAACATACCGTCTAGCTGAAAACTGCTTAGCTCAACTACATAGTAATCGAAGTTTTCTTCTGCTACTTGTGCTGCTAAACTTGCTCCTATATTTCCTGCCAAGCCAACGTTTAAACCACCTTTCTTTAAGATGTGATATAACCAAAGTGCAGTTGTTGTTTCACCGTTGCTACCCGTTATGCAAATCATCTTTGCGTTAGTATATCGACCAGCAAATTCAATCTCTGAGATAACCTCGATTCCTTTTTCAATCAATTGCTTGATTAACGGAACCGTATCAGGTATTCCAGGACTTTTTACAACCACATCTGCATGGAATATTTTATCCTCAGAATGTTGCTCTTCTTCCCATTCAAGGGCAAGATTTGAAAGAACTTTTTTATACTTTTCTTTGATCTGACCTTTATCAGAAACAAATACTTTATATCCTTTTTTTACTCCAAGTTTA
>JAESTK010000217.1 GCA_016763645.1 Flavobacteriales bacterium
AAAAAAACTCACTTTTCACGAGGGAAATATTCAAAATATTCGATTGCATAAATTATTTGATATCGTCATCTCATTATTCCATGTGATAAGTTACCAGACCAGAAATTCCGAAGTGCTAAACTCTTTTAAAACAGCTTCTTCACATTTAAATAAGGAAGGTATTTTCATTTTTGATTGCTGGCATAAACCAGCGGTATTAAATGACCCTCCTCAAGTTCGCGTTAAACATTTCAGTTCACAAAATAAAAGTCAAACGAACATCAACACCCAATTGGATTAAAGAAGATAATATTATTGAAGTTCTATTTGATATCAAATTAAGCAATTTTTCTAATGAAAAAACTAATCTCATTAAAGAGAAGCATTCAATGCGTTATTTTGAAGAATCTGAAATCATTAATTTTGCTCATGCTTCTGGGCTTCAAATAGTAAAATCTGTTGAATGGCTTACAAAACTACCTCCATCAAATAAAAGTTGGTATGTTGTATATATATTACGGAAATTATGAGCAAAAATGTTGCTTTTGTATTTGCACTTCCGGTAAGGACATATCCAATTTTGATAACAATGCCGTTTGGATTAAATGTTATCACTCTTCTTGACAAAAAAGGATATAACATTGACATCTATTTATCTGAATACAAAAATTCATCCTACAATAATCTCTTTTCTGAGAATGTAAAAATTCACTTCGTTGACAAGAATTATTTGTGGCGAAATAATGTTTCATTAGCATTTTTTATGATTACGAATTATTTCAAACTTCTTTCGTGTTTTAAACTTAAAAATAGCTACTCGCTAATCTTTGGATCAGGAATGGCAGGTGTAACTATAGGTGCCATTTTAAAACGCTTCAATCCAAAAAGTAAATTTATATATTTAAATGATGAGTTTCCGATTCAAGATACTGATTCAATTTGGGTTGAAGGCGAATTAAAAAGCGCGCTAAGCGCTGACCTTGTCTCTACACCTGATGAAACTAGATACGTTCCGTTATGTAATCAAATTCCGGGATTAAACAAAATTCCTCATTTCACGCTGCCGAATACGCCATTGAAAGATGAAATCAATACCATCCCTTCTATTAACTGGCATGAACGCTTTGATATTCCTGAGGATAAAAAAATATTTTTAATGGCAGGAGGCATGAATGATTTCTGTCAACTACCTGAGCTATTAACCTCCGTTAAAAACTGGCCTGATAATACAGTGCTTTTATTAAAAGGAAAACCAGATATAAACAATATCAGAAGGTCACTTAAACACATAGATATTCCTGCCAAAATCGTTTGGAGTGGAGAAAGTTTTACTCCGGATGAACTTCATTCATTAATAAAGTATTGTACTGCTTCAATTTGTCTCTACACAGATGTAAATGATAACTTTAGATATGTAGGAAAAAGTGCTGGGAAATTAATGCGAAGTGTCCTTCTTGGTAAACCTGTTATTGTTTCCAATTCTGAATCTTTTCAATTTGTTGAAGATTTCGGTTTTGGAAAAATGGTTACTCATTCAACTGAAATTCCTTCAGCCATACAATACATTTTAGACAATGAAAAAGAGTTGGGAGATAACTGCAAAAAGAACTATCAGGAAATTAGCTACGAAAAATATTGGGGCGTGTTTGAAAAAATATTGCACACTGACCCCGCAGTCTAGTCCCCTTACAAAATGCTTTTTAACTCTATAGAATTTCTTCTCTTTTTTGTAGCTATACTTTTTTTCTACTATGCCTTACCTCATAAATACAGATGGGTGTTGTTACTAGGTGGTAGTTACTTTTTTTATGGTTATTGGAAAGCATCATACTTGTTGCTCATAATGAGTTCAACTATCTTAGATTTTTTTATCGGTCAACAAATATTTTTAAGTAGTAGTAAAAGTGTAAAAAAGTTACTTCTCTACCTGAGCCTGGCTACAAATCTTTCCGTTTTAATACTATTTAAGTATTTCGACTTTTTTATCACAAACATTTCCGTGCTTCTTTCACAAGCAAACATAAATTGTGAATTGTATCCTCTGGAATTAATCCTACCAATAGGAATTTCATTTTACACATTTCAAACGCTAAGTTATAGCATCGATATCTACAATGGAAAAATAAAACAACCCGAAAAGCATCTAGGGAAATTTGCGCTATTCGTTTCCTTTTTTCCACAATTGGTCGCGGGACCAATTGAAAGAGCTTCCCATTTACTTCCTCAATTTCATAAAAAACAACATTTTGATTACGAACAAATAAAAAAGGGGTTGACGTTAATGTTATGGGGCTTTTTTAAAAAAATAGTTATTGCTGACCGATTAGCCATATTCGTTAACGAGATATATGGCACCCCAACTGAATATCATGGTTTGACATTAGTTACGGCAACAATATTTTTTGCATTTCAAATTAATTGCGATTTTTCAGGCTATTCTGATATTGCCATTGGGGCCGCACGAACTATGGGGTTCGATCTCATGAAAAATTTTCGCACCCCCTATTTCTCAGCTAGTATAAGTGAGTTTTGGTCGAGGTGGCACATTTCTTTATCCACATGGTTTCGAGATTACGTTTATATTCCACTAGGTGGCAACAGAACCGTTAAATGGAAATGGTATTATAATTTAATTCTTACTTTTTTGATTAGCGGGTTTTGGCATGGAGCCAATTGGACATTTATTATTTGGGGACTTCTCCACGGAACATTGCTTGTTATCCAAAACTTCAAATTCCTGCTAATTAATAGCAATAATAACTTTATTAAAATGATCAAGATCGCCAATACATTTACTTTAGTATGTATCGGTTGGATATACTTCAGGGCCAACTCTCTCTCTGACGCCAATTATATTGTAGGCGAAGTTTTTGATGTGATGCAGTATAAAATCAATCAACTTAGCTTATACATAGTGCCAGTATCCAAATCTACTGTATATTCAATTGATATTTTACTTTCAATTTTGACAATTATAGTCTTAGTCCTTACGGAATATATTTTCACGAAAAAAATTGAATTTCATCAATTGAGCTCAAAAATAAAATTGCCCATTCTAGTAATTGTAATTCTATCCATATTCATTTTCGGTTCATTTGAAAAAA
>JAESTK010000218.1 GCA_016763645.1 Flavobacteriales bacterium
CCCTTTATTGGTCTATAGTTAAACAGAATAAAAGTTCGTTACAAGGCCATTATGATTGGAACTAAGCCGTGGTCTTGCTCAAAAAACAAAAGACCGTTGAATTTTGCCAAAATAGCTTTAATATTAAAGACATAGATTAAGTTCAAGATCAGATAACGAGCAGGATAGTCGAATGAAAAAAATGATTTTTCCCCAGGCAGATCACTTTCAAGTCCCTAAAGCACTGTTTATAGGTGCCTGGAAGGTTTGGTTTAAACGTTTTGGGGGACATGACGAATGGCGAAAGGGGAAAATGCCTGTTGGTCACAGCGATTTGAAGTTATACCAAATTCTCGAAGGCGGTGAGCGTTTTAGTGTAGAAGTGACCGCCAGATTAATGGTGCCTTGGTCTTTTAGAGATACTGAGCAGGTAGATAATGCCTTTTTCTTGTTGAATCCCGACGTAATTAGAAAGACTAAACTCAATGATGACTCCAAAAAATATGGCGTTAGACTTACTGACCAGGCGTTAGATTATTGGGATTCATTGACTTTTTTAGAGCAAGACATGTTTGCGTCTTATGCCGAAGCCCGTATTCAGGCCGATATCGAATCGCCCAGCAGTCATCCTATCATTATTGATGATGCTGGAATAGACATGATAGGAGAGGACATCTATCCTCCGATAGTACCAGCTAAAAATGCCAGTCCAGAAGAATACGCCAAGGCTTTAGTTGCCCGGATAGACGAGGATGTTTTCACGCCTATGTATCAAAGAGTTGCGGTGGAAGATTCAGTGAGTACCTGGCATGACCGTCTCGAACATTTCTTTTGGCCAAAACCAAGAAACGGTCTTATGCAAGTTTGTCATACGGCTGATGCGTTAATGTATCGAGCGGAATTGCTCGCCAAAGGCATTGATAAAGGTAAAGAATGGAATGATGAGGATAAAAAACTAGCGGTTAAAATGGCTGAAGAGATTTTTTTGCAGGCGGGTGTACCGCAAAAAGGAGTCAGCTGGGAAAATATTTACGAGGTTATCCATTCAGCGATTAATAAGGATGTCGATTCCAAAGCAAAAATGAATAGTGGTTGGTCATTATTGGCGTCATTTGCTACTCATTGGCTAAATAGCTTAGAGGGTCGTACCCCCATGATCTGTTGGAACAGCAGAGTATCTACCTCAATCTTATCTCGGCTAGACTTCCTTTTGGTTGAAGCGGGACATGACAATATTCCAGCTGGCTTTAAAGCTCTAGGCACTATTCCTGGATGGGGTGGGACAAGGCCAAGAGAAATGAGTTTGAAATGGCCCGACGGGTATCGCAGTTGGGAAACTGAAGTAGAAGCAAGTGAGTTTCGCACAAGCGGCATTAAGCACCAAAATACGTCCGTGCATTGGTGCTGCACCCATTACAAATTCTTGCGCGATTTTATCGTCATTCGTTACAATTGAACAAACCAAAGACCCCTTTCCCATGTTCGCCAATTCTATTGCTTCGCTTAAATTTTTGTAAGGCATAATTGTGGAAACGGGCCCAAAAGCCTCTATATTATGACAGTCTGTATTGTTGAATGGGTCGGAATTTAAAAACAAAATTGGCGAACAAAATGCACCTTTATTTTTATCAGCTCCAGACACTTCAAAGTCATCTATACTTCCGTAAACAATTTCTTGCGTTTTCGCTAATTGTTGTACTTTCTCTTTTAAGTCTTCGCGTTGCTCTGCTCCAGCCAATGCCCCCATTCTAACACCCTCTACGGAAGGATCTCCAATTATAGTTTTAGCCAAACGCTTACCTAGTGCAATTTGAACATCTTCAACTAAATTTTCGGGAACGATAATTCTACGTATAGCAGTACATTTCTGACCAGCTTTTACCGTCATTTCCTTCTGAACTTCTTTGATAAATAAGTCAAATTCATCAGTGCCAGGAACAGCGTCTGTTCCAAGAATGGAAGCGTTCAAAGAATCTGCTTCCATGTTAAACGGCACAGCTTCTTCTATTAATCTCGGATGAGCTTTCAGCATCTTTCCTGTAGAAGCAGAACCTGTAAACGTAACTACATCTTGGCTTTCGACATGATCGAGAATTCCGCGAGCAGAGCCGCAAATTAACTGTAAAGCACCTTCTGGCAAAATTTTAGCATCAACAATTTCTTTAACCATCAATTCGGTAAGGTAAGATGTAACAGTTCCTGGTTTTACAATTGCCGGAACACCTGCCATAAAATTCACTGCTATTTTTTCGAGCATTCCCCAAATCGGGAAATTAAATGCATTGATATGAATTGCGACACCTTGTTTTGGCACCATGATGTGATGTCCGATAAACGTTCCTTCTTTAGACATTGGAGCATATTCTCCATCTACGTAAAATGGTGCATCGTTAAATTGTCGTCTTAGGCTTGCGTTCGCAAATAAGTTCCCGATACCGCCTTCTATATCTATCCAAGAGTCAATTTTTGTTGCGCCAGTTTGTGCACTAAGCGCATAAAACTTCTTTTTGATTCCGATAAGATGCATTGCCAAAGCTTTGAGCATTAACCCTCGCTCTTGAAAAGTCATTTTTCGCAATGCAGGACCTCCAACGGTTCTAGCGTAGTTCATCATCTCGCCAAAATCTAACCCTGAGCTAGACGCGGTGCCTATTTCTTCCCCTGTTATTGCGTTAAACAGAGTGGTTCCATTACCATCTCCTTCAACCCATTTTCCTTGTGCGTAATTCTTAAATTTTGTCATTTCATTGCCATTTTGATGAGGCATTCAAAAGTAATGAAAATTGAGATTCATTTTTGCATAGCTTTAGTGACTATATTTTGACTCGTAATTCAATTTAAAAACCGTTACCTTCGAACCTCAACAATGTTTCATTTAGGAAACGTGTTGCCAGTAATGTAAAAAATGATGCAAACAATTAAGATACTTACATTTTTAATAATAACTCTATTTACTTTTCAAGCAAAAGCAGACAGTTGGACTGACCCAAGCTGGAAAGAGATGGTTGATAGTTCTGATGTCATTGCTCTAATTGAATATTCATCAAATGGAGAATTTAGGGCTAAAGCAAAAGTGATAAAGATTTTTAAAGGGAAAGTTGGTTTCGATGAAATATGGATTTCAGGTTTTAGTAACAGGTTTGGTCCAATTGATAATATGAAGATTGGAGATAGATACATTGTTTTTCTGAATAATTATGACCCGACAGAAAGAACAATTGAATATTGGGCTGATAGGATTAAGGAAGAGCCTGAATTAACTCCATACTTCGAAGCGTTAAAATCGAATAAAGCATTTTATATATGGTCACCTACTTCGGGAGACTTGAGTGTAAAAGGAAAAAAAGTTCAGTATGACCTATTACAAACTACATTCTATGGCAAACAGAAATATTTTTCATTAAAAGAATTTGAACAGTTTTTATTCGCTATAAATAATGAAAACAATTCGACCTTTCAAAATAGCACCCTTAAAAAAGTTGAAAACAATATTTCAAAAAATATTTGTGCTCAGTATTTAATGATGCTGTATTTATCATCTTATGAGTCATTTCAAGATGTATATTATATAGTATTTGAAAGTAAAAATGAGGAATCAAATTTTGCTTTAGCAAAACTTTTAGGTCAAGTAAATAATGAAAAATCTCGCCAACTACTTGTTAAGCTTTTAGATAGTAAAAACAGTATTGTCCAAGGAGAAGCTGTTCGGCAATTAGCAAATGAAGATCCTGATTTTATTGGTTCAATATTGCTAAGCAAATTACAGAAAGCTGGAGAAGAAGGTATTTACCCACAGAACATTATGGATCCTGTAATGAACCGAGTTGATGGAGGAAAAATAGAAATAATAAAAACTTTAGGTAAACTCAAATATAAACCTGCGATTCCCCAATTATTACCGCTACTTAAAACTGAAAATGAGTATTTATTTGAACTAACTATTGATGTATTAAATCAGCTTGAATCAAAAGATTATGTTCCTTATTTAAATTATCATTTAGAAAATGGCACAAGGGATTTAATACTTGATATTTGCTATATTATTACCGAAAATGAATTAACAGAATGTATTCCTTCATTAATGCAGTTTGTTTCTACCCACGACAAATCAATACACCCAAGTATGGAATACACTATTTCTAAGTATTCAGGTCTATCACACTTTAAAACAAAGGACGTAGAAGATTTTCTTTATTCAGATTTCTTGACAGTTCTTGAAATGGAAGGTGGTGGCACTATTGACAATAAAATGGATTGGATTGAGGAATATATGGAAGTATTTGCTGAATTGAAAATAGAGAAAGCAAAACCTTTGTTCTACGATTTTATGTTTTATTACTTTGGTTTCAATAATGCTTTTAAGGCAAATCCTAAACTTTTCGAACAAAAATTGAACTTAGAAGATTCTATTTCAAGTCGTATAAGAGAAATCGCTCTCGGGGATTCGATTAAGGAAATAGATGTTTTAGCATTTATTAAAGTAAATAATAAAAAAGTCTCAATAGATAATTATACTGTCAGAGTCATTATTCCAAATTCTAGTCAATTTGACCATATGTTTTCTAAACTTGACTCTAACGGCTTTCTAAAAAACCATATCTTAATGACAGCTGGGAGCTCTACACATTCTCACGGAGCAATAGAAATAAGAAGGTTTGGAGATGGAATAATGAGGAATTTCCTAAACTACATTTCAAAATACCCAGATAAGCAGGACATTGAATTTTTGGAAAATTTAAAAAAATACGATTATGCTACATCAGAGTACGACCAGAAAAACCTTGATGAATACATTAGTACAGCAAAAGAAAATTTAAAGAAATAAAGCACATACTGGCAACAATGGCTAAAAAAACATAGGGGTTTGGGTAGTAAATTGGAAGTTTTGAGCTTTAAATAAACACCACCAAATCTTGCGATTTGGTTTTTGAAATGAAGACAAATTAAAAACAAAACACAAAATTTGGTTAATTAGCAATGGAAAACTTCATCGCTTTGAACTCCCTACGTTTCTTAGCTACGCGTTCTCATCACATTAAAACGTGATAGAACATCAAATAAACACAATTCGAGGTTCGAACTTCTTGATTAAGTATATTTGCTTTTACTCAATTTGAGATGAAAGAGAGAGAAATTGACATCGAACTTGAAGAACTTTACAAAATAGATCGGTCTAAGGGATATGCACTTGCGCTTGAAATAAACAAAAAAAGCAGAACAGTAAATTACCCCAAAGGCCTTGCCCATTCACTAAAGTCGCTATCGGCTTACTATCAATCTATCGGTGATTATGCTAAAATGCTTGAAGCTACTTTAGAGGCTATCGATATTTTTAAAGCGATTGGTGATGTGAAACTCGAAGCGCATTGCTTAAACGATTTGGGTGCTGTTTATAATTTTATTGGCGACCATGAAACACGGTTAGAAGTTAATTTGAAATGCCTTGAATTAAGAGAAGAAATTGGAGACTCAAATGCAATTATCGCTTCGCTTAATAACGTTGGGGATACATATCTAAAACTTAAAGATCACAACAAGGCCGAAAATTCTTTTCTTAAAGGTTTAAGCACCGAAGGAATAACAACGAGAACTGAATGTATTTTAAATCACAATTTGGGCGAATTGTACTTCACTAAAGAAGCCTATAATGTTGCTAATTCTTATTTTGAACAGGCAATTATACTTGCCGAACAAACCGATTATTTAGCAATAGAATGTGGTGCTTCGAAGTTTTTCGGAAAGAGTTTAATTCGCATGGGGAATTCTAGTGAAGGCTACACTTACTTAATAAAGGCCTGCAACCTTGCAAAACGAAACGATTTGATTGAAGAGCTTTCAGATTCTTATAAAGAAATATCAAGTTATTATGAGAATCGACACGATAACAATAATGCTTTTGGGTACCTTAAATTACATCTAGAATTAAGAAATCAATTATTCGAAGAAAGTAAACTTAATCGTATTAATGCACTACTCCTCCAAATGAAGAAATAACGGGAATTCGAAAGACTAAAACAGGTTAACGAAAATCGATTAACGATACTTCAAATATCAGTACCGAGTTAGCAGGAATGTCACCCTGCGATTGACCGCCATACCCCAATGCTGAGGGAATTAATAAAATGCCTGAACCACCAACACTGTACAACGGAATACCTTCTTTCCATCCTTCAATTACAGAGTTTAACCCGAATGTTGCTCCCGATGCAGATGATTCATCGAATACAGAACCATCAGTGAGGTAACCTTTGTATGCAACCGTTACCGTAGATTGACTACTCGGCTTAGCCCCTGCGCCAACACTATCAATTACATAATATAGTCCTGTGCCCGTTGCTGTGGCATCCAAATTGTTATCAGCAATATATTGCGCAATAATATCCTCATCAATTTTGGGTTGGTCAACAGACTCCTCTTTTTTACAAGAGGTTATCGTTAAAAGTACTACAAGTGAAAAAAGTAAATGTTTCATGCTAATTTATATATCAATCTTCAAAATTATAAATACCAAGCGCATAAAAATCAATTACCTTTGTTTTATATTCCATAATTGAGAAGGAAATTGAAGCGAGAAATTGAAAACCAACCAAATTTATCTGAAATTGATCAATGTATTTCTACGTTAGAACAATTGGTTGAGAATACAAATCAATTGTTCGAGCTTCCCGAAGAGCAAAGAATAGCTTTAATGAAAATAGCGGGGCAATTATCTCGCCCTAGTAGAGATGAATTCAACAAACGCAGAAAAGACGGAAAAAAAGCCGCAAAACGAAAAATGATTGAGCGTGATAAACACGCTCGAAAAATTACTGGAATTAGAAGCGCTAGAGAATCAGTTGTGTTTGAAGCGCCAAAATTGATTGCTCCTTCTGCTGAAACTCTAGAATTAGAATCTCCAAGAAATTGCTACGTATGTAAAGCCGTTTATACTAAGCTACATCATTTCTACGACACGATGTGTGCCGAATGTGGTGATTTAAACTACGCGAAACGTTTCCAAACAACGGACTTAACGGGTCAAACTGCTGTAATAACAGGCTCTAGATTAAAAATTGGATATCATATAACACTGATGCTTTTACGCGCGGGAGCGACAGTAATAGCAACAACTCGATTTCCTAACGACTCTGCATTACGGTTTGCAAAAGAAGAAGATTTCGGAAACTGGAAACACCGTCTAAAAATTCACGGGCTAGATTTAAGACACATACCAAGTGTTGAGATTTTTTGCAACTATATTGAACAGCGCTACGAGCGATTGGACATTCTGATAAACAATGCTGCACACACTGTTAGAAGACCTGCTGGATTCTACCAACACCTCATAGCTACCGAAGAATTGACTTTTAGCAAACTTCCCATTTCAGCGCAAGAATTATTGACTGACCACGATTCTTGTGTGCAAGAATTGAAAAGTCTTTCGATTGGAACTTCTGCGAAGCAAAATAATACTCTACCCGCAACTTGGCACGATCCAGAGCCTGGAGTTGGGCTGCGTTCTTCAGCTAAACTATCGCAAATTCCATATAGTTTTGATAATTCGTTGCAAACTAAAGAAGTATTCCCAGAAGGTGAATTAGACGCAGACTTACAGCAGGTTGACCTCAGAAAAACAAACAGTTGGCGCTTAAAATTAGGCGAAATAGAAACACCCGAAATGGTTGAAGTGCAATTAGTGAATGCTGTGGCTCCTTTCGTTTTATGTAATCGCCTTTCTAATATAATGCGCAAAGATAATACAGGCAAAAAGCACATCATTAATGTATCTGCGATGGAAGGTAAGTTCCATCGATTTAAGAAAGCCGACAGACATCCACATACAAATATGGCGAAAGCCGCTTTAAATATGCTTACACATACTTCCGCTTCTGATTTAGCTAAATCGGGTATATATATGAATGCCGTTGACACAGGCTGGGTTACAGATGAAGACCCTGCTGAACTTTCTAAACAAAAACAAGATACGCACGATTTTCAGCCACCTTTGGATATTGTTGATGGCGCTGCTCGTGTTATGGACCCATTAATTGATGGTATCAATACTGGGAAACACTGGTCTGGAAATTTTTTGAAAGACTACTACCCTATTGACTGGTAGCCTTTGTGCTTATACTTCTTTAGTGTCCATATCGCATTTAGGACATTTTACTGCTGTTTCGTACACTTTATCTCCCTCGCATTTCATAGGACATTGGTAGTGTGCATGCGCTTCTTCAGTTGTAGCCTCTGTTGCTACTGGTTTTTCTTCACCACAACTTACAAACGTTACGTTTCCTAACATAAATAGCATTCCTGCTCCGAGCATAAAAATAGATTTTCTCATAATTATTGATATTTAATTGATTGTTTAAAGTTTAATTTTTGCTGTTTTCACAACCGATGTTTCACCTGTTTCCGTCCATGAGAAAACTAAATAACTATCCGATTTAACCATTTTAGGAAATCCGCTAGAGCGACTTCCTTCGGTTTTAGAAACTACGATTGGCTCTTCCATTATGCCTGAACCATCACTGTTCACCATCCTTACTTTTATATAAAAAATGTCATTTTCTTCTTCCATCCAGCAAATGGCAACTTTATCTTTATTGATGTAAGTTACATCAACTCTTCCTAAAGTACGAGTTGTGTTAACGGCAACTGGCGTAGTAAATTTGTTCGATTCTACTGAAAAAGCAACATTCACCTTCGCATTATCATTCGCTGCGGTAAACCAAGCAACCGCGGTGTTGTTTTCATAAGATTCAATTGCCGGTCCATTAACTGGGCAACCGTTAATCTCCCAACCATCGCGAGATATTCGAATTGGTTCCGACCAATTACCATTATTGAACGTAGAAGCATAAATGTCTCTAATTTCTGCATCTGACCGATCTCGGTAAACTACAGAAACACCATTACTTGTCGTAACAGCACTTGTTGCGCAACAATCGCAAACGCGAGTATCAATCACAAATTCTTGGTCGATACTACCATCTTGATTGATGATTGCTGAACGCAAAGTCATTTCGTCTGGTTCTTCTTCCGAATCGTATTTTCTACCATCAAGCCAAATTGCCATGAACTGATTTTCGCCATACTTTACTAGCGAAACAAAACCGTGTTCTGTTTTTGTATTGTCTTTATGGGGCGCAAACGATTCACCCCAAGTTTTACCACCATCATTGGAAATAGCTAATTTAACATCATAAGCAAAGGTTGCTTCGTCAGTCATTTCCAAGAAATTGATTACTAAAGAATTCTCACCAAATTGAGTTAACGAAGGGAAATCAGCCCAATTAACAACCCAATTATTTCCTTCTAAAATTTTGGTTGGTGAACTCCAT
Source organism: Flavobacteriales bacterium (assembly GCA_016763645.1). Classification (GTDB taxonomy): domain Bacteria; phylum Bacteroidota; class Bacteroidia; order Flavobacteriales_G; family NORP312; genus NORP312. Next base: position 9,303 of record JAESTK010000218.1, read on the forward strand.
TTGTTTTCTTCTAAGGTCGAAAAATACAAGGAGCTGTTTTCACTTTCTTTCGTTTCCGTCCAAGTGAGATACACCTCGCCATTTTTTCCAACAAATAAATTTGAAACCGAACTTTCGGCTGTTGTTGGTACTTTAATTTTTTGAATGGTAAGTTCTCCAATTCCATTTGAGTTTTCTACAACTGACTTGTATTGCTCATTGTTTTCGGAGCATGAAACAAAGAAAAATCCAATAACTATAGCCGTTATAATGAATCTATACGCTTTCATTATTCCATCTTTTGGGGGGTAGGTGACTTATTCTCTCCCTAATCTATACAACATCTTTCCATGGTTGAATACTGCACCAAAAAAGGTTTTGTTGTTGTAATACGGCAAACCATATTCATCTGCTGTTTCTTTTACAATCTTAGAGATTGGCTTGTAGTGTACATGACTAATAGTTGGGAACAAGTGGTGCTCTATCTGAAAATTTAAGCCGCCAACATACCAATTTACTATAGGGTTGTTTTGAGCGAAATCTGCAGTAGTCATTAATTGATGTATTGCCCAGTTACCTTCTACAGAAAGATTTTCATCAGGTAAAGGATACTCACATTCGGGAATAACATGTGCTGGTTGAAACACTGCCCCCAACGTTACGCCCGCAACAAAATGAGCCAACAAAAAACCCCCAAGGTACAAACCCACGCTAACCATTTCGCCAATGGGAAATAAAGTTAAAGGAATTATTACCATACCAATATAGTACAACACTTTGTTGAAAATCATCTTTACCAATTCAGTTGAATACGTTTTTCCTTTCGCCTGAACTAAGCCCTTCTTATTATAACGCGCCAACTGAACAAAATCTTTGAATGTTATCCAAAAAATAGTCATAAATCCATACAAAAACCAAGCGTAAATAAATTGAAATTTATGTCCCGATTTTCGAGGTTGATGTGGCGAAAAACGTAGTGTACCTCCTGGATCAATATCTTCATCAAATCCATCAATATTGGTAAATGTATGATGCAGTACATTGTGCTGAATTTTCCAATTCAATGCATCTCCTCCAATTACGTTCATTAGCTTACCTACAGTATTGTTAACTTTCATGTTTTTTGAAACAGAACCATGATTTGCATCGTGCATAACACCTAGACCTATACCCGCAATGCCAAAACCAGCCAGTATCCATAATCCGAAGAATATCCAAGTACTTGTAAATAGTCCCAACGAAATAAGTGCAAACGGACCAAAATATAACGTTAACATGCCCACCATTTTTATCCAATAGCGGTACTCAGCATTTCTTGAGATATTTTTAGCCTTAAAATACTCATCTACTCGTTCTCGTAAAACTTTGATAAACTCTTTATCATCCTTGTTTACAAACTTAATTGGCTTAAAAGTACTCATAATTCACTCACTTCTTAATTTAGTGCAAATATACCACTAAAAGCGCGTTTCACACCATGACAACTATCAGTTTTATTAACACTATTTGTTTCAACGATTGGGATATACCTTACATTTGCCGACTACTATCGTGAAAAAACTACTAACTAATAAGAAATTTTGGGTTTTAATTATCGTAACATCTATAACTGTGGGAATACTAAATAAGCGAAATTCAGATGCAAAAGTAAATTCGAAAGCATTTGGCGCTATGCTATATATGATGCTTAATCATTCAATTAACGAAATTAGCATTGATGACCTCTCTGAAATGAAAAATGCAATAATTCTTGATGCTCGCGAGCCTAACGAATTTGAGGTAAGTCATATAAAAAACGCGAAAAACGTTGGGTATTCTTCGTTTAGTTTAGATTCGGTTGCGAATATTGAATAGAACAAAAAAAATGTGGTGTACTGTTCTCTTGGCAAACGAAGCGAGAACATCTGTAAACAACTAATTGAAGCAGGTTTTACTGACGTAAGCAACCTTTACGGAGGGATTTTCGAATGGAAAAACCAAGGCAATCCTGTTTACCAAAATTCTACCGAAACAGCCAAAATACACGCTTACGACAAGGTATTCGGAGTGTGGCTGACCAATGGCGAAAAGGTTTTCGACTAACGTTTTTTAATAACTTCATTCAACCGTTTCATTCTCAGTTATTAGAATTGCCATATTCGCAGTATGGCGTTACATTATATTTTCGTTTTCTTTTTCGGAGTTGCTTTTATCGTAGCGATACTTCGCACACTTGCCTATTATTTTAGGGATTCTGTTTTCGATCTAACCTCCTGGGGATGGGTATTAGAAAAGTCAAATGCTCATGTTTTTAGCGATATTATTCAAAGCACCTTTACAATGAGCACCACGAGTGTCACAATCTGTATAGGGCTTATTGGTGCAATGACTTTATGGCTAGGTATAATGCGTATTGGTGAAGATGGTGGAGCTATCAGAATTTTATCAAAAATTGTTGGACCTTTTTTTAGCAAACTTTTTCCAGAGCTACCAAAAAACCATCCTGCATCTGGTTCCATGTTGATGAATTTTTCAGCCAATATGCTAGGGTTGGATAATGCTGCAACTCCACTTGGGTTGAAAGCCATGAAGCAGCTCCAAGAGGTTAACCCGAATAAGGAAGAGGCTTCAAATGCCCAGATTATGTTTTTGGTGCTAAACACTTCTGGCTTAACCATAGTCCCCGTTAGTGTTATGGCTGTACGCACAGCACATGGAGCCGCCAACCCTGCTGATGTTTTTCTACCTATTCTGTTAGCAACTTATTTTTCAACTTTAGCGGGGCTAATTGCTGTTAGCATTTATCAAAAAATAAATCTATTTGACAAAACAATCCTTAGCTATTTGATTGGTTCTTCAGCTGTAATTGGAGGAATATTATATTTTGCAATTGGTCTTAGCCCTACCCAAATGGAATTATATTCAAGTTTTGGTGGAGGGTTTATATTGTTCTCAATAATAACATCGTTCATTTACCTTGGCGTTAAAAACAAGATTAACATATACGACAGCTTTATTGATGGGGCAAAAGACGGGTTTAATGTCGCTATTAAAATTATTCCATACTTAGTCGGTATGCTTGTTGGTATTGGCGTATTTAGAGCCTCTGGGGCCATGGATTTGCTTGAGCATGGATTAATCGTTTTGGGAGTTAGCGAAGATATCGTACGCTCTTTACCTACTGCAATGATGAAACCACTGAGTGGAAGTGGCGCTAGAGGCATGATGATTGAGGCTATTGAATATCAAAAAACTTTGTTTCCCGATAACCCATCGCTTGGAGCTGACACATTTGTTTCTCGATTAGTATGTACCTTCCAAGGCTCTACTGAAACAACCTTTTACACGTTAGCCGTTTACTTTGGCTCTGTTGGGGTTAAGAAAACAAGATATGCTGTTACCTGTGGTTTAATTGCCGATGCCGCTGGAATTATCGCAGCTATATTTATTGCTTATCTGTTTTTTGGGTAGGTTAGTGAGGACACTAACGGAGGCAACGATATAACATTTCAAAACCGCTAGGACGAATTAAATTCCGGAACGCGAATGATTCACGTACGAGTAAGGTTATATCAAGTTTAAACAGATTTTTAAACGAATTATTTTTTTTACAGATTGATATACTTGCTTTTTGTAAGCAGGATTAACTTTCATTTCTTCTTCAATCCAACTGATAGTTTGTAATTCATCAATAGGCATTAAAATCATATCGCAACCAGCCATAGATGCTTTAAGTGGTGCTTTGTCTAAAATAGTAACTGCTTTCATAATATTTAAAGCATCTGTTATTATAATTCCTTTAAAATTTAACTCTTCTTTTAATAGATCTGTTACTATTACTTTTGAACAGCTAGATGGGATTTCATTTGTATTGTATTTCTCATTGTTTCGAACAGTGATATGGGCTACCATTATAGAAATTACGCCA
>JAESTK010000281.1 GCA_016763645.1 Flavobacteriales bacterium
ATAGCATTTTGATAATATCTTTAGCTGAATGGTCACAAAACAACTGCCCATGCTCTCGCTCGTGGTATTCAATACCTGCTTGGACGACCCAATCAATAAAGTCCCACTGGTTAAAACCTGCAAGTGCTGATTTACAAAAGTGTTTGTTTTGCGAAATATAATTATTCGCGGTCACATCAAGGTTGGTGAAGTTGCAACGACCACCACCAGAAATCCTAATCTTTTCAGCCACCTTGACTGCTTTGTCCAAAATAAGAACCGACTTGCCACGCTTTGCTACCACAATAGCACACATCAAACCCGCAGCCCCTGCCCCAATTACAATTACATCTACACTTTTCATGGCAACATAGTGAAAGCTTTCTGTTAAAGCTCAAGTAGAAGCTTCTCTTGTTTGCCTTAAAAGCTGCAAAACCCTTTCTGAGTTAAACTGTTTACATATTCCTTCAATATCAACATCAAAATCAGGTGTTGAATATTTCGCTTGTTTTTGAATATCCCCACCAAAATCCAATATCTGCTCAAATAAAAAAGCATTATCAAATTCAGCGGCTAACAAGAGTGGAGTATAAACAATTGCAACACTTCCTTTAATATTATGCTCACAATTTGGATTTGCTCCATTATTTAATAATAAAATAGCCATTTGTTCAATAGCTTGAGGGTCAATAGTTGGAATATGGTACCCACTTTTATCAATAGTGCTTTGTATGCTTCTAAACAACGGTGAAGATCTATCAACATCGCTCAACATCGTTGGAACATAACGCCGCATCTCGTTAACAATTTCAGGATGCAGTAATTGTTGCATTTTTTCTTTGCCATACTTCTCTGGATTTTGAATCCTGTTGATAAGAGTTATACAATAATAAAGCGGTGTAATATCATCAACACTGGCTTTTCTATCCACCTCTGCACCCATATCCAACAGCTTTTGAACAATATCTACCCTACCCGTATCAATCGCAGACATCAATGGGGTGAGTCTTTTTTTCGATGTTCTTCGGTTTATCGTTTCAGGCTTATGCGGGTATGTTGATAGCAAGGTAAAAAATCTATCATCAGGCTCTCCAACAAAGTCCAGTTCATCTTTACTCATTTTAATTACTGACATTATCAGTGGGGTATCACCAGCTTCACTATAAACATCAACTGATGCACCCTTTGATAAAAGTTTTTCCACAACCTCATATTTACCATCAGAAATAAACCAGAGTAGCTGTGGCTGCTTCTTCAAACCACCGATGACTGATATCTCCACCCGACGGTTCACATGACGATAGTCAGGCTTTATCTTTTCATTTGATTGTTTCACTGATGTTTGGGTCGGTGGCTTCACGCCATCAAAAAACATTTCTTCGCGGAAAAGAGAATGAAACTCCTGCTCCCATTGCTTCATTTCCCAATCTTCAACAATATTAGAACGGCTTCTTGATTGATGATTATTTACTCTACTATCAAGTTCATCTTGTTCAAAAGGGGAATTATATATACCAAACGCTATGGCTTGTTGCTTTAACCTCTTTAAGAATGGCAAATCTTTTTCAATCGCAGCAATAGAAAGCGATCGCTTAATAACACTCTTCTGTTGTATCCCGACACGATATAAACCATGGTCAAATGCCTGTTTATAATACTCCAAAGCTTTTTTATTTTGACCCGCAAGCACATGCCACTGGGCTTCAAACATATATAACTCAAACAACCCATAAATTTTATCATAGTTTTTCTTATAATATTCTTGTGTAAGCTCATCAAGTTGCTGCCTTAAAAGCTTCTTGTCTTTTCCTCCCTTTTGCTCAAAAAGGCTATCTGCAAAGCTATCTTTTTTAGAAAAAAGCAATTCATCAGGCTCAAAAAAGTGAGGGTACGGATACGGGGTAAAACTCTCTTTTCTAAGCTTATATCGAGCTACATCTAAAGCTATTTTTCCAAACTTGTTTTTTCTAAAAAATTCAATTGCTCTAGCTAAAATAAAAATACGTTTATACGTCCTGTGTTCAGAATTTTTAAACAAAAGCTTAATCGACTGTATACTCGGCAAGCTCTTGCCACCTGCCCAGTTTCGCAGCTTATCTTTATTTTCTTTGCTTAGGCTATCATACCATTGTTGCCAGCTTTCATCTCCATCAAGTTGACTGATTAGCGTTTGAAATAGACATTCATTATCTTTTAGATTCAATAATAAATTTCGCTCTTGTAGAGAGACCCTTGACCCAAAAAATAAAAACAACGTTTGTCCGCCAAGTTCTTGGGCTAGAAAACATGAAATGTCATTTCGCTGCACAAAACACAAGTCCTTATCCAAAACAAACCGTTGAATATAATCATCTAGCTCTGACTTTATAAAGAATGATATAGACTCAGCTAGCTTAGAACAAATTGAATCTGCTAATACGGGTTGAATAATTTTATCAATAATGTCATTTCGATTATGTTTTGAATCATCCCCTACTCGCACATACTCATCTATCTTTTTTCTGTCTCGCTGAATATCAAGTGTATTGACAACAAATCGGATAATTTCTGCCTGCGTTGGAAATGATGTCGGTGGAACATCTGTTTTCTTCATGCCATTAACCCTCTCACATCCCCCCGAAAATTATAATATGCCCTACAATCACTTGGCGTTGAAGGAACAGTAAGCTTCCTACCATTCGGTGCAATGATTCTTCCATGCTTTTTACCTACTTTATAACTCCAACCTTGTTTTATCAGCTTTTTAATCAAACAATTTATATCCTTACTATTACTATATTTTCTCATGGCTACCTCTGTACGATATATAATTCTATAAAAAATAGTGGCGGCACTCTGCAAACCGCCACTACCATAATTTACTTATTTACAAGCTCCCGAAACACGGCAAGCGCAAGATGATGGTGAATGACAAGCATGTTCAGCGCACCTTGAGGCATGATTTACCTGTTCAGGATATGCACCAAAGTGCTTCTCATACAACTTCTTACTCACTTCAAAAGCTTGTGCCAGTTGCTTTTGGTCATCAGCACCATAAATACCAAAGTATGGAAAATGATCTAAAAAGAAGCCAAATACTTGATTACAGTCTTCCCTGTAAGATTTCGTATCCAAAATATGTACATGCCACATCTTGTCGACCAGTTTATTGGGCACCAATTCAGCCCTTGGATATAAAAGTTTCAAAACAAGAAACTTTCGATACTCTTCTACTGCGAACTCACATGCTTCAACTGTCATACTTGCTTCTGATGACTGAGTAAGTTTCCACTTGATTGCATTAAAATTAATTGCATAAACCTTTTGGTATGCGCTTTCTATGTGCGGTTTCTCACTTGGTGTTACTGCTTTTAATGAATACATTTCGTATCCTCCTTTGAATTCTGGTTCAAAGAAAAGTAAGCTTTTCTCTGATACCACACGCAATCATGTCGGCTCGAAGGTTGTTGTCAGCTATTTGGAAGACGGGAAAATTACAGTTTTTACATACCTGTTAATTTATTACCCTTTTAATTATTCACTATATCTTGTGTGATAACACCGCTATGATTGCAGCCCATCATTTTTTAGAAGCAAAGCAA
>JAESTK010000356.1 GCA_016763645.1 Flavobacteriales bacterium
ATAATTCGTTAGCATTAATTTTATTGCACTCGGCATGTGTTCCGATGAACCTAACCCAAGTAATTTGAAATTCAAAATTGACTTTAACAATTAGCCTATATTTATTTCCCTTTATATTGAATACAATCTTCTTGTCCTTAAGAATACTCGCATTCGGATACTCTACTTTTAAATCGTTAATGTTTTTCCAAGACGACTTTTCAGTTTCTCGATACCAAGTTTGCAACTGGTCTTTACAATCAGCGTGATTATTCCAAAATTCTCTTAACGTTCTTCTTGATAATATTCGCACAGTGCTATACTTTTAACGATACAAATATAATAAAAGTTCCCGAAATGGGAAGTATTTAATTTGTGTTTAATTCCGCAAACTAGTCACGAAAAGGGAAAATCTGGAAATTACATTACTCGGACTTGTAAGTTAATCTTGTGGGGTTTGCATATCAGTCGGATTACAAATCCGCCTGAGCGGCTCCAAAGCGGCTTGATGCTCTGGGTGAGCAATTATATATTCGTTGACTGTTGGGAAGGCTTTCAATGTAATACACTTTTCGAGTGCGATAAAATCGTACGAGCAATGTCTTCGGTAAAGTTAAAATATAAGTCCAACCAATAAGCCTACTGACCGCAATTTATAATCCGTGTATTCTGATATTATTGCCAAAGAATTGGAATAAACCATAGTGTAGTTCATTTTCACGTTTCCCAAAGAATGGTTTATTCCTAACCCTAAGCGACTATCAAAAACAAAATTCTGAAGAGTAAACCTGTTAATCGAATAACTACCCGAAAAACCTCCATCAAAATGCACTCCTATCGTATTTCTATAAATAAAATAGCGAAAATATAACGGTGTTTGAATATAAGATAGCCTAAATGTTTGATGTAGTGGCGCCATTGAAAAATCACACGAATAACAGTAGTAAGTTCCTTCGACACTCATTTCTGAATATGTTACTCCTACTACTAAAGCAAGTCTGTTTGAAAAATTAAACTGATTGTCAATTCCTGCCGAGAAATTATATTTAGTCCTACGGAAATCCGCAATCCCGCTTTGATTACTAAAGACCATATTGGTTATTGGGTTATATAAATTATGGTCTATAGAAATATTCAAACCCAAATTCCATTTCTCATACAACTGTTGATTACTTTGACCTATGCATATAAGAGAAATCAAAATCGAAATTATTGTAATAAATGTTTTCATAAAATGATAGACGTACAAAATCCTCATTTGGTTGGGCTAGGTTAACAAAAAAGGCTATCCAATTGGATAGCCTTTTCATTAAAATATTTAGAGCGTAACTACGCGCCTACTTTTTTCTTTAACAATTCTAATGTTGTAGAACCTGGTCTTTCAATTGGTAAACCAAGTGCTCTATCCCAAATCATGTTGGCCATTACACCTAACTAACGAGAAACACCAAACGTCACCGTGTAAAAATCGTATTCTTTTAAACCATAATGTAACAAGATTGAACCTGAGTGAGCATCTACATTTGGCCACGGGTTTTTCACTTTTCCTAGAGATTCTAAAATTGGTGGAACAACTTCGTAAACCGCGTGAACAGTGTTAATTAAATCGTCTTTATCGCCTATGTACCTTTTGCAAAATTCCATTTGCGCTGTGTATCTTGGGTCTGTTTGTCTTAAAACAGCGTGACCGTATCCTGGAATTACCTTTCCTTCAGCAAGTGTCTTTCTAACGTAATCTGCAATCTGATCGTTAGTTGGACTAGAGGTTCCTATTTCTTCTCTCATCTCCAAAATCCAACGAACAACTTCTTGATTTGCTAATCCGTGTAACGGACCAGCCAAACCATTCATTGCTGCTGAGAATGATAAATAAGCATCGCTCAATGCCGAACTAACTAAGTGGTTAGTATGCGCAGATACGTTTCCTCCTTCGTGATCTGAATGAATTGTAGCATACAATCTCATCAATCTTTTGAACTCATCGCTATCGAAACCAAGCATGTGAGCAAAATTTGCCGCCCAATCCAATTTTGGATCTGGCTCAATGTGATCACCATCATGGTACGTTTTTCTATAAATATATGCAGCGACTCTTGGTAAACGTGCAATTAGATTCATTGCATCTTCATAAGTAGCAGACCAATAATCTTTTTTGTTCATACCATCTCGGTATTCCTTAGCGAAAACACCTTCGGTACGCATCGCCATAATCGCAATACTAAATTGAGTCATTGGATGAGTTTGCATAGGTAATTTATCCAATACGCTAAACACGTGGCGAGGAACTATGGCTCTTCTAGCAAAATTATTACTTACGTCTGCAACATCTTCTTCCGTAGGTAATTCACCTATTAACATCAGATAAAAAATACCCTCTGGCAACGGCTCGTTTCCTCCAGGTGCCTTTGGCAACAACTCTCTTAACTCAGGTATTGAATATCCTCTAAATCTAATTCCTTCGTCTGGATCTAATTTAGACGTTTCAGAAACCATACCGGGAACTCCTTTTAATCCACCATAAACTTGTGCAACAGTTACCTCAGAAATAACCTTATCTCCGTGTTCTTTTAAAAACTGCTTTACATCTTGTGAAAACGGCAAGGCTTTACTTGCAAATTTCTCCTTCAAACTATCCATCTTTCTCTTTGGTTTATAGTGTATTAACAAAAAACGACACCCGAATTTCGAGTGTCGCTAAAGTATAACATAGTACATGAAATTGCAAGGGCGAATTTCACATTTCTAGAAGATTGTAATTTATCTTATAGGAATTTAAAATCCTTACCAGGGTAATGAGCCATCTTACCAAGTTGTTGCTCGATTCTCAGCAATTGATTGTACTTCGCAACTCTATCAGAGCGAGAAGCCGAACCTGTTTTAATTTGACCGGTATTTAATGCTACTGCCAAATCTGCAATGGTACTGTCTTCTGTTTCTCCAGAACGGTGGCTCATCACAGAAGTGTAAGATGCTTTTGTTGCCATATTAACCGCGTCAATAGTTTCGGTTAACGTGCCAATTTGATTCACTTTAATTAAGATAGAATTAGCAATTCCTTCTTCAATGCCTCTGGATAATCTTTTGGTGTTGGTTACAAATAAATCATCACC
>JAESTK010000219.1 GCA_016763645.1 Flavobacteriales bacterium
CTAGCGAATGGTATAAAAGCTATACTGTCCGAATTTGTGTAGTTGAACGAGAATATAGTTTTTGATGAAAGTTTTTTTACTTGGTTTTATGGGGAGTGGAAAATCGACTATCGGTAAAAAGTTGGCTTCTAAAATGAACTTAGAATTTATCGATTTAGATAAATTAATAGAATCTGAAATGGAGTGCTCTGTGCAAGATGCCTTTGCTTTAAAAGGAGAGCATTATTTTAGAGAGCAAGAAACTAAAGCTCTAATTAAAGTTTCGAAGCAAGAAAATGTTTTAGTTGCTTTAGGTGGAGGCACACCATGTTTTGAAAACAACTTTGAGATAATTAGTATTACAGGAATTTCAGTTTATCTACAGTTAGAAAAAGTAGACTTATACAATAGGTTATCTAAAAACAGAGGAGGGAGGCCACTTTTGATGTCGCTCAACGAAAATGAATTAGAGACATACATTAACTCAACATTAGATACGCGCGAAGAATTTTACAAAACTGCCGACATAACAATTAACGGAAAAGACTTTAACGCAGAAAAATATCAAATTTTAATTGAAGAAATTAATACTCACGATAAATAAACAGCTTCTTTTCCTTTTTGTAAATCCACAGTAATGTGTTCTTTAATAGTTGTGGCAAGTGTTAAGCCAACGTAATCGGCACGAACAGGGTAGAGGCGGTGTCTTCTATTTACCATTGCGGTAGTGCAGAGTCTTTTTACTGGGTAATCCAAAATGTGCTTAACAGCGTAGGCTAGTGTTTTTCCAGAGTTTAGCACATCATCAACAATTAGAACGACTTTTCCTGATAATTCTGCTTTTTCAAGTTCTTGTTTATTAATCTCTTTGAGTTGCCCTTTTTTGTCAATTTTTAGCTCGTGTAAGGAGATGTCTAAATCAGAAATTTTCTTTAGAATAGAGGTGATAAGCTTTGCGAAAATGTAACCTCTGTCTGCAATTCCGACAATAATTAACTCTTTATCTTCGAAATGGTTTTCATGAATTTCGTGAGCTATTCTGTTCAGTTTTTGGTGAAGTCGTTCTGTAGATAATATCAACGTTTTTTCTGATCCCATGCGGTCAAAAATACGGACTATCTATTTGTCAACCAAAATTACAACTCGTCCAGCAGAAAAATAACGCTTTGCGTAGTACTTTTCTGATAAATCGTTAATCGTTACGCCAAGTTTTGTAGAGGCATGAACAAACTTATTGTCCCCCAAATACACGCCAACATGCGATATTTTAGCTCCGTAAATATTAAAAAAAATAAGGTCGCCCTGTTTTAGTTCGTTTTGTTCTACGGGCATACATTCGCTTGGTAGAGCGGTTGAATTTCCCAATAGTCGAATATTGTAAACTTCCCAGTGTAATGCTTTGGCGAAAGAAGAACAGTCAACACCAGAAAGCGATTTGCCTGCGTATTTGTATGGTGTTTCGGTCCATTGGCATACAAAGTCGAATAGTTTGTAGTTACTGGTGCTATCTATTTCGAAGCCTAATTCCGCAAAGTACTTGGTCTCAGCGCTATCCAATAAAATGGGTTGGGATACACCAATGAGCGAAATAGAAAAGAGAATAGAAGCGAAAACCGTTTTCATAAAATCAATAGTAGCCCAAAAGTTGTGGTTAGCTTTACGTAGAAAGGAAAACTAATAAACATTGGTATGTTGAATTGGGTGTGTACTATTCATATACCCGTCTTCTTTTTATAATCCTTGAGCTGTGCGAAGCTTTTTAGTAAATTTGTTTATTGAAAACAGTAAGAAGAAGCAATACAAGCATGGAAAACAGTAAGTTAAATGTATCACGGATTGTAAATCGCTAGAACGGGAAGCTAAGAAAAATAAAAGATAGGTATGTTAAAGGTCAATATTATTGGGTTTTTGTTTGTTCTAGTAATGGGCAGTTGTGGGCAGTCGAATAAAAACAGTACTGTTAGATTGCCAGAAATCAATTACATTAACGATACTATTAAACATGGGTTAGCAAGATATTACTATCCAAATAATGTTTTAAAATCAGAGGTGAGTTACAATAACGGGGAAAAAGAAGGGAAGTGTATTTATTATTATGAAAATGGAGTTTTGAAATCGGAGACATTTTACAAAAATGATGTGCCTGCTGGTGTAAGTAAAAAATATTATGGAGATGGTAAGACTCTAAAGTCAAAAACATTTTGGTTGGAAGGGAAGCAATTTGGTGAAGGGGAGTGGTATCATAAAAACGGAAAATTGGCCACGTATGGTTCTATGGATTTTTATGGCAATACATTATTTGTAATAGATTGGGATACTTTAGGTAATCAAACCAAGTACGAAGGTGTCGTATTTAGTCCTGAATATTATTTTAGTGCAGATACATCTGGCATTAAATTAAATGAGGAATTAATTATCAAAATAGCTGTGGCAACCCCACCAAAAACAAAAACAATATTAAAAATGGGATGGCTAGATTCAGATTTGCAAGAGATGTCTATTAAAGATTATATGGTCACTTATTCCATTACAGTTACAAATCCTGAAAAATTTACTTTAGTAACGGTAGGAGAGCTTTATGATTTACAAGGGAAGTTGTTACAAATGGATTCTGTCGCAATGGATATTAAAGTAGCAGAGCAACTGGAATGTGACCAATTCAACAACGGAACCCGTCCTCGCGGATTTGCAATCCGTGACTAGAATTAAAGCACACCCCTACATGATCTCAATAATCCAGATGGTGCTGATGACATTAGACGCTAACTTCTAAAGATTTTTTTCGACCTCAAATTAAACCTTTTCGAATATCGAAAGTCAAAGAATGTGAACACAAAACTGAAATATAAAAATAACCCTACTTATTTTATTTATTCACAATTAATTTAAACTATACATTATGAAAAAGATCATTTTTAAAACAACAGTAGGATTTGGAATTTTAGCATTAACCTTAGGCTCTTGCCAAAAATTAGCAGGAGACGAAATTGGCTCATTATTAGGTGAGGATGAAACAGCAATAGAAACATCAGAACAACAAATAGATTCTGATGCCGATAATGCAAGTATGAAAACGTATTGCGAACCAAAAGATTTTGGAGAATGTGCCACCGTAACAGAAGAATTTCCTGACGGAGGCGACTATCCTAAAATAGTAACCATAGATTTTGGAGAGGATGGATGCAATGAAAGAAAAGGAAAAATGATAATCGTCATTTCTGACGACCTGCACAATTCGGGTGCAAACAGAACGGTAACTTTTGTTGATTTTTATCACCACGACAAACAAATTGAAGGAACTCGTTCAATTACCAACGTAGGTTTTAGTGAAGCTGGAAACATATTGTTTGATGTTAATAACGATGTCTCAATAACCGGAGAGCGAGGAACTCATACCAGAACACGTGTCGGTCAAAAAGAATGGATTGCAGGATCAGAAACCGATGACTGTATGGATGATGAATTCTACCTAACGGGAACTTCTACAGGAACGCATTGTGAAGGAAAATCAGTAACCAAAACCATTACAGAAAAACTTCATATTGCAAGAAGCTGTAAACATCCGCTAAGCGGAACGATTGAAATTAAAGGAGATAGAGGTGAAAAAATACTTGACTTTGGTGCTGGAGAATGCGATAGCGAAGCAACAATTACAGGAGAAAAAGGAACGAAACAAGTTGATTTAGATGAAATTCACAAAAAAGGAAAAGGTAAAAAGAGAAGAAAATAATTAGCAAGTTAGTTTTAGCTTGAAAAGCCTTCTCGAGTAATCGAGGGGGCTTTTTTCTTACTAAAAGGTTGAAAATTATTATACGAGTAATTGATGTTTTATTCTTATAGCAATGTTCCGAATTACTATATTTGAGCACTCAAATAAATTAAAATTAAGTATGGGATTATTAGATGGAAAAGTATCCATAATTACGGGGGCAACAAGAGGTATTGGAAAAGGAATAGCAGAGAAATTTGCAGACGAAGGTTCCGATGTAATATTTACCTATGCATCTTCAGAAGAAAAAGCAAAAATCCTTGAAAAGGAATTGGAAGCAAGAGGCGTAAAAGCTAGGGGATATAAAGTTGATGCTGCTAATTATGACGCAACAGTAGAGTTTGTAAAAGAAGTTTATAAAGATTTTCCTGTTGTAGATATTGTTGTAAACAACGCTGGAATTACCCGCGATAACCTTTTATTAAGAATGTCGGAACAGCAGTGGGACGAGGTAATCGATACCAATTTAAAATCTGTGTTCAACATGACCAAAGCAGTAATGAGAGAGATGTTGAAAAAAAGAAGCGGCTCAATAATCAATATGGCTTCTGTTGTTGGCGTAAAAGGGAATCCTGGTCAAGCGAATTATGCTGCTTCAAAAGCAGGAATTATTGGTTTTACTAAATCAGTAGCTTTAGAATTAGGTTCAAGAAATATACGTTGTAATGCAATTGCACCAGGATTTATCGAAACAGAAATGACAGGTGCATTAGATGAGGCAATGGTACAGCAATGGAGAGATGCAATTCCATTAAAACGTGGTGGTAAGCCAGAGGATATAGCTAACGCTACGTTATTTTTAGCATCCGATATGTCGGCATACATAAGTGGGCAAACGCTTAATGTATGTGGCGGAATGCTGACCTAGCAATATCACTTACTGCAAGTCGTTAACTAAACGACACTGAACTTATGAACGCTGAATTAATTCTCGAATACCCAGTATGGTACGTGTTTTTGTGTCTTCTTCTTGGAGGAGCATTATCGTATTTACTATACAGAAAAACAGAATTATCGGAAGCCGTTCCGAAGTGGATTATTCGCTTGTTGGCTAGTCTGCGGTTTCTGTTGCTTTCTTTTCTTGCTTTTTTACTGCTAACACCGTTGTTGAAAAGCATTATTCGAGAAGTAGAAAAGCCAATAATCGTTATTGCAACGGATAATTCCGAATCGATAAAGTTAGGAGTAGATTCTGTCGATCTCAAAGCATTCGACAATAAAATAAATGCAACAATAAAAAGCCTTTCTGAGCAATTCGAAATAAAAGAGCTTACGTTCGGAGACGAAGTTGTGAGAGGAATTAGCTCGACCTATCATGGGCAACAAACCGACATCAATCAACTTTTCGAAGAAGTAGAAAGCCGGTTTGCAAACAGAAATGTTGGAGCGCTTATTGTCGCTACCGATGGTTTATATAACAAAGGTCGAAACCCGATTTACTCTACTTCTAAGTTCAATTTCCCTATTTATGCAGTTGCTCTTGGCGATACCACAGAAAAGAAAGATATTGCTATAAAGAATGTTTCGCATAATAAATTAGCCTTTCTCGGAAACCAGTTCCCTGTGGAGATTGATGTATCTGCCTTACAAGCAAAAACAGAAACTGTTTTCGTGAAGATATTAAAAAACGGGAACACTATTTTTACTGAGAAAATTAACATTTCGCAAGATAAATTACATGTTTCTATTTCTACTTTGTTAAGCGCAGAAAGGGTAGGTCTGCAAAGGTATTCTGTTCAGACAACGGAGTTAGAAAATGAAGTTAATCTCATAAATAATTCGTACAATTTTTACGTTGAAGTGCTTGAGGGACGACAAAAAATACTATTGCTAACCGAAGCGCCTCACCCAGATATAGCTGCGCTGAAACAAGCAATACAAACAAACGATAATTACGATTTAGAAATAAAGCAACTTGCTGACTTTAAAGGGCAGCTCGATGAGTATAATCTACTGATATTAA
>JAESTK010000220.1 GCA_016763645.1 Flavobacteriales bacterium
CTCTGTGAAACTTACGGGGAATTGTGCCATAATTTTTGCTAGTGCTTTTTAATAACAAATTAGCGAGCTGCATTCTCGCTTTGTAAATTGACAACTTTTTCGCTACTAAGGTTTTGTAGTAACCGAGGAATCCTCACAAAAATTATTACTTTTAAGCGTTAAATAAACTGAACGCACATTACATATAGTAGCGTAAGCGAACATTCAAAAATCTTCTGTACTACTCCTTTGGAATTCAGTTACCAACTATATCAACCCAATCGCCATGCTCTTTTATGAGCTCAATTAGTTCATCAACAGCTGTTTCTGAGGTAATGTTTTTCTTTACTACTTCTTGTCCTTTATAAAGCGAGATTTTACCTTTTCCTATACCTACGTAACCGTAATCTGCGTCAGCCATTTCGCCTGGTCCGTTTACAATACAACCCATAATTCCAATTTTTAGTCCTTTAAGGTGGCTTGTTCTTGCTCGAATTTTAGCTGTAGTTTCTTGTAAATCGAACAAGGTTCGTCCGCAAGATGGGCACGAGATATATTCTGTTTTCGAAATTCTGGTACGCGTTGCTTGTAAAATACCAAACGCAGTCTGGTTAATTATTTGGTCACTTCCACAATTTTCTGCGGCAATAAAAACACCTTCGCCTAAGCCATCTAGCAATAATGCTCCCATATCGGTTGAGGCATGTAATTGCAATAATTTTGACTCTAAATTACCATACGCCCGCCCAATAATGACAGGTGTTTTACATTCGGCATTCATTAATTCTGTAAACAATTTCCGCTGTTCTGCCAAGCCATGTTGGTTATAGGTGTCTATCATCAGCACCACAGATGAATCTGATATTAATCGCGCTGTAAGTTCTTCCGATAAATCTGATAAACAAACATAAACTATGTTTAAATCGGAGTGCATTTCTACTCCATCGAGATACTGTTTAGCTGTAAGAAATGGATAGCGTCTGTCTTGGCTTTTTACATCTAACCACTGTTTGTGATTGTGAATAATTCCCAACGTTCCCGGAATATTAAAATTGACAGATTTATCGTTTACAAAAACGTAATCGCATGCTAAATCGGTAATGCCCCACTTATCGTCTTTAACGTTATAGTTATAACCCAATGCATATAACGAAGCGGGGGTGATGTTCTCTTTTAACGAAAAATCTGCCATAACAATTGGCACATTTGTCCCACCAATGTTCAATACCGTATTTGTTTGTCTTTTAGTGTATTGGTACGGATTGTAAGGCAGGTTTACAATAGGGTTAATCTTATCGTGATTGTCTCTTGTTTTGTACCTATCGACCAATGCCTCGGCAACAGGGATTTCGAATTCTGGTTCTTCGGTTAATGAAACACGAACGGTATCGCCCAATCCATCTTCTAACAAGGTGCCTATACCAACTGCCGATTTTATTCTTCCATCTTCGCCTTCTCCAGCCTCAGTTACTCCCAAATGAAGTGGGTAATTCATCCCTTCTTCTTGCATTTTTACCACAAGTAATCGGTAAGCTTGAACCATTGCTTGTGTGTTGCTCGACTTCATTGACAACACAATTTCATGGTAATCAAATTCTCTACAAATTCTAAGAAACTCTAAAGCAGATTCGACCATTCCAAGTGGAGTATCGCCATATCTACTCATAATTCTATCAGATAGTGAGCCATGATTAGTACCAATTCTCATTGCTGTTCCGTGCTCTTTACAAACTTCGATTAAGGGAATAAATCGTTCGCGAATTCTATCCAATTCAGCATTATACGATTCGTCTGTGTATTCTATCTCTTCAAATTTTTTCTTATCAGCGTAATTACCTGGGTTTACTCGAACTTTTTCTACATGTTTTGCTGCCTCAATTGCTGCGTTTGGTGTAAAATGAATGTCTGCACAAAGAGGAGTATTGTATCCCTGTTTAACTAGCTCAGCTTTTATAACTGCCAAGTTTTTTGCTTCGTTAATGCTCGGTGCAGTTATTCGAACCAGCTCACAACCTGCATCAATCATCCTTATGGATTGCTCAACCGTTGCTTCTGTATCCATTGTGTCGGTGGTTGTCATCGACTGCACAAGAATAGGGTTGTCGCCACCAATGGCAATATTTCCAACTTTTACTTCGCGCGTTTTATACCGCGAATATTCTGTTAAGCTGTTACAGTATAGTTGCGACTCGCTCATGCTGCTTTTAATTTTTTGTTGCTTCTATTTTTCATCAATCCGTTGGCCAAAATAGTAAGAATCAATATCATGCCTCCAAAATAAAAACCTGTTGACATATGTTCTTCTTCACCAAAAAGAAAGAGTGCCATAATGATGGCGTAAATCGGTTCCAAATTTACCGAAATAGCCATTGTAAATGGAGACACTACTTTCATTATATCGACACTAACTACAAAAGCATAAGCTGTGCAGATAAGGGCCAAAATAAGCAGGTAAATCCAATCATTACCTTCGGGGATAATATTTGCTGGGCTAAAATCACCAAAAAGAACTGGAAAAAGTATTAACCCGACAAATCCACTCAACATCTCATAAGTAGTGATTTTTGTAGCATTATGGGTTTTGATATAAATTGCATTTAACGCGGTAAAAAGTGCGGCCAAAAAAGCAGAAATAAGTGCCAAGCCAATTCCTAGCGCATATTGAGACTCAATTTTAAAAATCATAAAGAGTGCGGCAATTACAATTAGCCCAAATATGATTTCGTAAGGCACAATTTTCTTTTTGAAAATAATGGGCTCAATAAATGACATAAACAACGCTGAAGATGACATGCAAACAAGTGCAACGGAAACATTAGAAACTTTAATTGCAATAAAAAATGTAGCCCAATGAGCTGCGATGAGCAACCCTATACCCATAAATTTGAGCAATGATTTTAAATCTACCGCAAACGATATTTTGCGAAACGCCATAAACGCCATGAGACCGACAAATGCTATTCCCATCCGCCAACAGGCTAGGGTGCTTCCATCAATCGAGTCAATTAATTTACCTAGTACTCCTGTAAAACCCCATATAAATATGATAAAGTGAAGTTTTAGATAATTTTTTATTGTCTCGTTTTTAGTCATAAAAAAGGCGGCATATTGCCGCCTTCAAAAATACTATTAAATACCGTCTTATTTTACTGCCTTTTCTTTGGCAATAACTTCTTGTACAACTTTTTTCTGCCCCTCAATCTCCTTCTTTTTTTCTCCTTGATCCTTGCCGTTTTGCTCTATATCTTTTTTGGCTTGTTCTATGGCTTTTTTTGCATCTTCAATGTCTTTCTCGTAGCCTTCAATGTCTTTTCCAAGCTTTTCTTTGTCTTTCTCTAAATTTTTCTGATCCTTCTCGAGGTCTGACTGAATCTTTTCTTCTTCTTTCACAATACCATCAATCCCCAATTTTGTCTGTTCTACAGCAAACTTATGCAGTAATTCTTTTATGTATTTTGCTTGAGCACTATGCTGACCTGACGATAAAAATGCGCCTCCTAAATCTATTGCAACACATAACTCAATGCCTTTATCTGCTTTTTTAACAATGGCATAAATATCGAAATTGTTGTCGCCCATTTCTTTTGTATTGGCATCATCACCAAACATTTCCTTTTTCATTTGAACGTTGGCACCCATTTTTTTCATTACCTTTTTCCAAGCTTTCTCGATATCCTTTTCGTCCATTTCATATATCATAACCGAAAAAGCATTGTGGCTAGAGCCGCCAAGGTTTTCACCTTTTTCGGATACATTAATTTTATATTGGGCAGGTGAAATGTTGAAACTCAATGCTGCAATTAGAAGGAATAGTACTTTTTTCATGGTTTGTTTTTTAGTCTTCGTAAAAATAAATAATTATTCGTTATCCACCGATGTTACTCCTCCCGAAACGATAAATTTCATTACATCGGCCGCTTTAGCATCAATTGGAGTTACGTTTCTTTTAGGAACAATAAATAAATTACCTGAAAAAGCATATGAGTGAGGTAAATATACTGCCACTTTATCATCGCTAATACCCAACTCGCTGAGGTCTTTATTGGTTATAAATCCAAATTTCTGAACATCAGAATCTATCATCATTTTTACCAGAACAGGTTCGGTAAACGATTTCTTTTTACCCATAAAAGCCGTGGTTAGGTCTTTAACCGCAGAGTAGATTGATTTTAGCAATGGGGCTTTATCCAACAGGCGTTTAAAGTATGCCATTACAGGGACTGCAATAATTGTTGTACCAAAGAACCCGAGGAGAGTCAACAGTAATATTAATGCCAAAAGGCCCAAACCTGGAACATCGAATGGAATGATACTATCTATTGCTGTAAACAATTTATAGACCACATAAATAGTGGCCGCAACAGGAGCCGCTAGTAAAACTCCTTGTAAAAAATAGGCGCCAAATCTTTTTAGAAAATACTTAAACATCGGTTCGAAGATAATAGAATTTTTTATTGCTGTTTTGCCAATTCTTTTCGAACTGACTTAGGCAGACTTTTCAGCACCAATTCATACGAGTGGTCGATGAGCTCTAACAGTAGTTTTTGAGAAAAACTCCCATCCACTATAACTGTATTCCAGTGTTGCTTATTCATGTGATAGCCTGGCATTATCGATGGATGTTCTTCCCGCAATATAACCGCTCTTTCTGGATCGCATTTTAAATTGATTCTGAAATCGTCCGCGTCTAACCCTGTAAGGGCAAACATTTTCCCTAAGACTTTAAACACTAATGTAGTTTTGTTAAACGGAAGATCTTCAGTAACAAAATGTTTCGACAAACAATAATCCCGAAACTGTTCTACATTCATTATTAATAGTTAAGCGGAAGAACGTTGGATTTCTTAACAGTAGAAAGAACAACATAGGTCTGCATTTGCCCAATTTCTTCAACTTTACTTAACTGCTCTGTAATTAACTTATCAAACGCTGGAATATCTTTTACTATAACTCTCAACTGATAATCAAATGCCCCCGTAACCTGTAAACACTCAACAACTTCGTCAATTTCCATTATCTGCTTTTTAAAGTTCTGCAACGCGTTATCTAGTTGGCGAACTAACGAAACTTGAATAATCGCTTTAATACCCATCCCCATTTTATCTTCATCTACATCGGCATGATAGCTTTTAATTATGCCATGTTTTTCCAATTTGCGAACGCGCTCTAGTGTTGGCGCTGGCGACAAATTAACTTCGTTAGATAGTTGCAAGTTTGTTATGCGCCCATCTTCTTGGAGCATTTTCAGAATTTTTAAGTCAGTTTTGTCAATTTTAACCGCCATTACCAAAGATTATTTTTGTATTTGATTCGTTTGCTATACAAAATAAGGTAAAATGGCTCAATACCGCAACAATTTGCTCACCTAAATAACAATCGAAAACAAAACTGGACGACTCGGTGTTGCATCGTTTTCAAACGCTGCTGTTTGCAAATTCAGTAAATAAACCCCGTCAACCACCTCATCTGGGACGTATATTAATTCCGTAATAGTTCTGTGTTTTTGAGTGTTTTCTGGGTATTCCCAAAACGCATGATGAGAAAGTAACGCCCCTTCGTCTTCTTCTCTATCTACTGATGGCAAGTCGATTAGCAAGTGATTTATTCCGTTATCTCTTAGGTATTTTGTTGCCTCGACATCTAAATAAGAAGGGTTTGTGGCAGAGTAATTTGTGCTTTTCTTCGATTGTGGATTTGGCAATGTTCTAATCACAATTGCAGTAACTCCATTTTTCAATTTTCCTTCGAATTGTTCTTTATACATGACCAAATCGCCATTGGTTTCTTCTGGAGAAATCGAAATTACCTGTGCCAACATGAAATTTTCTTGCAAACAGTCGAGGATGTTATAGGTCTCTTTACTAATGTGGCCAACGCACTCAGTGTGGGTTCCATTACCGTGTGGATTGAAAAAAATATTCCTAAAATTTACCGCTCCGCCTTGATTTACGTCACCAATAAAACCATCGCCAACAACGGGTTCTATTTTTATTGGCTCAACATACCATGCTCGAACACAATCTTCTGCTGGGCGCATAGTAATCGATAAATCGATCGGTTTCGATAAGTCGGCTTCAATTTGTTGATTGTTTATTTGGATGGTTGATGTCATGACAAATCCAAATGAGTCAAGTAACTCAATCTTCATTTTTTGCGATTGTTTTACTTAACAATTCATCAACCCCGTTAATACTGTAATACTTTGCTTTACCTTCGTCTACACGGCTCAGCTCGCCCTTTAAATAAGCCTGGTTTTTCTGAAACGCTTCATTCCCTTCTATGATTTCGAGTTCAGCAGTATTGAACTGATTCAACAACCAGATTACCTTTCCTAAGATTTTATCGCTTACCTTTAATTTTAACGTAGTCATACGGTCATTTTAATCAAATCTACAAATAAAACAAATCACTCGCTAATCTATCAGCTAAAAACTTTCCTTTTGCCGACAGAACATAATTTTCGTCATTTTTAAGTAAAAAACCCTCTTTTTGTTGCTTTTTTGATTCTTTTTTAAAGAAATTAGTCATTTTTTGGTCAAAATTATTAAAAATGAAGTTTTCGTTTGTCCCCCATTTTGTACGTAAAGACGTTAAAATATACTCATTATATCTTTGGTTCTCTGTTAGAATTTCTTTTTCGAAATCTAATTTATCATTCTCCAAAGCCTTTAAGTAAAGATTGTTATTCGCCACGTTCCATTGGCGGGAGTGTCCATCGAAACTATGTGCTGAAGGACCAACGCCAATATATTTAACTCCTCTCCAATAGTTACTATTGTGTTGAGAAATGAACCCTTCTTTGGCAAAATTAGAAATTTCGTACTGCTCCAAACCATTATCTCCAAGCACTTGAACCAACATGTTAAATTGCTGTTCGGCAACTTCATCGGTAACTTGAATTACTTGCTTTTTCTTTACCATGTGTGCTAAAGCGGTTTTTGGCTCTACGGTTAAGCAATAGCTAGAAATATGCTGTACGTTTAAATTGATTGCTTGTAGGAGGTTTCTCTCCCATTCTTCGTTCGTTTGGTTTGGAATACCATAAATCAAATCGATTGTGATATTGTCAAACCCGACTTTCTGAGCATTTTTTACACATTCTATTGCTTGAGAAACGTTATGACTTCTGTTCATAAAGGTTAAATCTCTATTAAAAAAAGATTGTATTCCGATACTTAACCTATTAATTCCTGCTTGTTTTAATTCAAACAATTTTTCGGCGTTTAAATCATCTGGATTTACTTCTAATGTGATTTCGACATCTTGCTCTACATCGTACACTGAATGAATTTTTAGCAACAATTTTTCTAGTTGACTTTTGGATAAAAGTGAGGGGGTTCCACCTCCAAAATAGATGGTTTCAATTGATTTGTCTTGTAAATAATCTTGGCGCAACTCAATTTCCTTCTCCATCGCATCAACGACCTTGTCTTGATTTTTAGTAGAAGTAGAAAAATGAAAATCGCAGTAATGACACGCCTGTTTGCAGAATGGAATATGAAGGTAAATTCCAGCCATTATTTATTCAACACTATACGAAAGGTTGTACCGTTACCTTCACTTGATTTGTGCACAAATATTTTTCCTTTGTGATAGTCCTCAATTATTCGTTTTACAAGAGACAGCCCCAGGCCCCAACCTCTTTGTTTGGTTGTAAACCCTGGGTCGAAAACTGCTTTTTGCTTACTCGATGGAATTCCTTTTCCTGTATCGGAAACATCAATAACAATATTGTCACTTTTTTCGATAACATCAATTGTGATATTACCATTTCCACCCATGGCGTCAATAGCATTTTTACAAAGATTCTCCACTACCCAATTGAACAACGACACACTTAATTTAACTGACGTATTCCCTGTTGAACTTATTTCAATTTTCACTTTGTTTGATGTCCTATTTCTGATGTAATCAACAGATTTTTCTAACACTTCGTAGATGTTTTCTTCTTCTAGTTTTGGAGTTGAGCCAATTTTTGAAAACCGATCTGTTATAGTTTCTAGCCGCTGAACATCTTTACTCATTTCGTCAGTAGTTGAGGCATCAACCCCTTGCGACTTTAGTATCTCTACCCAAGCCATTAGAGACGACAATGGGGTTCCAAGCTGATGTGCTGTTTCTTTTGCCAAACCCACCCATACTTGATTTTGCTCTGCTCTCCGAGCCAAATTAAATAACGAATAAGAAATTAAAACAAACAAGCCAATAATCCCGAATTGAATAAATGGATAGTAAGTGAGTTGAGTTAGTAAATCTGAATCTTGATAGAAAATGTAGCTTTTTTGATTCTCGCCCAAATCGACCAAAATGGGGTCGTTATGCGACATCATCTCTGCGATGAGCTGCACCTTCAACGTTTTATCATTTACAATTGCTGGGTCGACATTTCCATAATTCAATACCTCTGTTTTAGTCTCATCCATAAATAAAACAGGCACTGAGGCAGAATTAACGACAATTTCAGAAATAAATGATTTAACCAAATCATCCAAAACGTGCTTTAATTCTGCAAATAGCCGAGAATCCTTGTAGTACAGATAGTTTTTTCTTCCACCATAAATGGAAATTTCGATAGGGTCATTTAATTCTCCCATCGATTTCATCTGCTCTTTTAAGGCTTTTGGGTCAACATTTTCTCCTTCTAAATTTCGGTACGAAACCACATTGCCTTCGTCATCAGCTAAGATCACTGGCACTGTAGTATTGTCTGCCACAACTTTTAAAACGAAAGTGTAATCATGAATTTCTTCGTTACTGGCTAGTTTTTTGGTCGCCTCCGCCCATAACTCAACCTTGTTGCGCTCTTCGACACCAATTTTCGTAAACAGTTCATTGGTGTATTTTACCAGATTGGCTTTTTTCCGAATAGCATCGGCCCAAAGACGTACTTTTTGCCTTTCTTCAAACTCAATTTTACTTGCCAACTGGCTTGTGTGCCAAAAAGAAAAACCGATAATGAGCAACGCGATAATGCCCAAAATGTATTTCCAGAGCTGTTTTTTAGAATATATATTCACTTGTCAAATTTACAGTTAATGAGAGAATGATTAAATGTTAGAATGATATAATACCTAACGGAGTCCATTTTTCGCGTTGCGAAAAATCCATTCTATCGTTCATTCCTTAAAGCATTCCACCATTAGAAGTCATCATCATCGAAATCGAAATCGTCTGTATTCTTCTTTTCTTTTTTGTCTTTTAAGATATTTAAAAACTTCTGTTTGGACGTTTTATTGTTCGTTTCCTCCTTTTGAGTCTCTTTTTTAGAGGGCCCTTCATCCCATTCGATAGCAAATTCTAATTTTTCTTCCGGTTGCTCAGTTTTCTTTAATGTTGTATCTTTTTCGAACAGCCCAAATTCATCTTTAAAAGCTTGTTTTACGGATTGAGATTCTTTTTTTACCTCATCTTTTACGGTTTCTGAAATCGTGTTTTTCTCGTATTTTACTATTGGATTATCAGCTGTTCCGGTCATGGTTATATATACCTGCGTTTTTCCTTCGTTGTTTTGTCTGTCACGATTACGAGTCAACAAATCAGATAAATAAAAATTCATAGCGTAGTCTATTTTATTATCGAAAGTATGTGTGCCTTCTGCAACCAAATTCATTGCCGAAGACTTTATTTCCATTTGTGGAATGGTAATTACTTTATTCTTGATTAAAATCTGATTTCGAAGGGTGCTAAACTTAATATGTTCTAATTCTTTTTTGAAATCATCTGCTTTTATAAACGCGTTGAGCACTTTATTCGACTTTATGTAATCGGAAACACTATATAGTTGCTTAAAGCCAATCAATTCTCCATCATTAATAGCGATGTCTATATCGGCATAAACCGTTGCGGGGTTAACGTTTAATTCACCATCAAACTCGGTTCTAAAATTAATAGTCGCATCGGCTGACCCTTTTAAATGCTTACTCGTTAGTTCATCCTGTCCAAAGTTTTCGAAATCGTAAAACAATTGATTAATGTCAACTTGGTTAATCTTCGCCTCTAAAACCGCTCGGTAAGTATTTTCGTTAATTGGATAAATAATACAATTCGCCTTATACGCCCCATCCATAGAATTAAATTGAAGCGAAGAAATTTTGAGTTTGTTTTTCGAAAGTTTTACTATTCCCGATATATTGGTTGCCGAAAAACGTCTGAATAATGTTTCATTAATATTCACCCTCAAGTTTAAGTTTACATTTTCTGGAAGTGCTATCGAATACGTTGTGTCTGTTTGAGCTTTACTACTAGAAAGTAATTCGTTAAAATTGAGTCTATTAGACTTAAACTCGGCTTCAACGGTCAGTTTTTGATTTTCGACCAATAAAAATGACATCATGTTTGAAAAAATTCCGGTTAACGAAAAGTCTGAATTTCCTATTGAGCCATTTAATTCATTTATCAACATATCATTACCATGTAGGGCTAAATCTGCGCTAATGTTTTCGTAAAGCTTATCTGAACCCTTTACACTAAACTTTACATCCTGAAAACGAACAGTCCCGACTATTTCGGCTCTTTTTAAATCACTTGATTTAAGATTAGAAATGTCGCCCACTTTACCTTCGTAATTAGCGTCAATCTTCATTTTTCCAGATATGTTTGCCAGCGTATCTAACCTCAAGAAATCTTTGGCGATTGCTAAATCTATCTCCCCTATTAGATTTACGGCAACTAGCGGATGCTTATTTCCATTCATTTTGTAATTTCCCTGAGCGGAACCTCCATCGAAACGAAATGAAACGTTAGTCAATTCAAGGTTTTTATCCCCATAAAACTTACCTTCAAAGTTTACATTTCGAAGCTCAATATTGTTCGATGTTTCGATTACTGTTCCATTATTCACCGAAAAGTCTGCAGTAATTTTTGGTGTTTTTTTACCTGATGATTGTCCTTTAATATTAGACGAAAAAGTGAGTTCACCTTTGCTATGATAAGCTACCAATTTAGTTGAATACCGCTTAGGGAGAAGCGACAACGATTTTACAATGTCTAAGTTTTTTCCTTTGACGTTTAAGTCTAGCATTGTTGACTCGGCATTATCAATACTCCCTTCTATTTCAAAATTTAAATTGTTGTCAATTCTTAAATCTCCCCTACGTATTTCGTAGTGTTTTGTGCCACTGTTGATATACAGTCCGACATCGATGTCCAAGTCTCGATTAGCAATCCACTCGGTTGACTTTAACTTGCAGGTCTGTAAATCAAACTCTCCATATATATCGAGTTCAAATTCATCTTTCGAAAACTCCCCCTTAAGGTAGGCGTGATATGCCTCGAACTGAATTCTGTCTTTTCTTACAGCATCATCATAATCAACTTTTACATTGTTGAGCGTTACCTTCGCTAGGTTGATTAAAAAATCATTAGTCTTCGAATCTGTCTTTTTAAAAATATGATAATTATCGTAACCCTCTTTATCTACACTGGGATTGATAAACCCGTTTTCTAATGTAATTTCTCTGAGAATGAACCGGTTTTTGAGAATATCAACTAAATTAAACTGGAGGTAAGCGTGACTAAAATAAAAGAAGGTGTCTTGCTCTCCTACCTTTATCAATGCATCTTTCGCCCACACATTTCGAAATTCTAACGATGTGTAAGGAAATTTTTTGAAAACAGTTAATTGAACATCTTCAACCCCAATTTCGGCCGCTAACTGCTTATTTAGCTGTTGAACAGCAAAAGCTTTTAAACTTCCCTCGTAGTATTTACTGATAACTAAGCTGGTACCAAAACCAAGAATGGCTGCGAAAATTGAAAACCATATTAATCGCTTTATAAACTTCATTTACAATATAACGAATTCGTAGGCTTAATGGTCTTATCCAAGACGCTTAAGCATATCAACTTCTTGGGTTGATAAAAATTTATGCTTTCCTCTTGGCACGTCTTTTTTGGTTAACCCTGCAAAATACACTCTATCCAATTTTGTAACGGTGTAGCCCAACGTTTCCATCATTCTACGAATAACCCGGTTCTTACCCGAATGTAATTCAATGCCAATTTGTTTTTTGTCTTTTCCATCACCAACGTAACTCACCGCATCAGCTTTTACTGTTCCGTCATCTAATTCTACTCCGGAAATTATTTGGTCTAAATCGCCTTTTGTAACGTTTTTATGCAATACAACGTGGTATACTTTTTTAATTCTGTACTTCGGATGAGTTAATTTCTTGGTTAATTCTCCATCGTTGGTAAAAAGAAGTAATCCAGTTGTGTCTTTATCCAAACGACCAACAGGGTACAACCTTTCCTTGCAAGCTCTACCAACTAGATCGAGGACGGTTTTACGTTTTTGAGGGTCTGTAACTGTGGTAATGTAGCCCTTGGGTTTGTTAAGCAGCAAATACATGGGCTTCTCCTTCACTATTTTATCATCGCCAAAATGCACAACATCGCCAGGAGCCACCTTAACTCCCAACTCAGTAACGACTTTTCCATTGATTTTAACCACCCCCGTTGCAATCAATTTGTCAGCTTCTCTACGTGAACAAATTCCAGAATTAGCGATGTATTTGTTTAGACGAATAAGCCCGTTGTCTGCATTGGTAATTTGTTTTTCCTTTTTTTCATCGTATTTCTTTTTACGAAAAAAAGCGTCTTTTTCGGCTTTCCTGTTTACAGGTTCGCCCTTTCGCTTGTTACTTTTTGGATATGCCATATTGCAAAATTAGCAATGTAGCGCCATATTACGTTTATCTATTTGCAACATTGCTAACAAAACAACGTGTACTCTTTAATCGACCATGTAAGTTTGTTAATCAAAGGCAGAAAAAGCATCATCAATATGTTCTACTATTAATTGCCCGTTTTCCCGTAAAACGGATATTACATCGAACCGAGCTTCTTTGTCTATATCGTTTTGTTCAATGTATTGATGAGCAGCTTCTATAATTCGTTTTTGTTGCCCTCGGCTGAGAAATTCTTCTGGGTTTCCGAAATAAGATGTGCCCCTCGATTTAACTTCAACAAAAATTATTTCGGTCTTCGTTTCAGCCACAATATCTATTTCGAAGCGTTGGTGTCGCCAATTTACAGCCAAAATACGACAGCCTTTTTTCCTCAGCAAATCAACCGCTAATTGCTCTCCTTTTTTTCCGAAATTATTATGTTCTGCCACCTTTTTAAAATTTGGAACAGTAGTTGTTTGCTTTGTTTCAAATATATTTCATATTTTCGAAATCAAATTAAATTGACATGAAAAAATTATTGACCTCTCTCGCTTTAGTTTCCATTCTTAGTGTTTCAAGTGCATTCGCTCAGTTTCAAGGCGTTATAGAATTTGAGAAAATTAAGACCGAAACAACTAAATATTCCTATTCGGTAAAAGGAAACATGGTAAGAATTGAAGAAACTGGGGCTGACGGGGTGATAAAAGGTATTATGATTGTCGATTTAGACAAAAAAACAGTTATTGCCCTTAGTCCTGATAGAAAATTATATATGGATGCCACCAACAAAAGGGTTTCGCCTGTTATTGAACCAGAGGTTACTAAAACGAAAAACAAAAAAACAATCAACGGGTTTGAATGTACTGAATGGATTGTAAAATATAATGCCGAAAGCACTCAAATATCGTACTGGGTTTCTCCAGATACCGGTTTCGATTTTTTCAACAACCTAATTGCTGTTCTGAACAGAAAAGATAACCTTTCGAAATATTTTATAACCATTCCTGATTATAAAACGGTTTTCCCAGTTAACGCGATTGAAAAAAATACTGACGGAACAGTTAAAACAGAGTTAAAAATTACAAAAATTGAAAAGAAAGATTTACCGGATAGTCTTTTCGAAATTCCGAAAGATTATCAGAAATTTGAGCGGTAATTACTCATAACGAAATGTAACTGAAGAGCCAACCATTAGGTTGGCTTTTTTGTTTATGTACAATGCTCGATTGTCTTCCGTATGCCCAACAGGGAAACCAAAACAAACAGGATAATCATACTCTGCAACCGTTTCTAAAATTATTTCTTCTGCGGTTGTTCCGAAAGGAATCACATTATCGTTCATATCACTCATCGCGCCAACAATAAGCCCTGCCAGGTTAGATAGTTTCCCTGTCCGTTTCAAGTTTTGCATCATGCGGTCGATGTGATATAAATACTCATCCAAATCTTCAATAAATAAAATTTTTCTTTCTGTATCAATATCGGATGGCGAACCAATGAGTGAGTACAGAATAGATAGGTTACCTCCTATAATTTCGCCTTCGCAAGTACCATTTCTATTTAGTTTATGCGCAGAAACTTCATACGAAAATGAGACCCCGAAAAGTGCTTTTTTTAAAGAAATTAATGCTTGCTCAGTATTCGTTTCAAAATTAATTGGCATTGTTCCATGAATGGATTGGATGCCAAAATTCGTAGAAATATGAGCGTGCAAAACCGTTATATCGCTGTAACCAACAATCCATTTTGGAGCACTTTTAAACGTAGTAAAGTCGAGATCATCAATTATTCGAACCGTTCCGTATCCACCACGAGAGCAAATAATCGCTTGTACAGAATTATCATCTATCATCGACTGAAAGTCAGAAATTCGCATTTCATCTGTTCCTGAAAATTGATTATTTTCTTCGAAAAGATGCTTTCCGAAAACAACCTCTAAGCCCCATGATTCTAATATTTTGATGGCAATTTCTAGTTCAGATTTTGAAATTTTCCTAGCTGTTGCTACTATCGCTACTTTATCTCCTGTTTTAAGAAATGGTGGTTGTATCATAATCCGTTTACTATCTTTGCGCGCTCTAAAAGTAGCGATAAATAGTTATGACGAAACCGAAAAGATATACCATCACATCGGCACTGCCTTATGCAAATGGACCATTACATATTGGCCATATTGCGGGAGCATATTTACCCGCAGATATTTATGCTAGGTATATGCGTCAACAAGGCGAAGATGTTTTATTCATTTGTGGCTCTGATGAACACGGTGCTGCTATTACGATTCGGGCAAAAAAAGAAGGAACTACCCCTAAAAAAATTGTAGAAAAATATCATAGTCAAATAAAAAAAGCGTTCAACGATTTTGGCATTTCATTCGATTATTACCATCGCACTTCATCTGAATTACATCACAAAACTGCTTCCGATTTTTTTACAGTACTAAACGACAAAAAAGAGCTTAACATTGATTCTTCTGAACAATATCTTGATGAAGAAACTCAACAGTTTTTGGCAGATAGATATATAACAGGAACGTGTCCAAATTGCGGTCACGATGCTGCCTATGGAGACCAATGCGAAAAATGCGGCAGTACGTTAAGCCCTACAGAGCTGATTAATCCAAAATCCACATTAAGTGGGGCAACACCAGTTTTAAAAGAAACATCGCACTGGTATTTGCCGATGCAAAACCACGAAGAATGGTTAAAAAAATGGATTAAAGAAGGTGTTTTAAATGGAGAACTAGTTCATTCTACCAAAGAGTGGAAAGTAAACGTAAAAGGGCAGTGCATGAGTTGGTTAGATGGAGGGCTTCACCCCCGTGCCATGACTCGCGATTTAGATTGGGGGGTAAGAGTTCCTGTAAAAGATGCTGAAGGAAAAGTACTTTACGTTTGGCTTGATGCACCTATTGGCTATATTTCTGCAACAAAGCAATGGGCTATTGAAAACAAGAAAGATTGGGCACCTTATTGGAAAGACGAAAACACTAAATTATTACACTTTATTGGCAAAGATAACATCGTATTTCATTGCATTATTTTTCCAATCATCTTAAAAGCTCATGGCGATTTTATTTTGCCAAATAATGTTCCTGCAAATGAATTCTTAAATTTGGAAGGAGACAAAATTTCTACATCAAGAAATCATGCAGTTTGGTTACACGAATATTTAGAAGATTTTGCTGGCAAACAAGATGAGCTGCGCTATGTGTTATGCTCGATTGCTCCTGAATCGAAAGACAGCGAGTTTACGTGGAAAGATTACCAAGCGAGGGTTAATAACGAGTTGGTTGCCATTTTTGGAAACTTCGTTAATCGTTCAGTCGTTTTAACACACAAGTACTACAATGGCGTTGTGCCCACTTGTGGTGAACTAACCGTAATTGAAATAAATCTTCATCAAGAAATTGAAAAAAGTATTGCTAATCTTGATAAGAACATTAAAGGTTACCACTTTAGAGATGCTTTGGCTGATGCAATGAATGTTGCGAGAATTGGTAATAAATATCTTGCTGAAACTGAGCCTTGGAAACTGATTAAAACTGACGAAGAGAGAGTAAAAACTATTCTTTTTACAGCGCTTCAAATTTGCGAACACCTTACCAAAATTTTTGCTCCGTTTTTACCAAATACTGTTAATAAACTTAGTAATATTCTTAATTTAAAAGGAGAATTAAAGGCGAGACACACCATTAACAAAGCTGAGTTATTATTTGCAAAAATTGAAGATGAACAGATCGAACAACAACTCGAAAAGTTAGTTAAAAAACCTAATGGAAGTAATCCAAAAGCAAAACCTATGAAAGACGAAATAACGTTTGACGATTTCACCAAAATAGATATTAGAACCGCAACTATTCTTAGCGCAGAAAAGGTGGAAAAAGCTGATAAGCTGCTGAAACTTACAGTCGATACAGGTATTGACCAACGAACCGTTGTATCTGGGATAGCAGAACATTATTCTCCTGAAGAAATTGTAGGGAAACAGGTGAGTATCTTAATGAATCTTGCTCCTCGAAAAATTAGAGGAGTAGAATCGCAAGGGATGATACTTATGGCGGAAGACAATGGAGGCAATCTCTCTTTCGTTTCTCCTACAAAAGAAACAGAAAACGGTTGCGAAGTGAAATAGTTCTACCCTTATGTTCCGCAACATTTGAAGCTAACATAGAGAAGAAAAGAGAGAAAATTAGCCCCATAGTTCAAGGGATAGAATAGTTGTTTCCTAAACAATTGATCGCAGTTCGAGTCTGCGTGGGGCTACTGAAAGGGACACTTGGTTTAATAACTGAGTTGTCCCTTTTCTTTTCCCCTTGCAACTTATTGATATTAAAGGAATTATAGAAAAGAAATTATTCACCCTAGTGGTTCGATAACAGTCATTTTTGAAGTCAAACAAGATTCCTGATGGAAAGATCATTTGCTGTATTGTTCTCTTCTCATCAAGACCACCAGAAACCCATAAATCAGATAGATTGAGGGCAAATTGGAGTGATTTGTCAATTGCCAAGTCAAGGTTCGATAAATTAAAACTGGCATCTACCATTTTTTCCTCTATTTCAGATTTACTTTGTTCCAGTTTTACTTTAAATTTTATATACTGCTCATTAGAAATTTCTTCGAAAACAAAACGCTCCTCCAGACGATCCAATTTTGCATTGACCTCTATTAACTTTTCTTTTTGCTTTTTGGATTGTTTAATTTGATCTTCGAATATTGACTTAAAAGTGAACAACATTCCATCAGTAATTGCAGGGATATACTTTTTATCTGCAAGCTCATAATTTTCAAAAGGTCAACAAATTTGTTGTGCATCACTTTAGCATTGCGGTTCTCTTTACTTCCAATACGATTGTTCTTATAGTAATAGAGGTTCTTTTTTCTAACGATGTAACCCGTATAGGGTGTTCCGCAGTCAGCACTTTTAACAAACTGTTTTAAGGGAAGGTTTTCTTCATCACGACTATATCCATTTTGATTTGTAGTCAGCAATTTATTTACTTTGAGGAAGAGTTCTTTAGAAACAACCCCTTCATGTTTACCAACAATCACTTCTCCTGAAATCAATTTATGTGTAATTAATCCACAGTAAAAGGGGTTTCTAAAAATATCACTTAGTCTTTTATCTCTAATGATAAGTCCCATTTTCTTTAATTTTTTTGAAATTTCACTGTAGGTCAACCCTTCTCGTGCTTTCCATTTGAAGGCTAAACCAATGAGCTTACCATCTTCATTACTGACGATATTTTGTTCCTTTCCTCTTCCTGGATTTAGATTGATATAGCCTAACGGAACATGACCAAACCAATATCCTTTTCTTAGCTTTTCCTTCATACCCGTTATGGTCTTATCTCGCCTTAGTTCATTATCAAACTGACTGAACATATAGTATAGGTTTTGTTGAAATGAACCCGCTGCGGTATCAACATCAACCTCTTGGGTTGCGGATAAAGTTGCGATGCCTTGTTTCTTGAGTTGGTCGCTTATATATGCTCCGTTTGCTCCCGTTCTGGAAAAACGATCATAAGAATAAACAATGATATGAGTAACAGCTTTCTTTTGACGGGCGAATTTCAGCATTTTTTGAAATTCCACTCGTTCATCGCTCTTAGCAGATTCATAAGTTCCTCCGAAGTATGCCATAATTGTTAATCCTTTTTTCTTAGCAAACTCCTCGCACTATCCCAACGGAGTTTATTTTGTTCAAGTTTCCGATAATCAACAAATTTCAACCACGGTAAAAATTCTAAAGCAATAAACATCTACCAAAAAAGGGGTTATCCTCCTCTTTTACCGTTAAATTATCACAATTTATACACTTAAAACTGTATGGATAATTCCAAAATACACTTTTAAGTGTATTGTCAGCTTCAATTAAATTTCGTATTATTGAAAACTACAAATCAGTAAGTTACAATCATGTGATTTGCGAAAAAATAAAGCCAATCGAAAATAAATAAGTGAATTAAGTTATGGCGTAAAGCTGTAATTCTTGGA
>JAESTK010000221.1 GCA_016763645.1 Flavobacteriales bacterium
AGATAGAAGAGAAAAATAAAGATATTACTGATAGCATAACCTATGCTGAAAGAATTCAAAAAGCGGTATTGCCAAACCCGAAAGCTTTATCGAAAATGTTTAAAGATTCTTTTCTGTATTTTAAGCCACGAGACATAGTAAGTGGCGACTTTTATTGGTTTGATACCGTTAATAGCGTTTCAGTTGTGGCAGTAGTAGATTGTACAGGACATGGTGTTCCAGGAGCTTTTATGAGCATGATTGGAAGAGAGTATATTGACCAAATTGTACACGATGGCAATGTGGAATCAACAGCCGAAACACTCCAAAAATTAGACGAAAAAGTGAGTAATGCTATGCGAGGTAATGAGGAGGTAAAAGCGCAAGACGGCATGGATATGGCAATAATCGCTTATTATCATAACACTGGACAATTACAGTTTTCTGGGGCTAAAAACTCGCTGTATATTGTGAGAGATGGCGAAGTTATGAAACTAAAAGGAGATAGCTATTCGATAGGTGGTTACCGAGATGATGAGAAGAAATTTACGGAACATACTTTTTGGGCTCAAGAAGGCGATTGTTTGTATATGACCTCTGATGGGTACCTCGATCAGTTTGGTGGACCAAAAGGTAAGAAGTACAAAATAGCGCAGTTCGTAAAAATGATTACGAATATGAGCAACCTTTCGATGGAAAAACAATACAAAGTACTTGATCAAACTTTTACTAACTGGAGAGGCGAGTTAGAGCAAATTGATGATGTTTGTGTTGTTGGAATAAGAATTTAACTTCTGGGGAAAGTTATTTTAAAACTGGCACCTTTTCCTTTCGTTAATTCGAGTTTTCCGTTAATTTGTTCTGATAAAAGTCGAACAAGTTCCATCCCTAACGATTCAGTCTGATCGATAGAAAAATCAGGAGGCATTCCCAATCCATTATCTTTAATAATAAGGCATAAGTCGTTTTGATTGCATTTTGAAATACTTATTTTTAGTTCGCCTTTATCCTTTCCTATAAAAGCATATTTATAAGCATTAGTAATTAATTCATTAATGATTAAACCAAGAGGTGTAGCTTGATCAGATTCCAGAAAAATATTTTCGATTTCAATTTTCACATCAATCTTTTTATTTTCGGGGTTAAATGACGTTTTCACATTATTTACCAATTGATGAACATATTTATTGAGGTCTATATTAACCAAATCATCATTTTCGTAAAGGCTTCTATGTACAAGAGCCATAGAGTCAATCCTATTTTTGTTTTTGAATAGCGCAATCTGAATTTTCTCATCGGTAACACCATTGGCCTGCAAGTTAAGGAGGCTAGAGATAAGTTGAAAATTATTTTTAACTCGATGGTGAACTTCTTTTAGCAAAACTTCCTTTTGTTTTAACATTTTTTCCAATAAAAAGCTATTGCTTTTTCGCAGGTTCATTTGTCGAATCATCAATATTATAATGGCCACTAAAAAAATAGATAAAATAACCAACAGCATTTGATTGGTTGAAATTCGTTCTGCAATTTCTTGATGTTCTAATTTCTCTTTCTCCAATTCTTTAATTTGAATATCTTTTTTCCCAGAATCATATTTAGTTTGAAGGCGAGCAATTTTTGCTGCACTTTCATGACTATTAAGGCTATCACGCAAGTGATGATATTTTGTGAAATATTTTAGTGCCTGGTCAAAATCATTTATTCCCTTATAATCTTGGTGAATAAAGAAATATGCTTCCATAATTAGCCAGTTGGCCTGTAGGCTTTTAGCAATAACCAAAGCTTGTCTGTGGGCATCTAAAGCATCGCTGTAAAACCCCTGTTTTTCGTAAATTGCCCCAATGTTGATGTATGAATAAATCAATCCTTCTTTGTCGTTTACACTATACTGAATAGATTTTGCTTTTTCTTGATATTCTATAGCTTTGCTGTAATTATCTTTTAAGAAATAAATTTCACCAAGGTTGTTGTACAATGACGACAAGCCTATTGAGTCAGTCAAGTTGGTTTTCAATATTTCGGATTGAAAAAAGTAGAACATTGCGCTATCCATATTTTCTTGATAGTAATGCACAATCCCTAAGTTATTGTAACAGTTAGCCATGCCTTCCAAAAAATCAATCTGCTTGCTCAGCGATAAAGATTTAAAAAAGAACTTTGTAGCTTCAGAGTACTTTTTTTGAAACATGTAAACCTTGCCAATGTTCCCCGCGTTGCTTATTATGTTTCTTTTATCAATTAGTTTTTCATTAATCTCTAGGGCTTGATAATAATTTTCTAGAGCAACGGCATGATTGCCCTGTAGGTCATAAATAGCTGCGAGATACGAATAGGTTTGAGTTAAACTTTGGCTATCGTTTTTAGTTTTGTGATAAACTAGTAGTTTATCAAGCTCTTTAATTGCTTTTTGCGAGTTGCCTGCTTTAGAATAAAGTCGTGCAGCTGAAGTTCGAACAGAGGCAGAGAAGTTTTCGTTGCCAAGATTTTCTGCTAAACCAATAGCATCTTCGATAAATAAAATCGTTTTTGCCTCCTCGCCAATCGAAAAGTATCGCTTCGAAATTTCAAGTAATAGGAGAACCTTCGATGAGTCTTCTTTTTGATTATCTAAGGTGGTAAGTAATGAGTCGATTGTATTATTTCCTATTGATGAAATAGAAATGAGGAGGGTGAAAAAGAAGAGTAAAATAGGTCTCACAACACAAATGTACCTATTGTTATTCGTACTTTTAAAGAAATAGCTAAGTAGTTAAATTTAATCGACCATCAATATATTTAATGATGTTAGCTAAGTTGTTGGGTCTCATCCAGCTAGTGTCTTTGTCTCGTTTAAACCAAGTAATTTGTCTTTTTGCATATCGCCTAGAATTTCTTTTGATGAGCTCAATTGCTTCTTCTTTTGATATTTTTCCATCAAAAAATTCAAAAAATTCGGAATACCCAACAGTTTTAAGTGCCGTTTTTTCGCGATAGAGAATTAGTGAATTTACCTCATTTTCGAGACCTGATTTTATCATTTGGTCAACTCGTAAATTAATTCGATTGTAGAGTAATTCTCTCTCCCAATCTAAGGCAATTTTTATGCAGTTGAAATTACGTTTGGTTGTGTTTTGGGTTAAAAAAGAAGAAAATGGTTTACCAGAAGTGCGAAACACTTCGACACTACGCATTAATCTTTGTGGATTATTTTGGTCAACAGAATTATAATATTCTGGGTCGTTTTTTTGTAACTCTAATTGAAGAAATTTGATACCTTCTTTCTCGAATTGTTCTTGTAATAAATTTCTAACAGCTTTATTGCCAGGTACATCATCAAAGCCATTGCAAACAGCATCTATATAAAGCCCAGAGCCCCCAACAAGTACAGCAACATCATTTTTTTGAAATAGCTCATCTAGCTTATGAAGTGCATCTTTTTCAAATTTACCAGCGGTATAATCTTGGCTGATGGATAAGTTTCCGACAAAATGATGTGCAATACCATCCATTTCTTCGATGGTTGGTTTAGCCGTTCCGATGTTTAATTCTTTAAAAAATTGACGAGAATCGGCAGATAAAATTTCACAACCATAATGCTTAGCTAATTTAACACTGATGGATGTTTTTCCAGAAGCGGTAGGGCCTGAAATTACAATTAGGTGTTTCAATTGCTACTGGTAATCATCAAAGTCATCGAACCCATCAAAAATATCTTCTTCTCTATCAGAATCGTCAGATTTCTCATCCACTTCAAATTCTATATCACCGTCTTTAGAATATTGCTCGGGAGATTCACCAACTGATAGTGCGATACTTGGGTATTCGAAGCCCTTAGCTGGTTCAGAAATTTTTACTAATTCTACAAAAAAGCACCACATTAAAAAGAAATCGGAAACGTAAACTAATTTTTGACCTTCCTCTTGTGCTAGCAGCTCAATTGTTGTGTCTGACATGGAGTAGGAGGTGCCTTCACCTTGTTCTCCAGCCATGTCCATCATGCTAATTTCATCGCCTTTATTCCAATTGTCATCGCTTAAATAGAATGAAGAAATTTGAGAATTATCAAATCCAAAAGCATTTTGAATTGCTTTGTGAAGTTCGATAAAATTTTGTTCTCCTTTGATTTGGATGTCTCTAAAAACATCTTGTTCGTAGTCGAGTAAAATTCTAAAGGTGTAAAGCATGATTTGTTCTTTTTACAAAAGTAAAGATAGTTGCGCAGTTAGAAAGTTTTTAAGGTTTTTAAAGTTTGTTATAATTTCATGCTAGAAACATTTAAACCCGACAACTTTATAAACTATTTAGTCCCAAACGTTTGCCAATTTCTAGCATCATTTGGTGTGCTTCTTCTGAATCGTTTTTAATTTTACCATCAAGTATCGCTTCTTTTATTTCTTCTTTAATGGTTCCAATTGCTCGACAGGGCTTGATATTAAACGTTTTCATGATGAGCTCGCCCGTAACGGGGGGTAGGAAGTTTCGGACTTTATCTCGTTCTTCAAGGGCTTTCATTTTTTGCTCAACAAGCGTAAAGTTGTTTTTATATTTTTTTACTTTAAACTTATTTTTGGATGTAATATCCGCTCGACAAAGTGTTAATAAACCTCCTACGTCTTCGCCCGCCTCAAAAAGTAATCTTCGAACGCCAGAGTCGGTTACAATGTCTTTAACTAGAGCGATTGGCCGCAAATGTAGTCGCACTAATTTTTGTACGTATTTCATTTTATGGTCGAGAGGGAGCCGTAGCTGCTTAAAAATTTTCGGAACCATTCTGGCACCTCGGTCTTCATGGCCATGAAACGTCCAGCCAACTTTTTGGTCGAATCGTTTGGTGTCTGGTTTTGCAATGTCGTGTAGAATAGCCGACCAGCGTAACCAAAGGCTATTAGTGTTCTTCGAAATATTGTCTAATACTTCTAAAGTGTGGTAAAAATTGTCTTTGTGTCCTTTACCATCAATAATTTCAACGCCTTGTAGTTCAATCATTTTTGGAAAAATAAGGTGCAGTAGTTCGGTATCGAAAAGTAGTTTAAAGCCAACAGACGGAATAGGAGAGAGGATAATTTTGTTTAATTCATCGGTTATCCGCTCTTGCGAAACGATAGAGATTCGCTCTTTATTTTTGGTAATTGCTTTTAACGAACCTTCTTCAATGGTAAACCTTAATTGAGAGGCAAAACGAATGGCTCGCATCATTCTTAGGGGGTCGTCAGAATAGGTTTTACTTGGCTCTAATGGCGTTTTTAGAATTTTATTTTCTAAGTCTTTTAATCCGTTAAACGGATCTATTAACTCTCCGAAATTATCTTTTTGCAACGAAATAGACATTGCATTAATCGTAAAATCTCTTCGCTCTTGGTCTTCTTGCAAGGTGCCGTCTTCAACAATTGGTTTTCGTGAACCTCTGTCGTAAGATTCTTTTCGAGCACCAACAAATTCAATTTCCCAATCATCTATTCTTAGTTGAGCTGTACCAAAATTTTTGAAAACGTTGACTATAGTTTTTAGTTTTTTTGCAACTAGTTCTGCTAATTTAATTCCACTGCCCAATACCACAATGTCAATGTCTTTGCTGGGCCTTTTTAGCAAGATATCTCGCACAAACCCTCCTACAATATAAGCTTCGATATTGGCTTCTGATGCGGTTTCTGAAACTACTTTAATAGCTGAGAGATGAATATGTTCGGAAAGGTTCAATTACTTTGATTAAGTTGAATTAGCGATGGATAAACAGAATAAATTAACGTATAATAATCTTCTTGCTTGTAGCTGACTCGTTGTCAAGCGAGATGGATAAATAGTATATTCCACTAGCTAAGTGATCTAGTTTTAATTCGGATTTTTTATTGGTTACTGGTTTAGATAGTACGGCTTTTCCCATAATATCGTACAAGTAAATTTCTCCAAGTGTAAAAGGTGTAAGAATTTCGATGGTTAAATGTTCTGATGTTGGGTTGGGGTATAATTTGAGGCTAATACCTGACTTAATCGTTTCTTCTGTAGTTGTAATCGGGATAACTCCAGTAGCAATCAAATTAGAGTATGTCGATAGCCCCACAATTGTATCGAAAGCGTTATAGAACCCCAACATTCTGCTTTTTTGCCCATTCGTAAACATATTTTGGCAACTATTATAGCTCATAAAATTTTCCATTTGGTCGATTACATCATTGGGATATGGACTAGAACCAAGTGAATCGTTGCTACACGAATTGATAATAGCGCAATTAAAGTCTAGTAAGGATGGAGGAGTGTCGCATACTTCGTCACCAGTAGTGTCGCACTCTGCACCACAGCTAGCAGTTTGGCTTAAAAATGTATGATAAAGACCAAAACAGTGTCCGACTTCATGAGTAGCTGTTCTCCCGTCAGCAGACGAAGTGCCAATTGTGCCCCATTGTGAGTTAATAACGACAGGTCCCCATGTTTCCCACGGACCGCCATAGGTGAAATCGGTGCCAGGATATTGTGCATACCCAAGGCTCCCGCCAGCAATACTGCGAACAATCCAAATGTTAAAGTACTTGTCGGCAGGCCATTGGCTGAGATATTTTACGTTGTTAAAATTGGGTTCTGTTGGCTCTGGATCTGGTATCATAGATGTATCTATTCTCACAATTCCATTTGTTGGTTGACCGTTGGGATCTATTTGTGCTAATCGAAACTCAAAACCAATACTGGCAGCATACTCTTTAAATAAAGGGTTTGTGTCTGTGGTATCGGCATTTTGTCGAGAAAAATCTTCATTTAAAACACGCAGACCATCAATTACCTGTTCATCTGATATGTTGCCGAGTTCTAATTCAATACTTTCAATGGTATAATAAAACATGTGAACCACGGTTGGAATTATTAAGATATTATCTTGATCTCTTGAATAATATTGTTGATCAATAATTTGTTTAATTCTTTCTATTTCAGCTATTTCGCTGGCAGGTTGGCCGCTATGTTTTAAAGAACTAACAGTTGCACACTTTTCATCTTGTGAGTACCCAAGACTATTGAGACAAACAAAGAAAGCAAGAGCGTAAAGTTTAAGAATCTTCATATCGCAAAGGTATTCAAATCTTAGAATACATTATCTCGTTGTTTTTGTAAATAGGTGAAATCTATTTTCTAATGATTTGTATGTCTCCACTTTCACTAATTTTAATGATAGCTGAAGGTTTGGCGATTCGATTTTTTTCAGATGGTAAATCTACCACATAATCGACTGCGCTCAAAATAGCAGAGTCAATATCGTTAAAGGATAATGGTGTTTTTGTACCGCTGATATTTGCTGATGTGGATACTAAGGGTTTGTTGAATCGTTTGGTAAGCTCATTTGCAAAGCATTTTTTCACCATTCTAATGCCTATACTTCCATCTTCAGCTATCACTTTTTGACTAATGTTTTTCGGCCCAGAGTATATTATAGTTAATGGGGTGTCAGTAACATCAATTAAATCCCAAGCCATTTCTGGAACGAAATGAACGCACCTGTTTAGTTGCGCATCATTAGCAACCAAAACTAGCATACTTTTTGACTCTGAACGCTGTTTGATGTCAACTATTTTTTGAACAGCTTTATCGTTATTTGCATCGCAACCCAATCCCCAAATGGTATCGGTAGGGTATAAAATTACACCACCATCTTTCAACGTTTCTATTGCCTTGTAAGCTTGTTCTATTTCAAGTTCTTTCTGAGTAACCATTGTTTAAAATATCGTGTAGCGATAGCATAAGAATCGACTGCCGCGTGCACAAATCCAGGTATTCCATCGCGAAAACCGCCTAAAAAAATGTATTCTTTAAAGAAACTATAGGCAGGTTTTATGATTAAATGAAATGGGTTTATACTACCGTTTTTTTTGTGTAAATCCTCTGCTTGCCACCAAGCGTATCGATTCATTTTTTCGATATGATGATCGAACGTGATGTAAGTATTGTGCTGTAATTTGTTTTTTAGCCAAGCGGTTTTTCCGTCAGTAATCATTTCGGAATGTACTCTTTTAGGTTCGTATTTACACTTACTTTTTTTGAATAGTCGAATTACCTTGTCTCTGCCATAAGACCCATGCTTTATTTCTTGGCCCATGAACATATTGGCTCTGCGCATCCAAAAACCGACTTCTTTGGGGTTAGAATTTACCGTTTCGATAATCTCTTTTTGTAGCTCGGGAGTAATTCGCTCATCGGCATCAACCAAAACTATCCACTCATGGGTTGCCTGCGGAATTGCCCAGTTCTTTTGCGAGGCAGAATTTTCATATTCTCTTTGAATGATACAATTGGTGTATTTTTTTGCAAGCTCAATGGTTTTGTCGGTACTAAACGAATCGACCACCATAATTTCATCGGCAAAAGCAACTGATTGAAGTACAGATTCAATGTTGTGTTCCTCATTGTAAGTAGGAACGATAGCAGTTATTTTTACCTTTTCGCTCATTTACCTCAATACAGATTCGTAGAGTTTTTGAAGTTGATTTGCCATTAATTCGTCATTAAATTGCTGTACAAATTTATAGCCTTTTTCTGAAATTGTGTTTTTGAGTTCGTCATTTTGTAATAAACGAGTAATTGTAGAAGCTATTTCACTTGAATCTTTAGGGTTTACATATAAAGTATCAGGGCCTCCGGCTTCAGGAAAACAACTTCCTTTAGACGTAATAATGGGTGTTTTAGAATACAGAGCTTCTATAATTGGAATTCCGAAACCTTCAAATATTGATGGGTAAATCAACATTTCGGCTGATTGATAGAGGGCGGGGAAATCGCTAAAAGAGATGTCATGATAAAAATGGATGCGCATTTTATTATTCTTATTGACCTTGGAAAGGACTTCTTGCATGTACTTTTTTCTCGGTTGCCCGACAATCACCAGCTCGATGCTTTTATCTTCGAGTTTATCAAAAGCTTCGATTAATCTCGCCTGGTTTTTTCGTTTTTCAATCGTACCAACTGATAGTAGGTACTTGTTCGGTAATTTGTACTTTGCTTTGACGTTCGCTTTTTCTTCGGGAGAACAAACCCGTTTAAAGCTATCATCACAGTTTTGATAAATCACCTCGATTTTAGATTCATCAATATTCAGGTAATCGATAATATCTTGTTTGGTTTGCTCGCTGATGGCAATAATCTTATCAGCAACCGTGCAACTGTGTTTTACTTTCGCGTAGTAAATCTTAGTATCTATTAGAGGATACGTTTCTGGATGCCGCAAGAAAATTAGATCGTGAATGGTAACAACACTTGCTATCGATGTTTTTTCGATACCTCTTGGCAAATCGTGACTTAAACCATGATAAATATCAATGTTGTTTTTTTGTAACTCTTTGGTCAATTTATATCTCCGCCAAAGGCTTTTTAATTTAGTGTCGATAAATGTGTTCGGAGTATGAATTTCAGAAGGATCGGGATGATAAATGTCCCCAGTTTTTGTGGTATATAGATGATACTCGTTTTGGGGCTTAAATTTCAGCAGCGCATCGATTAACGAGCGACTGTAGTTTCCTACTCCGCTAGTTTCTAAAAAAGCTCTTTTCGCATCGAAACCTACTTTCAAACCAAAAGATTAAACAGCTAAATCATATTCTCTTAACGCATTGTTAAGAGAAGTTTTTAAATCGGTACTTGGTTTGCGTTCTCCGATAATCAAAGCGCAAGGCACGTTGTATTTCCCCGCGTTAAATTCTTTGGTATAACTACCCGGAATAACTACTTTTCTAGGCGGAACATATCCCCTGTATTCAAAGGGTTCGGTTCCTGAAACATCAATAATTTTAGTTGATTTTGTAATAACCACGTTAGCGCCCAAAACAGCTTCTTTACCAATATGAGCTCCTTCAACAACAATGCATCGAGAACCAACAAATGCACCATCTTCAATTATTACAGGAGTCGCTTGTAATGGCTCTAAAACGCCACCCAGTCCGACACCCCCACTAAGGTGTACGTTTTTGCCAACTTGAGCGCAAGAGCCTACTGTTGCCCATGTATCAATCATGGTTCCAGAATCTACATAGGCAC
The DNA here is from genome assembly GCA_016763645.1 of Flavobacteriales bacterium. Classification (GTDB taxonomy): domain Bacteria; phylum Bacteroidota; class Bacteroidia; order Flavobacteriales_G; family NORP312; genus NORP312. Next base: position 9,967 of record JAESTK010000221.1, read on the forward strand.
CGATATTTACATACGAGGGCATCATGATTACGCCTTTGGCGAGGTATGCACCATATCGAGCAACTGCATGAGGCACAACCCGAACACCTAATTCTGCGTAGTTTGTCTTCAATTTCATTTTGTCATGAAATTCCATTGGACCAACTTCAATAGTTTCCATTTTTTGTATGGGAAAATACATTACTACCGCCTTTTTAACCCATTCGTTTACTTGCCATTTATCTCCGTTTGGCTCTGCAACGCGTAGTTTACCTTTGTCTAACTGTTCGATAACTTCTCGAATTGCATCTTGCGTTGCAGTTTCTTTTAATAGTTCTCGGTTATCCCAAGCTTGTTCAATTATTTCTCTCATTCTCTTTTTGATGGATTGTGTAGATAATGTTTTGGGTTGTTTCGCTTACGGTTAGTATAAAAAGCGTTGCCATCCCGCAGGGTGGCTATGATTTTTATACATTTTTGACTTGAGTTATTTATTTCTATCCAGCCAATTTCGATAGCATTTATTTAAAAATTGTTGCCCTTCTTTTTTGTATTCATCGGTTGAGACAGTAAAATGATCTCCTGGAAAGTATTCAAATTCGATATCACCACCTAATTCCTTCATTTCCTGTTCTAATAGATATACTGCTTTTTGCAATTGGAAATTATCCTCTTTTCCAATTGAAATACGAATCTTACCAGATATTTCACTTTTATATTTCTCCCAATCTTTTTGAAGAATGTAGGATATATCATATCGTTTGAAGGATTCAAGTGCATCTTGATTTATATCACCGTTTTTAGGATTTACTAGCCTTATGATCTTACCGCTTTTGTTTCGAGTACTAAAAACTGCGTCAAATGAATGGATTTGTTCTCCTCTATAAATAACATTTTCAACCCTATAAAGATCCTTAGCGCTGATAATAGGATAATGCCCACCCATAAGAATATCAGAAAGTAAATTCCCTTGATCATCATAGTACATGTTTTTCACTTCATAGATATTTTCTCCTTGCCAATTCCTAAAATCTACTTGGTCTGGAGAACTTGCCCAAGCCCCCGAAAATGTATTTGGATAATTGATCTGTAACCATAAAGAAGTCCATCCTCCACTGCTATGACCAAACAATAATTTGGCTCCATTTGTGCGGTATCTTTTTTCCAATTCAGGAATAAACTCTTTTACTAAAGCATCTCCCCAGGGGCCATTTATATCACTATTAGCATATGTTGAATGCCCTTCGGAGCAATTTCCATCTAAATAAATCACAATGGCAGGAGTGCTGTCTAACTGTGTAAATTGATATTTTCCTTTAGCCGCATGTAGTTTATAGCTTGCTCCAAAACCGAAAGTTGAGAATATAACCGGGTAATTCGTTTTTGTGTTGTGGTAATAATTCTCAGGTAAACTTACCGCACCTGCTATAAAAACTTCTTTGCCATGAAATTCGCTTAAGAGATGTGACTTTAATTTTAATTCTTTCAGGTGAGAAGTCTCTTTAAACTCAATTTCCTCAATAACTTTATTGCAAATCAGCGTGTAGGTCCTACTAAAGTTTTTATCAATAGAAACTTTAATAGGCTCTGAATATAAATTGCCTGGGCTCATTGATATATTCTGTCCACCCAAATTTCTATCAAATACTGCTTGTACGTAGTATTCTCCACGTTCAATGTTGGATAATTCAACTGGGTATGAAACTGCAGAGTCATCAAATATTACAGTCTCGTTAGACAATAAGTCATTAACTTCTACTCTGTAAACTGGAGGTAGTTCTATGGCTATAAATGCATTTTTTGGCTGCTTATTTTCTTTGGATAAATAGAGAACAACGCTTCCTGTAAAAACATCAGATTGTACATCCGATGAATAGGTCACTTCGAATTTTTGAGCACATACATTGCAGGTGAATAATAGTCCAAAAATTAATAGAGAGAGTTTATTGATGTCAGTCATAATATATTATGAGGTTGTTAATTCAAGCCAATGTCTTGCTATGGAATCGTTTCAATATTATATAGTAATTGTAAGCGAAGTTCGCCTAAAAAAACAACAACTGCAAGTTTAAAACTTGGCCACTAATTTAACATTTAACCTCCGAGACGTTAAATAATTAGGTACAGCATATTGTCGTCCTGTAACATCTTTAATCCATAAATAGCTAATGGTATTGTTAATTTGAAGGAGGTTAAATACTTCGGCACTTAGCCAAATAGACTTAAATACTTTTAAGGGGCTGTTGGGTTGCAACTTCTTTTTTTCGCTGAACAACAGAAACGAAAAACCAATATCGACCCTACGATAAGGAGGTATTCTTAATGTGTCTTTATAGCGTTCAAAACTTGGTGGACCAGTTGGTAAGCCAGAGCCATACAATAAATTTAAGTGCATTTTGTAGTTGGGGTGATTCGGAATGTAATCTTGAAAAAACAAGCCAAAATTTACACGTTGGTCGGTAGGGCGGGGGATATAGCCTGGCTCGTAACGAACGGTGTCGGTAATGTTAGCAGTGCCACCTATGTTAGGTGTGATTTTGTTACCATTAGCGTCTTGGTACTCAATATAAAAATCATCTTGAATATCTTCTTCAATTTTCATGATACCAACACTTGCCCATGAATCTATATCCTTAACAAATTGCCCGTGAATTTTAGTTTCGAACCCCATTGCATAACCTCTTGAATTGTTGGTTGCATAGTAGCGAATACGTACGTTATCAATTTCATAAGGAATTAAATTGTCGAGTTGTTTGTAGTAAACTTCGTTGGTTAATTTGAATTGGCGATCGCCCCAAGCCGTAAATTGATAATCGCTCCCCAACACATAGTGAATTGATTGTTGCGCTTTTATGTCGGAATTAATGTGTCCGTTTAAATCGCGCATTTCGCGGTAAAATGCTGGTTGATGATAAAACCCCCATGCGGCTTTAAAAACAAAATCTTTATTTTTGGTAGAGTCTTTTTTTTGCATCCAATTTGGTTTCCATGAGAGTGTTATTCTAGGGCTAAACACCATTTGTTCGTTAAACGTCCAATAGTTGAATCGTGAGCCCGCGGTAAGATACGCCATCGAATTATCACTTAATTCCCATTCTTTGTTGGTTTGTAAATAGCCCATAACTCGCTCAGAAACGATGGAGGTATCTGCTTTGTAAACTTCGCTTAACTGAACCTCGTTTCTTGGTTGTTGCGGAATAGAATATCCTGCTGAGTCAATCATTGTCCATTCGCTAAGTTTATCGTCTACTCGTTCTTGCTGAAACTTTAACCCCCAAAGCAAAGTGTAATTGTCTTCGTAGTATTTTCCTTTGTGTTCTATATTGTAAATAAGTGCATTGAGTTCGTTTCTACCATGGTCTAAAAATGAACCAACACCTCTGTTGAAAGCTACATCACCAAAGTCTTCACTTGATAAATCTCTATTTAATTCGTCTAACCAATATTGCCCGAGAATATCAAACGTTTCTTCTTCTTGGCTTCTAAAAACTGATGAAATTAGTTTAAGCGACAGGTTATGGCGAGGGCGATAATGAGCCGAAAATGCCCCAAGATATGTTGTGAAAGCATCAACTTCTTGCCCATCGAAAAAGACGGTTAATCGCAAACCACCGTTAATGGTGCCGAAATCGGTTTGCCGCGTTTCGGGAACAAAAGAGTATTTGTTTTGCGCGATGTTTCCTAAAAAAGAGATTTCTAAATCGGTAGTAACATCATAGGTGAAATAGGTTTGATAATCTATAAAAGTCGGGTTGTAGGCTCCGCCAACATCTAAACTATTTAGCACATACTTATTGGTTTTGTAGCGAATTCCATGGATTTGAGTAAAGCGATGATTTTTACTTCCATCTTCAATATGAATTGCTCCGCCAAGCAAACTCCCGCTAATTGAGCCCGCAAATTCTTTTGGTTTTTTGTAGGTGATATCTAAAACAGACGACATTTTATCGCCAAATCGAGCTTCGAATCCTCCAGCAGAAAAGGCAACGGTTTCCACCAAATCGGAGTTAATAAAACTCAATCCTTCTTGCTGTCCACTACGAATTAGGAAAGGTCTAAAAATTTGAATATCGTTAACGTAAATAAGGTTTTCATCGAAACTGCCTCCACGTACCGAATACTGAGAACTCAACTCGTTGTTGGAAGAAACACTTGCTTCGGAAAACAGAATACCTTCAAAATTTCCAGATGCAGTAGGTAAAGCATCAATGTACTTTATTTCAATCCTGTTCATAGGTGTTGTCCTTTGCCTTTCTGCAATAACTTCAAAATTGGGGTCGAGCTCTATAGAAATAGCTTTCATAGAAATATTAAGCTCTAACTGCTCATTTTCTTTAACAAAAACAGTTCTCTTGACGGTTTCCATCCCAAGTATTGAAAACGCGATGCCAATACTGTCGTTAGCGGAGATTTTTAATGAATAAGCACCATTACTTGTTGAAGCTGTACCTTTTGTTGTTCCTATAATTATGATACTCGTTTGCTCAAGTGCTTTACCTTTTTCATCGGTAACAGTTCCGTGTACTACACCCGTTTGCGCATAGCCTGTATGGGTAACAATAGCAAGTATAAAGAGTGTGATATTTCGCCAAAACAGCATGCGAGCAAAAGTAAGATTATTAGGTGTTGATGCACTAACACATAATAAGGCAAATTATTGTTGCTATTTTTCTATTTTTAATTCGCCTTTTCGCCAAGATTCTATGAAGGATGCCCATGCCACAGGATTAAGTAAGTTGCTGGTAGGATAGAGCATGCCAGCATTGTATAACATGGTTTGCTGCTGACGAATGGAATATGCTTGATTGTCTCGGCCGTCCATGGAGGTGCCAAAACGCCTTTCTCGCATTTCTGCTAAAGCTAAGTTTTGCATGGCACGGTAGTAGTCGTCAGCAGGGACATTTAAATCTATGAAGGCTTGTTTAAACTGTTCTTTACTTGGCCAAGGATGAACCATAACTTCGCGCAAAATAAAAGTATCTTTTACCATCATTTGAATCATGGAATAGCGCCCGCTGGAGAGCGTATCTGGAATTACATACGAAGTTGGTTTGTAACCGATGTATGAAAAAACGATAGTGTCATTTTCTCTAGCAACAAAAGAAAAATAGCCAGAGTAATCGCTAATTGTTCCTCGGTTAGTGTTGGCAATCATAATACTAGTAAAAGGAACTTGAAGTAGATCATCTCCATCGACAACAACTCCAGAAAACTGAACTAATTTTCTTTCGGGAGAACTATCTGGTTGTTCTTGCGCAAACAACGCAACCGAAAATAGGACAGAAATAATTATGGTTAAAAGCGACTTCATTTATCTAACATTTATGCAATGTTACGCATAACAAAAAAAATACCAATTTATTGTGTTGTAAAGTGAGTGTAAATTAAGATTCAAAGTTAGTTGATTTCTTTGAGAAAGTCAAGTTCTATACTCAAATATGAAATATTTGGAACAAAAAAAGAGCCTATCCCCAGCTACGATAATAGACTCTTCTTTTTAGGTAATGTTTTTTCTGTTCTTATTCTACAACTGAGTAGGTAGGAAAGGAGTTGTAACTTTCTTCGAACCGTTTGACTTGTTATAAAGCTATTTGTCGGTTGTCAGAGTGGGTAAGTAGAATCAAGCCTTCAATACCTTTATCGGTAAGTAGCTGCTTGTCGGCAATAATATCATCGTACGATTTGTACCCCATTTCTATTTTGAAATTACCACTAGGAACCATTACAACTTTAAAACCTGCGTTTTCAATTTCAGCGATTTTATCTAAAGGGTAGTGTCGGTTTAATTCTAAAGAGTAGTGAATATTTGTGGCGAATGTTTCACCTTGCGTCATGCTGCTGTGTTGTATTGATGAGTTGTCGACATAAGACTCATCATCATATCGGTTATAGTTGTTGGCCAAAGTGAGTGCATCCTGCATGGAGATTCGTCTTTGGCGGAAATAAGCAACCACGTTGGTTTCGGTGTATCCGAAATTAGAAAGCGACTTTTGGTATAACTCTGTGCGTTTTTCGTTAGGAAACTCACCTAATAAATATATATTTTGAGTGGGAGTTTTTTTCATTGCGTAGCTAGAAAACATTTCAATTACGTTTTTTGGTAAAATTTCTGACGAATTCAGAACTACTTCAATTTGAAAAGTTAATTTTTTAGGAATTTGACTATTGTAATCTGTTACTGAGCTTTGAGCACAAACTTGGTAAGATATTGCATAAAGAATGATAATTACGATAATTGATTTTAGAACTTTCATGGCGTTTTGTTTTATGGGTTATTAAAATTGATTTCATTTTTGTTACACTTTCTTTTACCGTAGAAGAGGTAGTTAAGGTTGTTAAATTTCATCAGTCGAAACCTCAATGTTATGTAGGTATTTTTTGACATAGATTGTAGGAATACTCCTACAAGGTGCTAAAACCGTTGCTGTAATTCGAATGGTTTGATTTTTGATAAAGTTTAAGTAATAACATACTTTCGCGTTTTAAAACTTAATTGATGAATATTGAAGTATTAAAGTCGAAGATTCACAGGGTTAAAGTAACCGAAGCCGATATAGACTATGTTGGCAGTATCGCAATAGATGAAGATTTATTAGATGCCGCGAATATGATTGAAAACGAAAGGGTGCAAATACTTAACGTTGATAACGGAGAACGGTTTGATACTTATATTATAAAAGCTCCTCGTGGCTCGGGTGAAATTTGTTTAAATGGTCCAGCAGCAAGGCGAGTGCAAGTTGGCGATATTGTGTTGGTGGTTTCTTATGCTTCAATGGATTTTGAAGAAGCGAAATCTTTTAGCCCAACCGTAATTTTTCCGAAAGAAGGAAATCGGTTGTAGGAATATAAGCTACTCAGTTTCGTTAGCCTCCATCGAATGAAAAACGTTTAATACATCTTCATCTTCTTCAATTTTTTCTAAAAGCTTATCAACATCCATTTCTTGTTCTACTGTAAGTTTTTTTGTTACCTGTGGTATTCTCTCGAAACCTGAAGAAAGAATTTCAAGCCCTTTGTCTTCAATTGCTTTCTGAATAGTTCCAAAATTAGAGAAATTGCCATAAATTAATATGCCGTCTTCGTCTTCAAATACCTCTTCAGCACCATAATCTATAAACTCAAGTTCAATTTCTTCAGCATCAAGCCCTTCCTTAGCGATTCGAAAATTACAAGTATGGTCGAACATAAACTCAACCGATCCCGAAGTTCCCATATTTCCATCACATTTGTTAAAATGACTTCGAATATTGGCAACTGTTCTATTATTATTGTCGGTGGCTGTTTCTACTAAAATTGCAATTCCGTGAGGGGCATACCCTTCAAAAAGGACTTCTTTGTAGTTGGAAGTGTCTTTATCGCTCGCTTTTTTTATGGCGCGTTCAACATTCTCTTTAGGCATGTTTTCTGCCTTACATGTTTGAATTATAGCACGCAAGCGAGAATTGTTGTCTGGTTCGGGACCACCTTCCTTCACAGCAATAACAATTTCTCTACCTAGTTTAGTGAACGTTTTGGCCATTTTCGACCAACGTTTCATTTTTCTTGCTTTCCTAAATTCAAATGCTCTTCCCATTACTCTTTTGACTGTTTAAGTGCATAAAAGTAAAATTTTTCTTTAGTAAGCTGTTTATATCTCAGTCAATTACTCGTTTGTTTAACTATTTATTGACAGTATATCTTTACTACATTTAGCGCATTGTTAATTTAAATAATCATGCTAATTAAAATCTACATTTTTACAGCTTTCTTCCTTGTTACACTGGTTTCGTTTTCACAAAATGATGTAATCTTTATGCAAGACGGTACCGAGATAAAAGCTAAAGTTGAAGAAGTTGGGACTAAAGAAATAAAATATCGCAAAGCAAGTAACCTTGATGGGCCGATTTATTCGACTGATATTTCAGTTGTTTTTATGATAAAATATGCCAATGGCGAGAAAGATGTTTTTAAAGAAAAAAATTCCCCATCAAAAACCACAATAATTGAACTGCCCGAATGGGATGAAAACCCATACGAAGGGCGTGATTCTGTTAATTCGAATGCCCGAGAATACCAAAAGGAAGAATTGTTTACTGAGCGAAGTATGGTGTATTATGGTGTAGATTTTGCCAACGTACGAATGATTGGCTCACGATCTTTTGGCGATTCTCAATACATTGTCGAAAATAATTTTCAGTCGATAAATTCCCAAATACTTGTCGAGGAGTCTAAGTATAACTGGGCACAAGCTTTTAGGAAGACCACAATAGAAAATGACATCGAAATGGTGGCTTACCCAAACAAAAATGTAGACCCCTATTCGATTGTGATAGATGAAATGTATACTATTTCCACAGAAGAAGTACAGCAAATAGTGAGTAAATACAATCCTAAACAGCAAGAAGGCATAGGATTTGTTATCATTATGGAAACTCTCAATAAAACAAATGAATTGGGCAGTATGTATTTTGTTTTTTTCGACATCAAAACCAAAAAAGTGTTGCTAGCAGAGAAAAAAATAGGAATTGCATCCGGTTTTGGCACTCGAAATTATTGGATGAAACCCGTTTACGAATCGCTAAAGCAATGGAACGAAACGCACTAATTTTCCTACACTAAAAGAATATGAACCGACTCAAATCATCAATTTTAATACCCTTTCTTTTGCTTTTATGCTCCTCACTTTGGGCACAGAAAAAAATAAGAAAAGCCACCGAAAACGATTTAGACGGAAAATGCAAAGCCTGTATTACGGTAATTAAAACCATCCCGACAGATGTGCAATGGGGTGTGGCTGTTAGAAACGGAACAATTGTATTTAGTATTACTAGCGCAAGTTATATTGACAAGCTATTTGCCACAGTTGATGGAATTACGGTGGATATTATTGCACGAAGTCAATATACGTGTGGAAAATTCAACAAAGAGCCAATTCTTAATAACGTAAAAAGGGGTACTCTTTTGGAGCCAATTTATTACACTGATTTTAAGAATAAAATTGAAATAAATATAGAAACAGGTGAGGCTTCATTTAAAGTTGCAACGCTGCCAAAAGAATTTACCAATAAGGATATCGAAATGAATCTGTTGTTTATCAAAGATGGCACAGTTTGTTATAATAATTCTGCTTATGGATTGGCAACGGCTCAATGGGAGCTGCTAAAAATGGATTTATATATGGATACGATTTGGCAAATCACCGCGGTAAAAGAAAAAGAAACAGAGGTGGTGAACGATTACCAAAAGGGATTCAAGTTCATTATTCCGTTCGAAAAGAACAAGTGGGAGTACAAAGCCGAAGATATTAAGCCATTGTATGACTCTTTAAAATTAACAGATTATCAAATATTTAGCATCGATATTTTAGCGTATTCATCTGTAGAAGGGACGACTGAAAACAACATAAAACTGCAAAACAAACGAGCTGAAAGTATTGTTGCGGCAATGCAAACGTTTCAAAACGAAGATATATCGACATCGGTTCGCGCTACCGAAAATTGGGTGGAGTTTATTAACGATTGTGAGGAAGAGGAACTACCGATTGCAAAAATGAGTAAGACGCAAATTAAAGATCAGCTTAACAATAAGGGGCAATCGAAAAAACTAGAGTATCTTCTAAAAAATCACAGAAAAGCGGTTATTACGTTAGACCTTAAAAAAAGAGTTTCGCATACAGAAATAGCCAACGAAGTGGTGTTAACGACCTATACAAAATCGTTAAAAGACAAGGATATACGAAAAGCATTGGGTTCACAGCAACAGCTTTTCGAACGTATTGGAAATTTTGGAGTTACTGCCGCTGATTTCGAAAACATGGACATCCCAGATGATAGTATTTTTAGCGCATTAAAAAATAATCAGTTGGTATTCCATTATCAGCAAAAACATGATGCGAAAACTGCTTTGGCTGGTTTCGAGGCTCTTTATGTGCAATACCCAAACGACTTATCTATTCTTTACAATATTTGTGCATTGAAAGTTATTAGCTGGGCTAATGGCGACATGTTAATGAAACCTAGAAAACTAAAAGTTGAGATAATGAAGCTTAAAAAGGGTGGGTTTGACTACAAGAAATATCAACGTTTACTCCTAAATTTCCATATTGTGCGAACGTCATATTCTGTACAAACAGAAAACGTTGATGAAATGACGCGCTCAATCAATTTCGTAAAAGGAAAATATAGAAGAATTGACTGTGATGATGCAGACATGATTCGAGTGGCAAAATACCTTGCTAATTACGATTACGCTAATTGGGCAGAAGATGTGCTATATCGTAAAGCAAAACAAATTGATGCCGATCCCGACCTCATTTTCTATTATCTCAACCTTACAATAACAAACCCTGAAAATGACAACAACGAAAGGTATAGAACTATTATGCTTAACGCAATTAGCCAAGACCCAGAACGGTTTTGTAAGATGTTCTCTAATTATGAAGATGGAGGAGTAACGTTTCAAATGTTGAGCAACACGTATTTGAAAAAGATTTACTGTGAAAACTGCGCGGAGAAGAGGGATTAGGAATCGTAATATAGGGTGGTTTAGAATTACTTTTTTTAGAAAATTCGCTATCTTCGAACCTCAACGATTCTTTATTTGGAATTGGACGTGCTATAATAAAATGGACACCAAGTTAAGATAACATTGCAAAAACTATCTTAGCAAAATGACAAGAAGAAAATTCTAAGCTAGTTATATAACAACAAGGTTCGTATCGGCTTTGAACCCTAACAAAAAGTCTTTAGTCAACATTCGTTTTTTACCAGCCAATTGAAGTGATACTATATTAATATAGCCGCCAGTAACGGCAACTTTGAATTCTTTATCTTCAATAACAACTTCTCCAATAGGTTTGGTGTGAGCAGCAATTTCCTTTTTTGTTTCAAAAACTTTAAGTACTAATGTTTTGTCTCCTATTTGCAATTCCGTCCAAGCAGCAGGGTAGGGCGATACCCCACGGATGTGGTTGTGAATTACGTTAATAGATTTGCTCCAATCTATTCTGCAAGTGTCTTTAAATATCTTGGGAGCGTGTTTGGGTTCGCCAATCAATAGTTCTGATTGTTCAGTTTTTGGGTAGTCGTTAACTTCAATCGCTTGCACCGTTTTTAGAACTAAACCTGCACCAACGTCCATTAATTGGTCATGAATTTTACCAGCATTGTCGTTTTCGCCAATGCTAATTTTCTCTTGAAAAATTACCTGACCGGTATCAATTTCGTGTTTTAAAAAGAAGGTAGTAGCACCTGTTTCTGTTTCTCCGTTTATTATAGCCCAATTAATTGGCGCAGCACCCCGATACTGGGGTAGGAGCGATCCGTGTAAATTGAATGTGCCAATTTCGGGCATATTCCAAACCACTTCGGGCAACATTCTAAAAGCAACTACAATTTGCAGGTTGGCGTTTAGTTCTTTTAGTTGCTTAATGAACTCTTCTGATTTTAGTTTTTGGGGTTGTAGAACGGTAAGTCCTTTTTCTTCGGCATAAACTTTAATGGCAGTTTGCCTCAATTTTTGCCCTCGACCTGCGGGCTTATCTGGTGCAGTAACCACAGCAGCAATATCATATCCGTTTTCTACTAAAACATTGAGCGAAGCAACAGCAAAATCAGGTGTACCGAAATAAATAATTCGTAATGGTGTTGGCATTATTTTAAGTGAATTTTGCGGTATTCAAATTCAAGCTCAATCATCTCTTTTCCATTTTATAATGACAAGGCAACTATGAATTGTAAGTCGTAATCTCTTGTTTAGCCAATAAAATTCTCATTTTGCTAAGTTAAATTTTCTTTCCTTTCCAAACATCACTTTTCATATAGAAATATGACATTAAAGCTAAAAAAGTGAAGTAAACAAACTCGGTACTCCAAACAACCTCTAAAGGTGCGGCTAATATTTCTACTGCTATATAAGTGGCAATTAGGTAGATGGAAATATTTATAGCTTCAATTATTAAACTATGTACTGTATTGCCCGAGCCGTTAATGCCCGTAAATTGTAGAAAGGCAATGGTGAACAAAAACATAGAGAAACTGATTACAAATAGCGAACCAATCGATTCAGAAATTAAATCGGTGTTGTTGGTAAAAATGGATAAAATCATTTCGGGAGCAGCCCATATAAAGATACCAATGGCAAGATTAGACGCCAATCCCAATAAGGTAGATTTCCAAATTACGGGGATAACTTTATCCGATTCGTGTTGCCCAATTAAATTACTTACGAGGGTGTTTGTTGCACTTGTTAAGCTAAAAACAGGCATCATTATAAGCATGTAAATACTTCTGATTATATGAGATATTGCTAATTCTCGTTCACCTAAATGCTCTATAATACTAAAGAAAATAAACCACGATCCGAATGATAAAAAGTTTTGTAACATCATGGGGTATGAAAGGTTTAAGATTCGTTTTAGTCGTTCTGGGTTAATTTTTACCAGCCTAAATAACTCGTATTTGCCGAGGTCGATATAGAGAAGAATGTAGCCACCTAAAACGATAGTATTTGCAATTTCAGCTATTGTAGAAGCAAGGGCAGCACCTTCAACACCAAGTTCGGGTAAACCGAATTTCCCAAAAATTAAGCAGTAATCTAGCAGCACATTGGTTAAAGTCATTACCAAAGAGGCAATAGAAAGAACTTTTGTTTTTGCAATACCAACAAAAAGAGCGGTAAACACTAAATTGACTATCGCAAAGAAAATGCCAAACGACCTGACTTTTAAAAATGCAGTAGCTGTTTCTAAAATCTGGGGTGACTTAACAAACAACCCTAGAATATCATTCGAGAAAAAATAAAGCACGCAAAACATTATGGATGCCAGCGGAAGTGAAAAATATAACCCTTGTTGGATAAGCCGACCAATAGTTTTATAGTCGTTCTCACCATTTTTTCGCCCTATAATTATTTGCAGACCATTAGAAAAACCAACCGCAATTAAAATAAAAAGCATATAAAATAGCCCTGCATTACCAACTGCTCCCAGTTCAGTTTCGCCAACACGTCCCATAAAAGCAGTATCGGTAACGTTTACAACGTTTTGCCCGAAGTAGCTAATGAAAAGCGGAAATGCAATTCGTAATATATTTTTATATGAGTGGTCTTGCTTCAAAGCGAACGCGAAGATAGTATTGTATGAGCAGACCATTAACTGCAACTACCCTTTGTGCGAAAATTCTTGTTATGGGCGCAGTTAAAAGGTTAGCACACTTATTATGATGGTGCAACAGTGTCGTCTGTAACGATGCAAGAGCAGCATTGCGGGATAAGTGATAACTACTCCGTAAAAGTTATGATGATATGGAGCGACTTAATCAGAAAGAATTCCCCGAGGCTCTGCCTCGTGGGTTTCCGCTTCAAC
>JAESTK010000357.1 GCA_016763645.1 Flavobacteriales bacterium
ATTATCTTTACTAATACCAACATGATTGAAGGCATTGCCTCTAGCTGATAAAGAATGTATAAATGTCTTAATTGTATATTTATCAACAGAAACATTATGTAAAAATGCTGTAATATACGATATGTCCTGCTGAAATTTATCATATAAAGAATAATAATAATTTGCACTCAACTCTAACATATCATTTTGTTTAATTTTCATAATAATCTTACTTTTTTAAAGGGTTAAATCGATGAAACGTAGCTCTTCCATTTTCAACATATAATGTAAATATTTGATCTTTCTGATTAGTAATATTAAAGATTTTTTTCTTAATATTATTTGAATATTCTTGTTTTATAAACTTAGGGTTTTTAATGGCATCAACAATTATATCTACACATTGCGATGGTGTTTTACCATAAGGAAAATAAGTTTTTGTAACACTCAACCCTGTACTATCAATATGCTTAATAGCCATATCAAAAAAACCATCATTCAAAGATATAATTTCTTCAATAATATGTGTTGCTGACTTTACTTCAGCAGCTAATAAATGCCCTCCGGACATGGCAGTATCAATACACCCTGGTTTCACATCACCAAGCAAAGAATGAAATAATCCAAATTCTTTAATTTCAGCATCAAGAATTTTCAGACCAAAAAGTCTAACTTTATTATTGATTTCTACTGATTGAGGATACAACCAATTGCAAGTATTTAAATATAAAATTTCATGTTCCGCTAATTTTTCAATAGTTGTAAAATTTTTTGTAATTTCTCTGAAGTTATTAATTTGGCGAATTCCTTTAATTTCGGTCAATCCCGGCAATAAAATATCCGTGCGCAAATAAGGCTCTAACGACTTTTGCAATAAAGCAATTTCCTCTTTATCAGCATTGGTCAACTTTTGAATTTTATCCGATAGCACCTTACCTTGAGCAATATATTTTGCAGTCAATAATGATCCATCAACCATTCCAGCTGCTGCAACCTGAGCAACATCGCTAATTATTTCACCAGTTTTATCAATGCATGCAATTACATCTCCAGCCGGTGTCGTTGCAAAATGAAATGGTTCATGCATTAAATGAGGTGCTATCGATTGCGTCATCTTTTCCGCAGCCCCAAAAAGATGGACTTTTGCAAATTGAGCTGCATAGGATAATGATTTTACAATCGTATCAATTAAAATTACATCAAGAATAGATTGCGTAACATCGGCAATATTTTCTTGAGCAGGTCTTTGTATCATTGATTGAATAACAGGAATACTCGACTCTAATACTTGTGACAATCCTGTTTTAGCTGATTGATACTTTTGAGATATATCATCTAATAGATCATGTCTAGGTAACTGATCTACATGATCTATGCAACGCTGTAAACTTAGCGTAAGATCTTGTGAGTTTTTAAATTGAGTCGATGGTAGGCAATGCGCAACTGTTTCTGCAATCTGGCCACACAAACAAGCTGTATTGATCAAGGCGTCAACACCTTGCCCGATTGTTTGCAAAGGAGCTGTCGTCAAATCATATGCCAATACCACCCATGACTGTAAAGATCTGATAGTGCCAAGTCCGACACCCATAACAATATCTCGCGTACAGTCAAGAGCTGCATCGCCAATTACCGTAAAAAACTCACTGAGATCTGCTAAAACAACTGCCTGCATAATTTCATAATTTTTATTTAACTGTTGCGCTAAAACTGCAAGATGACAGGTGTGCTTAATAAAATTAGCAATAACTTTATCTTTCAAATTTTTACTGGCCATTCCAACATTTTTTTCTAAAAGGTCGACAATTTGATTGGTCAAAAGATGTTGAAAGTAGATACAATTTTGATTGGTAAATGATGTATAGTTCAAATTATTTGCCATCAAATATCCACTCACATCTGCAGATAATGTAAATTTTACATCCGTGAGTTCTGTCAATCGAGAATCATTTTGCAATGTTTTTAAAACTACAGACTCTCGTTCAATTAATCGATCAATATATTTTTCATGATATGCACTTGATTGCATACCAGTATGAGATTTTCTTTGAGCCTCAATTGTATTAATTAATTCAGCTGAACGATAATACACATCTGTCAAATCTGCTTGCATACTGTTACTACTCAACGTAATATCTCTTGATAATATATTTGCATTACTGAGTAATGCTGAATAACATGATCTACATTTTTCTTGGTACACCGCCCGCTCATTTTCACTTTGAGCTTCTTGTGCATCATCAAAAGCACGTAAACACCCCTGTGCAGGTTCAACTGTTTGACTGTTATTACAATATGCCAATCGAGAGATAACATAATTGATCATAATTTGATCATCAAAACTTAGATGGCTCAAATCTTTACTTGCAACCCAAGGATAATTAGAAAAAGTATTCATCATCCCTGCTACCGTTTGTCCAGTCATAATTACATGAGTTATAGCTTGATGAACAAGTAGATTATGCATATCATGAGAATTAATAGTTCCTTGTAAAATAGCTTTATTAATCATTGGAGCAAGAACATGCATATCACAACCAAAATAATTTTGAGCCGACTGTACATAATCATCAGTTACCTGATTAAGCTCTTTATCAAATCGTTCTTTACTTACAATTTCTTTTTGCCCATCTGCAGCGACAAGACAATAAACAAGTTGAGTATCTTGAGTTTGGTGATGAACTTTTGATGTTTGTAATGTAGATTTATTTGGTATTTTATTTGATGAAACTATAAATGATGGAATCGAATTTGTAGATGATATATTTTGCTGTGTAAATATATTCGGTACACTGACAGATGACTGTACAGAATTATTATCTTGCCACGATACTGTAAATTGAGCTTGATGATGATTTTCATTTCGATTCCAATCAGCATACATCACACCATAGCTTAGCATCATGACAATTAAAAATATTTTTTTGATCATCATTATTAACTTACATTAAATACTGTTCTCTAAAATAATATCTAATTTCAAAGTGAACCTTCTTTTGCAATAAGTCAAATTTTAAAACTACGATAATAAGCTGCTAGCAAGTGTTATGAATTCAATTCGAAATAAAAAATACAAATCGCAAAAAAATAAATTCTCTTATGCGTCATCAGAAATTTGTTACATAAATGAATGTACTCATTGCTCATATAAATGATTGATAAAATGTTTGGAACAAATCAATATCATTTAAATTTTATATAATGCAACAAATGCAACAGCATAGTGGAAAACATTTCATC
>JAESTK010000273.1 GCA_016763645.1 Flavobacteriales bacterium
ATAGCTAAAATCATGAAGAACAATTAAATATGAAAGCGTTTATACAACTTAGTGAAAAAGATAAGTTAAACATCTTCAACCAAACGAGTGAACGCTCTGGTCTACCTTCTTCAGCAGTTAGAAAAGTTGGCGATAAGACTTTTGCTATTTGTAAACAGAATTTGGATGATATGATTACAGTTCCAGAAGGTAAAATATGTCAGACTATTCTAGATCTCTATAATAAAGATGCTATAGTAGTCGAACCAGCAGGAGCGTTAAGCATATCTGCATTAGATTTTTATGCTGAAGAGATTAAAGGAAAAAATGTTGTTTGTGTGATTAGTGGTAGTAATAATGATATTACCAGAACTGCAGAAATTAAAGAACGTGCACTTATTTATGCTAACCTAAAGCATTATTTTATTATTAAATTCCCACAACGTGCTGGAGCATTAAGAGAGTTTGTGGTAGAAATTTTAGGACATAATGATGATATTACACATTTTCAATATACCAAAAAAGCCAATCGTGAGAATGATGTTGCAGTTGTCGGAATTCAGTTAAAATCACCATCAGATTTAAAGCCATTAATTACGAAGATGAAATTACACAACTTTTATGGCGATTACTTGAATGATAAACCAGATCTGTTTCAATTTTTGGTTTAATCGAAAAGAATTCCTCGATGCTCAACATCGAGCCTGTCTTTCGGCAGACAGGGTTTCCGTATTATCAGTATTAATAACTTGTGTTTGGATAAGATTAGAGAGAAGTTTCCAAAATAGTTGACTTTGTAAGAAAAATAGTCGAACTTCGTTCCTGTTTGCCGACAGGAAGGTAACTATCGATAAAGTCGATTAAAACTGAATTTATTTTAACATTGTAGCCAATAAGAGAAAAAAGAAATAACGAATGAAATTGTTGTATTGTACAATGCTGTTGTTGATAAGTTGTGGTAGCGATAAAAAGCATACACAATCCTATAATGGTTTTAAAGAAAAAAATGAAGGGTTAGGAGAGCGAATTGTCCAGATAATGCAAAAAAATGAAATACCTGGAGGGGTAATTGGGTTTAGTGAAAATGAAAATACTGTTTCTCTAAAAAGTTTTGGGTTTATTGATAAAGAAAATGAAATATCTACTCAAAATACTTCAAGATTTAGAATTGCAAGTATTTCAAAACCAATAACTGCAATTGGTATTTTAAAATTGGTTGAACAAGGAAAATTAAAGTTAGGTGACAATATTGTTGAGCTATTGCGACATGGAGGCTTTGCAACAGAAAATATTATAGACTCAAATTGGGAAAAAATAACAGTAGAAAATTTACTAAATCATACAGGAGGTTGGGTTCATAGCGACTATAATGACCCGATGTTCATATCAAAACAAATAAGCAAAGAATTTAAAATTCCATCACCTCCAAGTTCAAGTGCAGTAATCAATTATATGCTCATACAGTCATTAGATTACGAACCGGGTACGAGATATAGTTATTCGAATTTTGGATACAACGTTTTGGGTCGAATAATAGAAATCAAGACGGGTTTAACTTATGGAGAGTACATTCAAGAAGAAGTTTTAACCCCGTTAGGTATTTCAAACACAGTACTTGGAAAAACAAAACTATCGAAAAAATTCAAGAGGGAATCCCAATATTATGACTTTCCAGGAGCCTCCAAAGTAAGTTCTGTTTACTCAGACGAAAACAATAAAGTACCAAGACCACAAGGAGGATTCTATTTAGAAGCTATGGACAGCCATGGAGGCTGGATTTCAACTGCTGAAGATTTATTACAAATCATAGACAATTTAGAAACAATATTAAAAAAAGAAACAATTGATATGATGTTGTCCGCTCCAAAGCATTTAGAAACAAATAGAAACAACTATTATTCGATGGGGTGGAATGTATCAGTAAACAACGGGAGAACCGTTTATTGGCATACAGGAAGTTTGCCAGGTACGAGTGCAACTTTGGTCAAGTTTAACGCTGACACCTCATTTGTTGCCTTGTTTAATTCCAGAGATAGGAATTTTACTTTTTTAAATGAGATAAATGATGTAATAGTGAATCATCTGGAGAATCGAAAATGAAAAGAAAATACTGCCCTGCGAATTATTAAAATTGTTCTAAGTTGTCTAAAATTAAATGGTGACTTTTGTTTTATGTAAGAAAAATACTTAAGAAGTTAGTCACAATATTATTTGAAATGGAGAAAGAAACGGTTAGCAGAATATTTACATATTAAATGTACCAATATTTCCCTCTAAAGAACCATAGTCTGAAAGTCCTTTTTAGTCTTTCTTGTTCTGGGAACAATAAGAAATTGGCGATTAATCTTACTTATAGCAAAGAGTGATTTATCACAACAAAAAAATAAATGAGTCAGCTATTTTTCATAGGAATTGGTATTGCTTTTTTTCTAACAACCCTCCTTATCACTAAAAAGGAAAAGAAAAATTTTGATATTATTCTTTCTATATGGCTAATAACTAGTGCTATACAACTTTTATTTTACTATGTAAGTACCGAATCAGATATAACAAATATTCCTCAAGTTATCCTATTCCCCGTTGCGTTACTTCCGTATTTAAGCGCCCCAGTATTGTTTCTATATGTGTGTGCTCTCATTGTCGAGCAACCATTCCATTTGAAGTATTATTGGTTCCATTTACTACCATTTTTTATAATACTAACCTCATTTTATTATGTCTTATTTTTTGACAGCAATACAGATGTTTATGTACAAAATGCTGTTATCTTTAGAGATGGTGAACTTCCTCTGCACTTGAGATACCACGGACTTATAATGGCCTTTATTTATGTGCTATACCCCGTATGGAGCCTTACCCTCTTGATTGGGCACAGGAAAAAAATTGATCATGAGTTTTCTTATCATGAAGCGATAACGGTCAATTGGCTTAGGTATCTGATGATATTTGAGATCATATTCTTTTTCATCTCCTTTTGTGTCATCTGGATCATACAATCTGATTACATACAATTACAATTTGGTTTCAAAATCATTTCGACTGCCCAGACCTTGTACATATTTATAATTGGATATTTCGGTTTGAGACAAGAAGGTATATTCATACAATATCAAGATGCCGACAAGACTA
>JAESTK010000011.1 GCA_016763645.1 Flavobacteriales bacterium
AGAATTTAATTGCAACAAAGCTGAAGAATTGAATACTCCGAGTGTTCCCATTCTCAGCTGGCCTGCCTTACTGAATGTAGCCGTTTTAACGCTGTTAGTATATATCATTACGGAGTCGGTCCCTTCGGTGACAATTCCTGAGCCCGATTGTGAAAAGCCAAGCTCTGTGATGATTAATAAGACAGCAAAAAGTAGTAGTTTTTTCATTGTTAGGGCTAGGCTATACAAATATAGGTAAAAAGTTGGGAAAATGATACTCCACGAGGCGTGGACCGCTCAACAAGGACTACTGTCCGATAATTAATGCTCCTGTTCCATGAAAAACTGGTGTTCGGGTTACATCTTGAAAATCAACTTGCTTAGCGTATCCATTAACGTCAATTTCTAAAAGTTGGAGTGGCCCTGTAAAAGAGTTGCTGTCAAAAATTACATAATCAGATCCTTTTGGGGTTGTTCCTATGTCAGGCGCTCCACCCGAACTACTCGCCCAATGGTTAGTAAAATCTGACCATTGCCCTGCGTTTCCTACCCAATAATATACGATGCGCTCACCACAACCCATCCATGGTGTTGTTGCTCTAATTGAGCCATCTATGTCGGCAGGAACTATTGAGCTTAAATTTGCTCCTCCCAATAACCCAATTGGTGAGGGCGTAGTTAAGTGTAGATTAGTGTTAGAAGTATACAGCGGGTCTTCTGATATTGAAGCTGCATCAAAACCGGTACCCGCGTTCCAATTCCCTACGGAGGTATAATCTACTCCGTCATAATGAGCAACGTATGTCCCAGTTGAATATAAATCATTATTGTCCATTGCGCTTATGCCTGGGGAAAGCTGAACATATATAGCATACCCACTACCGAAATTAGAAAAAATATTGTTGTAAATGTCTAAGAACGATCCATATCCGGTATAGAATGCTCTTCCGTTTGCAGCGTCTGACGATTCTATTCTAATAGAGTTATGATATATGTTTTGGTAGCTACAACTCCAAAAAGTAAGCCCGTAACTTACTGAACTAGATGGTCCTGCACTAATCATATTGTTATAAATTCTTCCTTCTTGACCCCCGCTTCCGCTACAATTATCAAAATAAAAGCCCTTGCCTCCGCCTGCTGGTTTGTCCAATTTGTTTTTTGCAACAAAGATGTCTTTGTGGCAATACTTGAAAAATCCAGCATAATAATTGGCGCTATTATTTGCTGCCACAAAGGTGTTTTTAGAAACCTCTATCGCCTCTTGATACCAACAATATATTCCATAAGTAAACTGGTCTTTAAGCTTGTTTCCTGAAATGATTGTGTTTAATTCTGCTGTGGTTCCGTTCAAATAGATTCCATAGCTACCGTCAATTATTAAACAATTGCTAATTGTCGTGCCATCGTCTAAAGTGTTAGGGGAATATACATTTACCTTGTTTATATTGGCAGTAGTAGCTGAGGGTCCTTTAACTACTGAATTAGATATTTTGATGTCTGTTGCTCCATTTTGAATAACGATTCCCCTTCCGTAGTTTGCATCGTTTGCATTTATTGAAAGCTGATTTAAATTAATATAATCTGCTCCATTTATGTCAAACACATAGTTGTCTCCGGTGCCTGTGGCTGTATATTCAACTGTTACCGCAGTACTATCTCCAATTTCTGACTGAAACGTAACATAGTTAGATGTTGAAGTACCTGAAATTACACCAATGTAAACCTGTTCGTTATAAACTCCGTCTCTTATATTCATTGTAACGGGACCTGAGACTCCTTTACACATCAGATCGTTTGCCGCATCGCTTATGGTGGGGTAGTTTGGTGTAGCTCCTCCAATTGTATATGCTCCTGCTAAAGCTGGTGGCGAGGCTATCCCAGCAAAATCTATTATATAGCAGCCATTTGCGTCTGTTACAGTTACGGTGTATGTTCCCACGCATAACCCTGTTGCAGTAGCAGCAGTTTGAGTTAATGGGTCGTCCCACACATAAGTGTAAGGGGCTGTTCCTCCCGATTCTGTTGCTGTCATGCTACCATCACATAGCCCAGGGCAAGATTCGTCAAATGGGCTTATTGTAAGTGATAACGCTGGCGGCTCGGTAATATTAACAAAATCAGTTTCTATGCACCCATTTGCGTCTGTTACTGTTACTGTGAATGTTCCTATGGGCACTGAATATGCGGTAGAAGATGTTTGAAAACCTGGGTCATCCCACGCATAAGTATAAGTAGGTGTTCCGCCACTTGCTGTTGCTGTCGCTTGACCATCATTACCCCCATTACAAGAAACATTTGCATCTGTTACTGCAGTAACAGAAAGCGCTGGCGGTTCCGTAATTATATAACTGTCTGATACTTGGCACCCGTTGACGTCCGTTACTGTTATATAATAGTTGCCTACCACTAAACTAAAAACATCCTCTGTGGTTGGGCCATGTTGCCAATTATAAACATACGCAGGGGTTCCTCCTGATATTGTAAGGTCGATTGAACCACTGTTCCCTCCATTACAGAAAACATCTGTGGCTACGCCTGTTAGTATTGGATTATCGTAAATATCTAGCGTAATTGGGCTTGATGCTGCACATGTATTACCATCGGTTACGGTAACATCTAATATATATGCCCCTGCCGCGGTTGGATTTGCGTTGGGATTAGAAACTGTTAAATCATCTAAATTGGCACCCCCGTCATTCCATGAATAAGTGTACGGTGTAATCCCCCCCGAAGCTGTTGGTGGGCCCCCTATTGGGTACGTGCTCCCAGAGAAACAATCTGAAAAATTAGATCCCGCATCAACAGTAAGTGCAGGGGGCTCTGTAATCGTGTAAGAGCCTGTTTTAATACAACCACCATCATCAACCGATACATTATAGGTTCCTACAGCCAAGCCGGAGATGTCCTGCGTTGTTGCGCCATTCGACCATGAAAAATCATACCCATAACCCAATTCCATAATGGGTCTTGTGTTGTACGTGCTTGTAGGTGTTGTCCCGTCACAAACTGTGCTATTATCCGCTCTGTAATAAGCTGTAACAGGATAGCCTAAATCATCTAAATTCACAATAGCATTATTCGTATAGTTGCCGTTATTAAAGCACACTTGTATTAAGATATTTGATGAACCGTCCCACGCGAAGGCTTCGTCAAATACGTGGGTGTTCCAGCCGACTGATTCTGTGTAAGATGGGCTATAATAGACCTGAGTAAAACTTGCATCATCATTATCAAAACCCCCTGATAAATCTCCAACTGCTGTGTTTTTCATTTTTAGGGTAAAACCTGTAAGAGCTATGCCTTGTGCTGTTACTACATCAAACGCCAAAGACCCTATGTCCCCATAAACTTGAGAAATTTCAGCCGCGTCAATTAAAAATTGGTGTTTGGCTCCCCAATAATAATTACCATAAGGCGCGGGATATCCTGTACTTGAATTTTGCGTTACTGTGGTTCCAATTTGTTCTATTAAAAAACTAGGGATACCCCCTGATGGTGTAATGTCTACACTTCCACTAGCGTCTCCTGCGCACAAATTATCAGTGACAACATCCGAAATAACTATTTCGCAGCCTGCCTGTGTATCAATAAAATAATCTTCCCAGTCAATCATATTTGTGTAAGAGTCGCAAGGTGTAGGAGCCGTTTCTCCTCCATCTTTCCAAACTACACGCATACCTACTTGTTGTTTGAGTGCCGTGGTTGGAACTGTTATAGCGGTAGACCACATATAGTCTCCAACTGTTAGATCTTTTTGTGGGGTTACAACTTCTTCTTCGCTGTCGAGAAAATCTCCGTCTCCATTCCAATCAATCCATGCTGCGGTCCATCCTCCGCTAGCAGCGTTGTTCGTTTGTGTTATCGAAATATTATAACTATCTCCAGTGAATATTGTAGTGGTTTCGGGAGCAATAACAAACCCATCAAATGTACTTGTTCTATTAAGTGTGTTTAGGGACACGTTCTTTAAATGACCGTTAGAAGAATTAGTCCCGTCAACAAGGCAATAGGGGTAAATAATGTTTAAACCGTAATCTTCGGTTTCTCCACCATGACTGTTTATACAAGGGGTTATGGACGAAGATGTGGAGTATCTATCCGTAATTACCCGTAACCCCGTTAAGCCTATGGTCGCGCCTGTTGGCACAGTAAACGAAAAGGACATCAACGAAGTTGAAGAACCGTCATATGTTATTACCTTTTCGCCAGCATCGTCAAAGTCCCCATCTATATTCCAGTCAGCAAAAACAACCATTCCATACGTACTTGACCCCATACAGCCCCCTCCTGTAAAATCGAAATTGTAACTAGAGCCTATTGTGACATCCGCAACTTGCGCTGTAAAATCAGAGTATGTTTCGCCACAGGTTCCGGAGAGATTACTTATGTCAGCTGCTAAGTCCCCATCAATATCTATCTGGCTAATAAACATATTTCCGATACTCCCTCCGTCTCCTGCTGAAGAACAATATACAGGCACTCCAACTAATGTTGTCTCATTTGCTGAAGGTATTGTAGGGTCAGTATAATAATTGTACGTTTGATAATTAGAGCCATCCCAATCAAGCGGAATGATAATAAAGTAATAGTTTGTTGAGGGTGATAAAGAGGTAATGGTCACAGATGAAACAGTGCCGACAATAGCCGCAACTTCACCATCACCCACCGTTTGCCCAACGGTATAATTCATGCCATCTACAGGAACAAATGTTGACGCAGACCCAACTCTTTCAATAATAATATATCCACTAGCTGATGCTTCCTGTGTCCAAGATAAATCAATACTATAAGCTCCAGGGTTAGACGCGGCAAATCCTGTAATGTGTGCTGTAGGTTCATTTGCTAGGGTGAAAAATGAAATTTCTGTTCCATATTCTGTTCCATTACTGTTTGTGGCATACGCTCTTGTGTAATATAGTGTTGCAGCCGTTAATCCGGTAATTGTTGTTGAGAACACACCTGTTCCGCTTCCGCTTGAACTAAATGAGTTTGCTATTGTTGGGAAGCTTGATGTGTTCCAACAATAGCCTCTGTCCGTAACTGCACTGCCTCCATCACAAATAACGGTTGCATCTCCAACAGCAGTTGTAGCGGAAATATTATTTACAGCATCGGTGGTTATAAGAGGAATATCGCTAGGATTGTACAATGCAAACGCTGATGTATTTTCTCCCAAATTGGTCCCTGTAACCGAATAATCTCCCGAAAAACTGCCAGCATACGACCAAGACCCTGTTCCGTTAGCAATAACTTGATCAACGTAATCTTTCCCTTCGACATAGAGAGGGCTCGATGTATCAATAAATATCTCGATGGTATCTCCTGGCACAGCACAGCCTGATAATAATGAGCCTGTATATCCATAAAATCTAGGTGTTATTTTACTATTATTCGCTGCACCACTTAGCACAATACCTCCATTACCTGTTGTTTGAGAGTTACTAAACATACTGTTCTTGCGAATTTCAATTTGGTTGTTGTCGTTGCTAACCAAAATAGCTTCGGTTCCATTAAACGCAATAATGTTCTTGTCAGCAATATTATATCCACCGATTAGTACGTCCACTGCCGCAGAACTTCCTGAATTGAACTTTATTCCATAACCTGAATTTCCGAGGTTTGCTGTACCATTTTTATCCGTTCCAATCTTGTTTTGCTTAATTATTGTTGTGTCCCCGCCTGAACTAAAATAAATCCCATCAACATTTGCGCTAATTACATTGTTAGTTATTGTTACTCGATAAGCAGACGATGAAGAATTAAAAAATATTCCCGAACTTGTGTTCCCAAGAGCGCTTAACCCATCGGCAGTTGTGCCTATATAATTTCCTTGAATTAAAACATCTTGATCGTTTACATTAATTCCGTTGCCTGTGTTTCCTGATATAATATTTCTTTCACCAGCCAAACTGCCGCCTATCGTTGCGTTGCTCCCAAGGCCTATCGTCACGCCACCGGAATTAGGTATCGCTGCTGTTCCATTAATGTCAGTCCCTATATAATTTCCCACAACCACAGCATAACTTCCATCAATGTCTATTCCCTCCGCTCCGTTGCCTGAGATTATATTTCTGGCTCCAACAGTTGCCCCACCAATAGTGGCATTGCTGATTCTACACCAAATTCCTCTACCACCATTTCCTTTGTCCACAGTACCCGTATAATCTAATCCGATAATATTTCCTTTCACTACTTCCCCTCCATTCCAGAGGTATATTCCGTCATCAGTATTGCCCGAAATAACATTTCCCTCTCCTGGGTTTTCACCACCAATGACTACACTTTCTGCCCTAGTGTATATGCCGTCACCACCATTTGCCTCTATAGTCACTCCATCTGGGCTTAGACCAATTATATTCCCCTGAACAACACAGCCATCAGCATATATTTTTATAGCCATTTCAAAAGATCCTACATCAGCAATTGCACTAACAACATTTCCTTTGTTGGCCGCTCCTATTTTAAATGTGCCAAGTAATGCAGAACCAAGTTTAATGCCAACGCTTGTTGTGCCTGTGGTATTCGTTAGGTAAAGACCGTAAATTTCGAAAGAATTCGCGCCAGATGTTTCAATTAGACTAAAGGTTCCTCCATTTCCGTCAACTTTTATTTTAGCATCTGAAACGCCAAATACTGCCCCCGCTGTTTGTGTTGTGCCATCAATAATAACTCCCTCGGTAATAATCGGCAAAGCTGAAAGTAAAATAATAGTTCTATCAGCTTCGGTACTCCCCGCAATATTAAAGTTGATATTATCAACTCCTGCGTTACCATTAGCATCGATTATTGCCTGACGTAAAGATCCACCACCTGTATCGTTATTGTTTACAACCGTATACGTTGCTGAATATGCTGTTGAGACAAACAAGCCCAACACTAGCAGTACCAATACTAAATGTTTTAATTTGCTCATTTACTAATTATTAATGGTTGATTAATAATCTCTTTCCCTTGCAGTTGTATTACATAGCTTCCCGTAGCAACAGTAGATAGGTCAATTTCTGTTTTATCAGAAGCTATCTTGCCCGATAAAATTAGTTGTCCTAATCCATTTACAATGGAGTATGAAGAAAAGCTTCCTTCTTCTTGCACAATCAAAACTTTGTTTCGTGCTGGATTAGGATATATATTAAAAGTTGAAGGTTGAAGGTTGAGAGTCGAGATGCCGGTTGCAGATATTGTAATTGTCTGTTGGTGCGTTTCGGTTCCACAAATGTTTGTCGCTAACAACAACACATAATACGTGCCTTCTTCCGTGTAAACGTATGTTGGGCTTTCTTGTGATGAAGTTTGCCCGTCTCCAAAATACCATTCGTAATTCGTTGCGTTAATTGAAAGGTTATTAAAGCTAATCGTGTCGCTAGTCTCGACAAAGACAAAATCAGCCGTTGGTGTTGTGCCAACACTTATCGTTAGCGTGTCGAAATTTGTACAAGAGCCATTTGTCATTGAGTAAACAACTTGGTGGTTGCCAACCCCAACCAACGAAGGGTTAAATGAATTGCCGGTAACACCTGTTCCTTGCCATGTTCCTGAACTACCTACAGCAACTAACGCCAACGAATCTATATCATCACAAGCTAACCCTTGTGAATAAAGTGTTGCTGATGGCTTTTCGTCAACCGTTATTGTAAGTGTTGTTGTGTCTGGACAACCGTCAGGATTTGCTATTAGCATTATTTCATAATTCCCCGTGTCTGATAATACAGCACTGAAGTTAGTGTCTTGAGAATACGTTATCCCGTTAATTTTCCAATCGAAATCGAAGCTGTTTGAGCTCATATTTGTAAAATTGATCTCACTTCCTTGACAAATATTCGATGATGAAGGGTAAAAGTTAGCTTCAGTAAAACAAACGGGCTCCATCTTAGTAATCGGACACCCTAAATTTGATGTCGTTGGTGCAGTTTGATTACTTGTCGAGCCAATTCCTACTTGATAATTTGAATTTAAACCCCAAACAAATGGTTGACCCGAGTTTATGTAAAATCCTGAGTGGTATATCCCGGAGAAAATACCTGCTGTACCTGATGAAGCGAGAATATATGGCACGCTCTCGTCTTGAGTACTGCCGTTTCCTACTTGACCATAGTTATTTTTCCCCCATGAAATTGATGCTCCATCAGCTGTTCTTGCAATGGTATGATATTGTCCTGCTGATATTTCTATCGCGTTATTTACCCCCGCGACAGGTGTTGGGGTCGTGCTGTTTAATAATGTTCCGTTGCCCAGCATTCCAAATGCGTTATAACCCCAAGTCCAAATTGAGCCGTCATTTTTTACAATTGCGCTGTGGTAAAACCCTGCGGCAACTTCCTTTGCGTCTGCAACAACAGGAACAAGAATCGGATTATTGCTAGAAATTGTTGTTCCATTTCCAAGTTGATATTGGCTATTGTCTCCCCATGCCCAAACGTTTCCATTTGTTAGTACTACAATCGTATGTGTCTGCCCTGCCGCGATGCTTGCTACATTACTAACCGCATCAACAAGAGTTGGTGTTTTTACCTTTAAATTGTGCCCTAAACCGAGCTGACCCGAAATGTTTTTCCCCCAGGCAAATACTTTTCCATCGTTTCGAATGGCAAAAGAATGAGATTCTCCTGCCGCAACTTTAATGATGTTTTCGATGTCTAGCTCTATCGGGTCTATTGAATACGAAACCAAACTATCTCCAAGTTGTCCTTGATCGTTTAAGCCCCACGCAAAAACGTGTCCGTTTGCGTCCAGAGCTAACGAGTGGTTTCCTCCTGCTACAACCGCTACAATGTTTTGTAAAGACTCTATCTGTGCTGGTTCAGGTAGTGCGGTGGTATCTATACCTAATTCCCCCGAGTAGTTTGTGCCTGATGACCAAACAGTGCTATCCGCACACAAAAAAACAGTATGATAATACCCTCCTGCAACACTTTGTGAATACACTTGACAAGCAGAAATGCTGATAAAAAGTATAAAGTATAATCTTAGTTTTGGCATGATTGAATGTTAGGATTTTCAAACGCGTAGGTAAAAATATACAATTTATTTCACTTTATCCATATTTAACCTTGAAAGAGTACTCATATCTTTTGGTTTTGAGACAATTACGCCCTTAGAATCAAGTACATAAAACGATGGTGTCTTGTGAATTTTGTACTGTAAAACAATGTCTGATTTCCACCCTTTATAGTCACATATATTTTCCCAGGGAACTGTTTTTTTAGTTAAGTACTTGTCTAGCTCCTCTTTATTGTTGTCTAAAGAAATTCCAACAACTGAGACGTTTGGATTTTGTTTTTTCCAATCAATGAGTTGGGGTGTCGTTTCTGTACAAAATGCACAGTGACTCGACCAAAAAAAGAGCACTGTGTATTTGTTTTTACTCAGGTGTTGTTCTAAAACAAACGAGTCGTTATCAATTGTTGTAGCTATAAAAAACGGAGCTTTATTTCCTGTTTGCAATACTCTATAGTTTTCTGCAAGTGCTGATATATGTTCACTGACATTTGCTTCACTACAACCACCATCCAACAAGTATGTTTCTACAACATATTGAAATACGATGTCGGGACCAACGCGGTTAAATAGGTCTAAAATAAAGTTTAGGCAAAACTCATACACTTCATCGTGAGCTGATGCTAAACCTAATATTTTATCTATTGAACGCTGGAAACCACCTTCATTGTACTCGGTGTGTAATTGAAAAAATTCCATCATCGCAGATGGTAAAATTGAACTTCGAACCACAACGGGGTCTGAAAAATCTATATTATCAAAAAAATGATTTTTCTGCTCCTCCTGACTAGAATAAATGGGACGAATTGTAGCTCCAACTAATTTAGAAAAAAGTGATTCTGGGTGTTCTTCGCAAAGCTGTTTTAAATAGCTACGTTTGGCAATATCTAACGAGTCTCTTTGTCTTTGCAGTTTTTGCCATAATTCACCTCCTTTTTCAAGGTAACTTTGCTCAATTGTCAACGTTTTCCCAATTTTTTGAACGGTTCTACTATAATATTTATAGCTCCATAATAAGTTATTTCTTCCGATTGAAGCACCACTAAATTATTTTGAAGAATGGTGTCTGCAAAATTTATCACAATGTCTTTTTCGTTATATATTATCTCAACACCGTTCCCTTGCTGTATGCTTAACTGATAATACCCAACAGGTTTGTTTTGAAGGTTAAACCGATAATCTCCACTTGTTATTTTACACGAATCTATTTTGTACGACTTATTACCGATAACTTCACTTAAATATATGAACTCCCTGCTTTGATTTCCAAGCAACTTTCCTGTAACGGTTTGAGAAAATCCTGTTAATAACAAACAAAAAGCCCCAACAAATGTTAGGGCTTTTAATGTTTGTTGGTTACAATTTATCTTGAGAAACAACATCTAAAAACATAGTTGTTGGTAAAAGAGTCTGTACTTGTTGTTGTGCAGCTTCCGCTACCGACAACTGTACCGCTGTTTAAGCCTCCGAATTCAACCCACTCGTAATCATCTGTTTTATTTGCCATACTGGCAAACCCTACGTCTTGACAGGCGGTGTACCATTCAGAAAGACTACATAACCTTCCCTCTATTCCAATACAGGTAGAACTTGCTGTCCAAAATGTTCCTGCCGCACGTTCATTGTCTTCAATGCAATACTTGGTATTGTAGGCTGTAAAACCAGCTGGACAGACAATAGTACCTAATGTTTTCCAACTTAATACGCCTGCCACATCAGAAGCCAACACATCTCCTGCTGTCGCTGGATAGGCAACAGGTAATGTATAAATTGTATTTAAACCTAACGCATCAGGTGCTTTAAATCCTGTAAAGTTTGTTCCATTGGCGGTCAACTCCCTCAATTGAAATTCACCGGTATTGCCTGCTGCTGTTCCGTAGGGGTCAACTAAAATTGATGCTGGACTTGTTGGTGCAATGTGTAGATGTGCTGCAGGAGAAAGAGTCCCAATACCCACATTGCCCGATATTGGTGCTAATGCTATGTTTCCTGTTGCGCCATAGAAATATACTAACCCCCCTACCCCTGTAGTACTTTCTATGTCAAGTCGATCACTGCCGCCATTAGACTTAAATCTATATGTTCCTTGTCCATTTTTCAATTGATATGACATAATTGATCCTCCTGGGCCCTCTAAGTTAACAACTCCATGGGTCGGAGTCTGAACATCTAATGCTACTGAAGGGGTGCCGGTTCCAATACCCACTCTATTGTTTAAAGCATCAACAGAGAATGTTGTTCCGTCAACGCTAAAACCATTGACTACTGTTGATGTAAAAGATAACAAGTTAGCCCCTTGTGTAATTGTCGTATTACTTGTTAATGATCCCCCTAAAGTAACATCACTACCTGTTAACGTTAATCCGTTAGAGGCTGTGGTTGCTTCTCCTGCAGAAGTTGTCCAACTTAAAACACCTGCTGCATTTGATGTTAACACATCTCCAGATGCTGTTGCGTCACCTATTGGTAAGGTGTAAATTACATCAGCGGCAAGCGCATCAGGAGCTTTAAATCCTGTAAAGTTTGTTCCATTGGCGGTCAACTCCCTTAATTGAAATTCACCAGTATTGCCTGCTGCTGTTCCGTAGGGGTCAACTAAAATTGATGCTGGACTTGTTGGTACAATGTGTAGTCTGGCCGCAGGAGAAAGAGCTCCAATACCAACATTAGTCCCATTATTAAACAGGTTACTCGTGGCCGTCCAATCTGTCCCGTTATGGTAAAGTGTTTGACCCGCTGAACCAATAGCTACTGGTCCTGTCGGGCCTGGTACTGTTGAGTCTGCTCCCGTAGGTCCAGTTACGCCATTTGTGCCATCTGTACCACTTGGTCCGGTTGCTCCGGTTATTCCGTTTATTCCATTAGTCCCGTCTGTGCCACTTGGTCCTGTTGGGCCTGGTACGGTTGAGTCTGCTCCCGTAGGTCCAGTTACGCCATTTGTGCCATCAGTTCCGCTTGGTCCGGTTACGCCCGCTCCTGTAGGACCTATTGGCCCTTGAACAGTAGATGCGGCACCTGTGGAACCTTGTTGTCCCGCGAGTCCTTGTGGACCTGTGCTTCCTGTAACTCCAGGAGCCCCTTGTGGACCATTTGCAGATTCTCCTGCGTACAAAGCATATGGCACAGATAACAACTCTGTTGTTCCAAAATCAGAATAACTGGTACCCCCGTTTTCATCCACTTCTATTTGTAAATAGTGGGGTGCCGATCCCCAACTAATAGCATCAAACGTCCCGAATGTTCCTGCTCCTGTTGATGTCCCTCTTCCAAGAGGCAGGGTAATCATACCAAAATCACTTGTTGTAACAGAGTGTGTTTCTTGCCATACAATTGTTCCCGTATCTGTCCCTGAAAGAATAGAAACTCTTATACTAATGGTTGTTGATTGTAATGGATCTCCAGAGGCGTCTCTTATTGCTGCTTGATAGTTAACCGCCTGGGGGGCGTTTTGACTATACAGACTTCCTGCTATTAAGCAGAAGAAAAGAGTTAGGAGAGCAAGGGTTTTCTTCACGTACTTGTTTTTACACAAAAATAGTCTGCTAATATACAGATAATAAACTGAAGGAACAAACTCCGCCCTCTTTTGAGCTATTTTAAACCCTTATTAACTTCCATATCAAACCACATGGCAAACAGAGAAAATAAAATCGCATTTGAGCTTGTAAACAGCATAAATAAAGCTGTCATCATTGGAACATAACCGTAGTCTATCCAAAGATATACCAACCGAAATGAAAGGATTGCCGTAATAAAAAGAAACACAAATCCCGTAAAATAAAATAACACCAGTGGGTGAAAGTTTCTAATTATATATTTTTCTTTCATTCTCCAAAAGAACAACTTAAAAAGTAACCAAGGAATAGTAAACATTACTTTTCCAATATTAATTCCTGATGTTTCGCCAACGTTGTACGTTGGCTGAATTGGCACGTCTCTCACTTTTAAATCGAAAATATTAAGCCGAACTAATAAGTCGTTCGGTTGACCATACCGTTTATACATTTTATCCCAATCAATTAAATGTAGTGCTTTCTTATTTATAGCTGTGTAACCCGTTTGAGAATCTGCTACATGCCAATATCCAGAGACAATTTTTGTTAATAAAGACAAAACAGAGTTTCCAAAATATCTAACTTTTGGTATCTTTTTATATGCTTCTCCCGAAAAAAGTCTGTTTGCTTTTGAGTAGTCTACTTCATCATTTACAACAGGGTCGAGGATGTCTAACAAATCTCTAGGTTCCATCTGTGCATCTCCCGCGAATACAACTGCGATGTCTTTGTTGTTGTCTCTCACCCATTTATAACCAGTAGCAATAGCCCCCCCTACTCCTTGGTTTGTAGCGTGCTCTATTAGTTTGATTTTTGGGTGTTTTTCTACGTACGCTTTTACTTCTTGACTCGTATTATCTGAACTACAGTCGTTAATAATAATAAGGTGGTCAACGATGTCGGGCATTGTTGTGATGACCTTAGCTATTTGCCGCTCTTCATTGAACGCAGGGACAACAGCGCATATACTTTTTCCTTTATACATAAATCCAAATATATGACTTATAATAAATCTTTACTTTTGGTGTGTTTTTAGTTTACTAATGAGCAAAAATATAAAGTTTCTACTCTTTGCGTTAAGTTTACTGGCTTTGCTAGTTTTGGCTTATTCAAATCATTTTAATAATGGGTTCTACTTTGATGATGCGCATACTATTTCGAGCAATGCGTATATAACGGACCTTTCTAACACCTTGTTGTTTTTTACTGACGCAAGTACGTTTAGCTCCCTTCCCGCAAATCAGGCATATCGCCCAATGGTAACTTTTATGAATGCTCTTGATTATTGGCTTGCTGGAGGACTTAATCCTGTATATTTTCATGCTTCAATCTTTTTTTGGTACATCGTACAGCTTATATTAATGTTCTTTTTTTTTAGAACTATTTTAAATATTAGTTTTAACCGACACCCGTTTGTGCCAATAATTTCTTTGGGAATGGTTGGGCTTTATGGACTGCACACTGCTAATGCTGAGACTATTAACTATATCATCTCACGGTCTGATTCTTTTTCTACGCTTTGTATCATCGCTTCGTTCGTTCTTTTTCAGCACAAGCCGTTACGGAAATATTACTTGTATCTCGTTACTATGGTGATTGGTATCTGGACTAAACAAACAGGGGTAATGTTTGTTCCTTTGCTGTTTTTGTATGTATTGTTATTCGAAGAAAAGTTTAGTTGGCAAGACGTTAAAGCTCGTGTTTGGATTACTAAAACAATCGCTACTCTTAAGGAAACACTTCCTGTAATTACAGCTGGCTTTAGTTTATTTTTAATCAATCAGTTTATATTTACTCCACATTCTACTGTTTCAAGTAATACTGGTGTGTCTAAATGGGATTACTTTATGACTCAATGGTATATAATTACACACTATCTAAGCAATTTTATATTGCCTATGGATTTAAGCGCAGACCCCGATTTCGTAGTAATATCAAGCTTCTTTGACCCCCGGATATTATCTGGTTTATGCGTAATCTTGCTCTTACTGTTTGTTGCTCTCTACTCTTTCAAGTCGCGAAAGTTGGTGGGTGTTGGTTTTGGCTTGTTGTGGTTTTTTATTGCCCTACTTCCTAGCTCGAGTTTTGTTCCTCTTTTTCAAATCGCTAATGACCACCGGACATTTTTTCCTTACATAGGTCTTATTCTCTCTATTGGAGTTTTAGTTTGTTATATTGCTGTACGATTCGACACCATAATTAACTCCAACAAACTGATAAAGCCTTCTGCTCTTGTATATTTTATGTTGGTTTGTGGTGTATTTGCCTATGGCACCTACAAAAGAAACGAGGTTTGGCACAACTCCGAATCGCTTTGGCATGATGTAACTATAAAAAGCCCAAAAAATGGTAGAGGGCAGATGAACTATGGGTTAACATTAATGGCAAAAGGGGACTATAAACAAGCGATGATGTACTTCGATCGGGCAATGAAAGTGATGCCTCGGTATTCTTACCTTTATATAAACATTGCGATATTAAAAAATGCAACAGGGCAACCTAAAGTCGCAGAAGAATACTTTCTAAACGCCATTCGGTTTGACAAGGAAAATCCCGAAACATTTTATCATTACGCAGGATGGCTATTGAAACAATCGCGATTTGATGAGGCTAAAAAGAATGTTAGCCAAGCTTTGGCTCTCAGTCCTGGCCACTCTTCTGCTAAATCATTACTAACGAGAATTGAGGTCAAAGGAAATGGAGGTGTTAAAGCGCTTGAAAAGGACATTGTGGACAATCCTACTGCTGATAAATACATTAATTTAAGTCTACTATATTACAAAAGCGGGAAACATAAAAAATCTATTACCGCTTGTGAGAAAGCGCTTGGATTAAACCCCAATTCTTCTTTAGCATATAATAATATGTGTTCGGCTTATAATCAAATAAAGGAGTGGAAAAAAGCTGAACAATCTTGTTTAAAAGCCTTGGAATTGAACCCCGATTATCAGTTAGCAAAAAACAACTTAAATTGGAGTCAAACAGAAGTAAAAATCACACCTTCTTAGAAGGTGGCTTTGGGATAGCCCCCATAGGGGGCCGGACACGTCAGTTTAAAAGTCA
>JAESTK010000288.1 GCA_016763645.1 Flavobacteriales bacterium
AAGTTTATTGGGCATACCATGGACACCAGGTGCTGTGCGCATGCTTCTTGCAGCAGTAGCAGGTACTGTTGCTGTTGCTTCGCTGGGTTTTGCCTATACGATGATGCAGCTCTTACAGCGTATTTTACCATCAAAAATGATTGTACAGGCGATTGAACCAGTGTACATCGCACGTTATCGAGAAACGGGTAATTTTGAAGAGTTGAATGATATGGTATCGCTGGTATTAAAGTTAAATTACTTTGTGTTAATGCCTATGCTGGCTTGGTTCACCTTGGGTTCCCACGCTGTTTTGAACTGGGTGTCAGCAGGGAAATATGCTGATAGCGGCTGGGTTATCGCAGCGTTGATTTTAATTTTTATGTTTGAGAATCACCGTATGGCGTTGCAAGTGCTCAGCAATGCTGTGGATCAAAGCATATTGTTAGTAAGGAGTAACCTGTTCGCAATGATGCTTCTACCTTTGTACGCCGTAGCTAGTATGTACTGGGGAATATATGGTGTTCTATTTGGTTTAGTTGTGATTTCCTGGGTTAGGAATTGGTATTTGGTCTTACATTTAAGACGACAAGGTTTTCATTACCAACAAGATTGGCGGAATATGTTTAAAATGGCAGGGCTGGCGCTCTTGTCAGCTATGGGTATGTATATCTTGCAACAACAAGTTGTTGGTTTGATGGTAAGTATAGGGTCAGCCTTCATTGTATTGGTTGTTTTTTATGGGCTTGGTTTGAAGGTTCACTTCTTTAAAGATAAAGAACGCAAGCTTATCAATAAGACAGTTGGGAGAAGGGTGTTTCTATGGTGAAAGTTTTATGTGTGTTGGGCATATTTTTCTGCTCTGTTTCTTTACAAGCTAAAGAGTGGCTGGCTGTGCAAGAGGTGGACTTAAAGGTGCAGCATCAAAGTGCCTTGGATTTCAGCAGTATCTTTCCCATACAGGATGAGCCATTAAGCATTCAAGATGGACACTTTTTTACAGCCGAGTCGAATCAAAAGCAGCGTATGCACTGTGCGGTGATGGCATTTACTCGACTTAAAGGTGGCTTCCCTGACAAAAGCCATGCAAAGGCACTGGCCAGTGAGTTACAGCGTAGAGGTTATAATCTATTGCGCTTGCATATGTTGGACATGGCATTGATGGTAGGGGCTAAGGAAAATTTTGATTTTAATCTAAAAGAGATGGATAAGCTTTTCTATTTGGTGTACGTGTTACAAAAGCATGGTATATATATTGAATTGGATGCAGAAACATCTTGGAATGGGGGGTATGCTGATGTGGCATTTCCTTTTGAAAAAAACAAACATGCTATGCAACTGGAAATCTACTTAAGCCAAAAGGCTAGAACACATTGGAAGCAGCTTGTGCAAGCCTTGTTGCTCAAAGAAAATCCTTATACCAAGCATGCATTATTACATGAGCCATCTGTTGTGTTAGTCACACTGATGAATGAAATGGGCTTGTATAAACAATTGTATAAGCTGTATCAAAAGAAGAAGTACCCTGAAACGCTTCGTTTACGGTTACAGCAAGAGGTTGATGCCAGTTTTCAGCAATGGCTAAGGAATAAATACCATGATGTTAAGAAGTTAAATGAGTCTTGGTTGATAAAGGCGAATAACTTCTCTAGCGTGAAGTTTCGTTTCAAAGGCGGCGGCAAGCTTGAAAAGCGCGATGTTACTACCTTTATTTATGATACAGAAGCTAGTACGCATGCAGAAATGATAAACTACCTTCGTGATGAGGGTTACCAAGGTTTTACGACTAATTTAAATGCAAGTCGTGAAATGTTAGCTGGTTCTGTTCGTCATATTTTAGATGTTGTGACCTTACACACGTACCATGATCATCCTAAGAAAATAGGTCGCTTAGGTAAGTCTGCAGCACCTATGCGCACACAGCAAAACAGCAGTTCTTTAAGTAATAATTTATACTATATGCGTACGATTGCACCAAGCCGACTTACGGATAAGCCATTTGTGGTGGATGAGTATAACCATCCGTTTCCCAATCCTTGGCGTAGGGAAGCAGGGCTTGCCTTTCCTGCTTATGCATCGTTTCAAGATTGGGATGGAATTTGTCGCTTTGCTGAGCCTGTTCAGCTTTCTTATGAGGCAAAAGGGCAGGCCAATACTGCAATCAGTGCATTTAATGTAGGTATGGACCCTATTGCGCGTGCAGGTGAGGTTTTGTCAGCATTACTATTTAGGAGAGGGGATGTAAAGGTTGCTCATTGGCAAGCGAACATACACCTTAACCAACAGATGTTGATACAAAGAGGGGCAACCAAAATGTGGCCTGCTGCTCTGATGGATTTGAGTTTAGGTATGCAGTTGGGAAGTAATTGGGATGAAAGTCAAGCCATGCAGGTTATATTTTCTAATCATCAAGGTGTAAATATTAAGGAGCCTTTGGTTAAAGTGCTTAGGCAACCCAGAGCTGTTGTTGAGCGTGTCATATTAGGAACTAGAAAATCTAGGCCTGTACCTAAAGAAGATATTCAATTATCGGTAGATAAGAGGCAATTTATTGTCACATCTAGACAAACGCTTGCGGCTACTTTTTCAGGCGAAGATAAACAGATTACACTGGATGGTTTGAAACTATCGAATATTCAGGATGCAGCTTTGTTATCAGTGTCCGCATTGGATACCTTGCCTGTGGCAGAAAGCAAACGATTGTTACTCACATTTCAAACCGATGCGCAGAATACGGGCATGGTGTTTGCCGATGGTGGGAAAACAGTAAAAACGTACGGAGGTTTTCCAGTGCGCATTTTACGAAACAAGCTTTCGGTCTCTTTAAAGCATGGTGCGCCTATGAAGTTATATGCCCTAAACTTGCGAGGAGAACGCATCAAGGAACTTCCCGTTAAATATCAGGATAAAGAGTTAAGTTTTGATTTAGATAATAAGATTCAAGGCTGGGGTCCTGTCGTGTTTTACGAGTTGGTTGAGCAGGTTAAGGGTTAAAATATGGCAAGGCGAATGTTATCCATAAAACAATTGGAGGTATTTCAACATGTGAATGTATCGGGTATACAAAGCGATAAACAATACACCGTGCCAGACTTCTTAATGATAGGGCCACAACGTACAGGCACAACATGGTTATCGCGGTATTTGGTTCAGCACCCTGATGTGTTTATACCTGCAGAAAAAGAGTTGTATTATTTTAATTATTTAATGGAGCAAGGGGTGTTGTTTAACTCCACAAAACTCACATGGTACTTGCGTAAGTTTGAACCAAGCATGAGTGATTTTCTGCGCTTGAATGCTATGAATCTTAAAATGATGGGACGTTTGCCAAAAACATCATTGGATTGGTTTCAATATAAAAAAGCACGAGTATTTGGTGAAGCAACAGCATCATATGCTGCTATGGATGAAAGCTTGGTTGCAGATGTGTTAACACTGAATCCACATATGAAGGTTATTATGATGGTGCGCAACCCTATTGAACGTGCTTGGTCACATGCCAAGAAAGATTTGTTGAAAGCACGAAAACGAAGCTTGAAAGAAGTTCCTTTTTCTGAGTTTTCAGCGTTTTACCAGCGAGACTATCAAAAGCGATGTGGTGAATACCAGTCCATGATTGCGTTGTGGAAAAAGTATGTGGATAAGGACTTTTTTTTAATTCAGAAATTTTCAGATGTGAAGGAAAATCCAACAAGTTTGTTTGACAGTGTATGTAAATTTCTAGAGATAACTCCGATGGCTGATATATTGATGGAGCATAAACAAGTCGTTAACCCAACCGAAAGAACCAAGCTTCCTCAAGTACACCAAGAGCTGTTAGAGTCCTTGTTTGCTGATGAAATTAGCTGCTTACAACAGCAAGGTTGGCTATAATTATAATAAATATCGGGACAAGGGGCGTGTGATGCCGACGTTATTAAGCGTAAATAACTATTACTATCGGCGTGGCGGTGCAGAAGCTGTTTTTTTAAGCCAAAATAAGATGTTGCAAGGCTTGGGGTGGAATGTTGTTCCTTTTGCTATGAAACATATGAGAAATGAGTTTTCTGAACATGCAGTCCACTTTGTGGATGAAATTGAGTTTGGCGAAAGTTATGGGCTGTATAAAAAAATAAAGTTGGCAGCAAAGGTCATTTATTCCTCAGAAGCAAAGAATAAGATTACGCAATGTATTCAAGAAACATCTCCAGATGTTGCGCACTTACATAATATTTACCACCATATTTCGCCTTCAATTTTACCTGCCCTAAAAGACCATGGTGTACCCGTGGTGATGACACTTCATGACTTAAAGATTGCTTGCCCTGCTTACAAAATGCTTACACATGATGGTGTTTGTGAACGGTGCAAAACAGGCAGTGTGTTACCGCTGATTCAGCATAAATGTATTAAAGGTTCAAGGGTTCTGAGTGCTTTGATTGCTTTGGAAACTACGGTGCATAAAGTCATGAAACTATATCATCATGTGGATCGTTTTATTGTGCCAAGTAAATTTTATTTGGAAAAGTTTGTCGAATGGGGATGGGATAGAAGTAAGTTTGTTTATATTCCCAATTGTATTGATATTGAGCAATTTGAAGCAAATGTAACGCCTGGTGAATCTTTTGTTTTTTTTGGACGGCTATCGGAAGAAAAGGGTATTATGACACTACTTGAGGCTGCAAATATTGCAGGGGTATCTGTGGATATTGTTGGTGAAGGTGAGTTGTCTCAGCAAGCGCGAGATTATGCAGAAAAACATGGGGTGAAGGCCGAGTTCTATGGCTACCAACAGGGTGAGAACCTGTATGCTTTGATTCGTGCTGCTAGAGCAGTTGTGTTGCCATCGGAGTGGTATGAGAATGCGCCTATTTCTATTCTTGAAGCGTATGCGTTAGGCAAGCCTGTGATTGGTGCAGATATTGGCGGTATACCTGAAATGGTAAGGGAAGGAGAGACGGGCATGTTGTTTCCATCAGGAGATAGCCAAAAACTAGCTGATACGCTACACTCATTTCAAAACCTTCCGACAATAGAGTTGGAGGATATGGGTAGGCAAGGGAGAGCTTGGATGGAAACATCATTTTCATCAAAACGATATCAGCAATCACTTTTGCAGCTTTACAGTAGCTTGGGTGTATTGAGTGCCTAACACTAAACGTCTGCGAATTATGGTTGTTGGCTTACGAGGTTTTCCCAATATTCAAGGGGGGATTGAGACCCATGCGCAGCATTTGTACCCTGAATTGGTAAAGTTAGGCTGCGATGTTGAGGTGCTTGTGCGGCAACCTTATGTGGCGGCAGACAGATATACTTGGAAAGGTGTGCAGATGAAGGCACTCTGGTCACCAACCTCAACAGGTTTAGAAACTTTAGTGCATAGTTTTTTAGGTGTCTGTTATGCCATTGTACGCCGCCCTGATGTACTACATATTCATGCGGTTGGACCAGCGCTGTTTGCACCTCTAGCAAGGCTGTTTGGTTTGAAGGTAGCGATGACGCATCACGGTATGGACTACCAACGCCAAAAGTGGGGTAGGTTTGCCAAGTTTGTATTGCGACTGGGCGAGAAGTTGGGCATTAAGTATAGCCATGTTTGTATTGCAGTTTCAAAAAGTATTAAAAGTTTTTTAGAGCAAACGTATGGTTCGGGTTTGAATATATATGCCATCCACAATGGTGTAAGCATCCCTAGGCAAGTAGCATCTCAAGACATACTCATACAATTTGGCTTAAAGAAACAGCAGTATTTTCTTATGGTGTCTCGTTTTGTACCAGAAAAACGTCAAGATGATTTAATAGAAGCATTCTTAGCCTCAGACCAAAAGGATAAACGGAAGTTGGTGCTGGTTGGTGATGATAAGCTAGGCTCAAAAGCATATTTGGATAAGATTCATACATTGGCGCAATTGCACCCCAATATTATACTTACAGGCTTCCAAAAAGGTGAGTCGCTTGCATCTTTATATACGCATGCAGAATGTTTCTTTTTACCTTCTTCGCATGAAGGTCTACCTATCGCTTTGCTCGAGGCTCTATCTTATGGGTTATATCCTGTAGTGAGCGATATTCCGGCACATTTAGAAATGGAATTAGAAACTGGGCATTATTTTCAACTTGGTAATATTCCAAAGTTGGTAGAGCGTATAAACCAAATACCTAAAGGTGGGTTTAGAAAGGAAGATAAGGCAAGGGTTATTGCAGAAATAGAAGCAAAATTTGATTGGAAGGAAATTGCAGAAATAACATTACGAGCCATTGAAAGTATAAACCGAGAGAACCGTTAGTTTACACTGAATTATTGAAAATATTGTACTATCTTATCTAGGCTGATTGAGAGCTGTGCAACTGGCTTTATTGGGTGCTTTTAGTGAAAGAGCAGTCTGTTATTTTGATGTCATCCTTTGGTGTTTGCATAAACTGTGTAATAGCATCGTAAAATGATTGTCCTTGGTAAGCTAAGGAGAAAACGCGGTTATTTTTTATCACGGTGTGCGGTGTATCTTGAAGGCTGAAAAAATTATTAACAGGAACTAACGACTGACATATATCTGTAGCATGTTTTTGAATATATGTATTCTGTTCAGCGGAAGGGTGTCGAGGTATGCCGAGTCTCTTTAAGTGAACAGGGTCTGTTTGTGAAATGCGCGTAAAAATGGGAGCCTGGATATGTGGGTAAACATGTTCTCCCATAATACAGCGCCAAGTATCATTGGGATAAGCTTTGGCACAATCATCATCAATACTCATGGAAAGTGTAGAAAACCTAGTTTGAATATCATAATGGATGGTGTTTCTTGAAGGAAAGGGTTGGGTATCCAGTATCCAACTACCATCAGTAAGTCCTTTTACTTTGGTGTTCGGCAATTGTGATGTTATCCAGTCAATATGGTTCATCACTCCAATGCCACCAGCTGAATTACCTAGCATTAAAAGGTTTCCCGCTTGTTTTAAACCCAAGTCTTTCAATGCTTGAATGGTGGCATGTACAATACTTCCGCCTTGGAAAGCTAAACCATGCGTTTTGGCACTGGCTTTTTGCTTACCCACCCATACATCCATAGAGCATTGGGGTATAAATACTTTGTTCCAGTTTGCAAAAGTGGGGTTATGATTTTGATTGCTTGAGAGCAGCCCTTTGCCTTTGATATATTTCCATCGTGCTTTTGAACTAGTCATGTTTATCTTGGATTCAAGTGTACGTTCACAGTGCTTTAAAGTGTCGCATGGCACGCCTCCTCCGAGCATGATAAGCCAGTTCTTTTGTTTTTCCTGTTGAAAAATATAAAAGACAGCAGGGCTTCCATCCATACAAACAGCTTGCTGAGACTCGGCATTGGGTATGACTTTTTTTAATAAGAGCTGCTCTGCGTATGAAGCTTGGCTTCCTAAGAGTAGTGATAGGAGGAGAATAGCAAGTTTCATGGTTGACCTCATGGGTATACATTCAACTGACGTATACGTTGGCTAGCGATGCCATTGGTGTTAACTTTTTCATAAACAAAATTAATTTTCAATGGTATTTTTACGACAGTTTTTGATAATGCTAACCGTTCATTTGCAAGTGCACCTTGTTGGTTGAGTCTAAAGCTAGGTCCACGCTGTTGTCCCGAAAGGTTGAAGAATTGCCCTTGTAGTTCGCTGGTGTTACCAACGAGTTGGGTTGTACAACCGATAAAAATATTACCTTTATTAAATAGTAATGGGATGGGTTGAAAGGTTTCATCAAGATCTATTCCGCTTGGAGAAGTATTAGTGATGGGTAAAACATTGGTCCAAGTCTTGGTTTTGGCTGTATAGAGCTTCATCTTGGTCGAACGCTTGGTCGAAGCAAGCTTCTTATCACCCCATGTGACAGCAATGTCTCCTCTGTCATTCATATCAGCCATCACGCGTGCTGCGGTGGTGGTTGATGTTGGCGATGTTAGCCATTGTTGTGGTGTTGCTAACCAATTGGAATCATTGATGTTAAATTTTCGGTACACAATACCTGTGCGACCTGACTGATTGAGTTCGCCGCTCCAAGCTACAAATATATCATCAAGCTTGTTCACATCTATATCAGGTATCCCATATTCAGATTTATTACGCATCAGGTGAGCCTGATTGCTATCAAGTTGAATTATATTACTCACTGCGGTTCCGCGAGGTGTCAACTGCTGCAAATAAACATGGCGAACACCTTGTTCGATTGTATCCCAAACGACAAGGAAATCACCATTGGTTAATACAGCCGTATCAGGGTGCAGTGGCTCCGTCAGGTTGTAGGCATAGTTGATGTTTGATGTCACTATAAATGGTGGAGAGATAACCTGACCCTGATCATTAAAGACTGTGGCAGTAGGCTCTTTACCACGCGCTGTTTTTCCTTGCCATGCAATAACAAACCCTTTGTTTTTATATGCTGAAATATCGGGGTAATTATCTTGGTATGATGTGCCCAGTATTTTTCTTTCAGAAAATAAGGGGAGACTTGCGCGGTCAAACATACGGTACCAAATACCACCGTTTCCAGCCCATACGCTCATACTCACTCCCGAATCCAATGTTGCGACTGTAGCATGGGTTTGTTTGACGCTGAGTGTGCTGCCGAGTTGTTTTTGTTCGGAGAAGCTAAGTCTGTCCATGCCATTAAATGTATAAATATAGGCATTTCCTGTTGCGGCAGGTGTTCCATGACCAAAACCTGCTCCAATAATAAGGCGTTTCCCATCAGCATCCAAGCGTGCACCGATATGGTCGCCTGAAGATGCATTTGCAGGTGTGAATTGGTAAGACTCTACCCATTGTCCCAAGCTTTGGTTATAATCAAAACGATATACAGAACCCGCATCCGTTAAACCATTATAATCTGCCCTTAACGCTCCTGCATAGATAATATTACCAGTTATAGATACCCATCGACCAAACCTGTCGTTAAATTGTGCGTTGGATGCTGTAAGTTGTGCTTTTTGTACCCACAATCCAGCTTGATTTTTGCTAAATACATACCCACTACCTGCTTGAACTGCCGCAGCTCCATTCTCACGGGCTCCCACCACAATCACCTGTCCATTGGTATCCACACTTCCACCAAAAAAGTTATTGGCGTAGCGGTCTGTTGCCACAAGCTTGCTTGTTTGTACCCAAGCTTGGGTGTAAGGGTCTTTTTCAAACACATAAGCTGCGCCAGCTTTGCTATAGGTATCTACCATATTCCAGTATGAACCAACCACTGCAACATGATCTTTGATGGATACCGAAGTACCAAAGCGTTGAAGCTTTGTTGCATCAGCAGGTGCTAAGGTTTGTTG
Organism: Flavobacteriales bacterium; assembly: GCA_016763645.1. Lineage (GTDB taxonomy): Bacteria > Bacteroidota > Bacteroidia > Flavobacteriales_G > NORP312 > NORP312. The sequence continues at coordinate 9,252 of JAESTK010000288.1, forward strand.
GTAAATCCATTGGTTTGTTAGTATATCTTTGCTGTAAATGTATGCTTGACCAACATCCGCAACGGTGCTTTTTGCGCGCCATGCTGAAATAAGAAGGGTGTTACCGTCAATGGCGACGCTTTTGCCAAATTGGTTTGCTATTTGATTGAAAGGCGGGGTTATTTTTTGGCTTTGTTGCCAAGTGCCTGTGTAAGGGTCACGGGTGAAAATATAGGCTGCCCCTTCATCAGTGAATAAAGCATCCTGAGAGGGTGCGCCGACAACCGCTGTGTTGCCGTCCAAGGGTAAGCTGTGTCCAAACTGGTCGCTGGCAAACAAATCCATTGGTGCAAGTTGACCATCAGCAACCCAGTTATTTAGGGAAGCCTCACGGTAAACAAATACAGCACCTGCTGTGGTTGCTTGGGTACTGGCAAAGGGGGATGCAACCAAAGCATATTTTCCTGAAATCGCTGTTACCCAACCAAAGCCATCACTAGTCGGTAAACCTGTTAATGTACTGGATATGGGTGCTGCAAAACTCATGTAGGGGTAGAATAAGATAAGGAAAATTAGGAACCTAAGGTTGGTGATCATTTTATTGCTCCATATTTTACAAAGTAGCATTGGCGCTGCCAGCACAAAAATAAAGGTTGAGGTTGGTCAATCGGTTTGTGAGTAATCGAGAGTCTATTATTACAACAGACCGATGATGTAATAAAAAAAGGATCCTTAAAAAAATGAGTAAGCATTAACATATTAACCTCTGTATGAATTACCTAGTGATTTTATACCTTTTACCATAGACAATATCACTACCACCAATGACGGTCATCTCCCATGTGACAATCATATCAATACCTGTTGCAGAGGGTGAAAAAGCAACTGCAGGTCTGCGCTGTTTTAAACCAACTAAAGACGAGGTTCGGTCATTTACCTTTATGGCTTTGATAAGTGTGTTGGTAGCGCTATAGAAATTGATATAAACATCCAAGCTTCCATCTAAGCTTGTGCCTGTAAAAGCAACAAGTGTTGCACCACCCTCAAATATTTTTGTGGTAATACGGTTTGCACCTGTATCCAAGTCACCAGATAAGCGAATGGCTGGCTGCCAAAGGTTTGAAGTTTTATCAAATCGCTTATAAAACACTTTAGCTGTGTTCATGGTTGCTGTGGTCATATCCATCCAAGATGTGGCAATGTCTCCTTTATTGTTGATGCTCACCATGGGTCTCACTTGAATAGCACTGGTGGGTATATAGCCCAAGGTATCTTCAGGGTTGGTCACCCATGAGGCTGCATGAATATTGAATTGCCTGATAACGATAGGGTAACTTGCAGTTAAAACATCATAACCTGACCATACAATGGCAGCATCACCTTGTTTGTTGAGGTCGACATCAGGAAATCCCAGTTCAACTTTTGATGTTGGGTCAGTCACCAAGCTTGGCCGAATGGATAGTTGAGTAATGGGTGAAAGAGCAGTACCTAGTCGATTAAAACTTTGCGCATAAACCTTTCGTTTACCAGTTTGAAGAACATCCCAAGCAACAACAAATTCTCCTTTTTTGTTCATTTCAACATCGGGATGGATAACGACTTCAGACATATAAGCAGCATGACCAAGCGTAACACTTTGGGCAGGTGCAATCGTGTTTCCCATATTGTCTAGAAGCATGATAAATACTTCATGCCCAGTAGGAGTACGTTCTTGCCATGTCACAACAAAGCGATTTGTTCCTGCTGCAGCAATAGGATGACTTGCAGAGCCTGAGGGTTTTGAAATAACTGTTCTTGTTAAGATATTTCCTAGACTGTCCATCACCAAACCTTGCGTTCCGCGCTCCTGCCAAACCATGAGTGATGTACCATTGTTTAACATGGCAACTGATGCATGACCCTGCCCTAGACCTGTGGTGTTAAGTTCAAAATCATTCTTTTGCACCGATATTGTTGCCGCAAAACTTGAATGAATGAAGAAAAATGAAATAAAGGCAAAGCATATGGTTTGAATAAATATTTTTTGCTTATTTGGAAATGTTTTCATTCTTGAATCCTCATGATTTGATCTGCCCCAACATTATTTAAGATCGAAATTTTCCCGCTTGGCCAGAGGACTTTAATGGTATCAATCGTTGTATTTTGAGCTAAACCAAAGTGTAAGCGGGCATGGTTTTGTGTGTTTTTGTGTATGCCAGCATTTTGTTCGCGTTTCTGTGTGATGCCACCTGCTGTGACATAAACAA
>JAESTK010000222.1 GCA_016763645.1 Flavobacteriales bacterium
CTTCTCCTTTCTATGCAGCAACTTCAATTCCTCTTTACTCTCTTTAATTCTAATATCAAATACCTTTCCCATTCAATAAAGATACATATAATATCGGGCTATATGAAATTAAATTGGTATTATTCAATATTCAGAGTAGCAATAACTCTAGCTTTTTCGTCTTTGTTCCGAATGTAGTGTAAAACATCTTTAAAATCATCTTGATTAAAAATATAAGGATACACAGCAATTAGGTAGTCGGCTTTTATATCAGCATATTCAAACATTTTAACAACAGACTTAATTTGAGAAATAGAAAAACATTTACCATCTAGTAAGGCTGTAGCAGTTTTTAATCGCCATTTGTCCATAGGTTTTTCGCTAACTCTGGTTTGGTAAAGCCTTAGACTTTGATAGGTCATTGGTTCTTCGCATCCTTTTTTGCCTTTGTATTGTACTAGGTATCTTTTCCTGTTAGTGGTTTTTCAATTCGTTTACCGTTTGGTAGCATGTAATTGACATGAAGATGCTCATCGTTAGTGTCGTCTCTTTCGTTGTATGGCAGTTCTCGATTCCATTCAATAATAAGCTCATCCCCCTTCTTTTTAATTATGAAATAGGCAATCATACCTGTGCGAAATTTTAAACTACTTGTAATGGGCTGAATAGATTTGTCTGTGAAAATTATTTTCACTTCTCCACCGATTTTGTTGTAGTATTTAATTTTTACTCGCGTTGCCGCCTGTTCTGATTGAATAGCTCCATTTAATTCTACTAGGAATGATTGGCTGGTTTCGGTAAAGAATATTAAATGAGAGCTTTGAGCAATTGATATTGTGGTCAAAAAGACAAGTATTACCGTAATGTATATCCATTTCATAGCTTAGCGAATTAGTTGAAGTAAAGTAAGTGATTTTCTCCAATTAAAATTAGCGATTGGATATTAGCTCTCTTTATTCAAGAGTTAATACCTAACCAATTTAAAGGTCTCACTGCCAAATTCGCTAACTATTTCTATTAGGTAAATGCCTGATTTCAAATTGGCAGGAGAAATACTAAGTTCGATTTCGTGATGCAGAGTAGATTCAATCAGTTGTCCATTTGTCATGTAGATATTTAGGGTCGTTTTTTTAAGTAGGTTTAGTCGAATAATTGCATTTCCATTTCCTTTAGCGAAAGCTTGGCTATTTATGAGTTTAGATTTTAACGTGACTTGATGTTCGTTTATTCCAATAGGGCAGGAGGTCATAAGTCCTCTCGCTTGAAAACGGTTACAAATAGGCCAAAAGTTTGCGTTGCCGTTGAGGTCAGCATCGGCTTGGTAAAAAAGCATAGCAGCATCTCGCATGGTCATTCCTGAGGCATATCCGAATGAAGACTCGAGCATCAGCTTATCGGTAATGTCTCTACCAATATCTCCCCAGATTTGCATAACAGTAGATGACCAAATATCGGTACTCGCATATAAGCTGCTTTCTAGGTCTTCAGGGTAGTGTTTAGTTGATGTCGCCATTCTGCCAGCCCACCCGCCAAAGTCTTCGTTGTGCCCATCCCAACTAAACATTAAATCCCAGTTGTATTCATATAAAAATCTAGAAAAGGAAACCGCAAAATAATCGCCAACAGCTTCGTCTAGCGTTGCTCTTTCGGAGCCAGACTGGCTCCCCCCAACTGCACTATTCATTATGGCGTGTCCATATTCGTGAATAATGACATCTGCGTCTTCGGCATCATCAACACCGCCTTCGCCAAAAGTGAGTCTTTTCGGGGTGGTTGAAGAAGTAAATGAAGAATTATCGCTACCATTAAGGCCGTGTGTGTCGACATTGATTTGGTAGTTGACAAGGTTGTTGAAGCCTAATGCTTGAATATGATTTTGCATAAGATTTATGTGATAAAACACGTTGACGTCTTCAAAACCAGATTCGGATCGTGTGTAGAGAAATTCACTAGTAGTTGAGGTTACGGCAGCTATTGTGGGAATAGAGTGTTCGGTAATTATAACATACGGGCTTTCTAAAGTGAATGTTCCATTTCCACTGTTGTAGTCTGCCGTAAACGAAACGGTATCGCGTTCGGCATTGAGTTGTGGCACATCGTTATCGTTGTTGTCTACGTATGGAATGCCAACAGTTACCCCTGCAGTTGTAAGTGGATCTGGTAGAAAAACTGTCCCCGTTACGGTTGAGTCATAATATAAGTTGAGGTCTTTCCGGTAAACGATATTTGAGTTAATGTCGATAGCGATTTCGAATGGGAATTCATCATCTTCTATGTAAGTTGCAGCCGCGGCAGGAATTAATCTTCCACCATTAAATAAATAGATTAATTTACTAGATTTAAATATTTGATTGTTACTTAGTTGAGATAGTAATTTTAGGTCACTTGGGAAATCATTTTTCTCGATTAAACTAGAGTTAAAGCTATAGTCGAACACCGAAGTAATTGTTCCATTTTTGTTTGTGTTGACTTTAATTTGAGAATTGAATATTTCGATTCCATCGTAGTTTTGGTGGTAAGTAAAATGCCAACCAGCTAGACTTTCAATTGCCGTATCGAGTTCTAACGAAATTTTGTCATTTCGAAGGTTTTCGATTGTATTGGTAAGGTGATTTTTCACTTTGGTTTCTAAATCTGATTTACCAAGGTATATCTGCGAAAAAGATGAAATAGCTTGTTTGCTGTCAAAATCTGTAGGAGAGGGAGCTACTGTTTTGCTTTGCGCAAACCCAGTCGAAGAAAAAATAATTAATAGGATTGTAGCTGTATGTCTCATTCAGTTTTAATGAATTTAAGCCCTGAGGTACTAATTTTCTCTAATTGGTCATTAATTCGTTTGGTTTCATTCTTCCGCACCGAAAACTCAATCAGACAATCCATGTCAAAAGTTTGGTTGTCGATTTTCACTTCGTTATCTCCCAAAATACGCATTACATCTCCAGTTTGCTCATAGGTAAACCGAAGAGTGTAGTGGCTGTCAATTGTTTTTTCAATGATTTGGGTCGCATTTAAGGCCTCTTGCGCAGCTGTTCTGTATGCGTTTATCAATCCGCTCACTCCAAGTTTGGTTCCTCCAAAATATCGCGCAACCACAACGAGCGTGTTTGTTAGTTCTTTACTGTTAATTTGCCCAAGTATTGGTGCGCCAGCTGTTCCGCTGGGTTCGCCATCATCGCTTCCTCGGTAATGGCTGTAGTCTGGTTTTAGAACAAAAGCATAACAAAAATGGCGAGAATTATGATGAGCTGATTTCAATTTGTTAATGTGAATTTTGATTTCTTCTTCACTTTGAATAGGATAAGCAAATCCTAAAAATTTACTCCCTTTTTCCTTGTAAATTCCTTCACTTGCGCTTGCTATTGTGTAATATGAATCGCTCATGCGGAATAAGCCAACGTTCCAATTGCGAGAATTGCAAGACCAATGCCTAGCCAATTGGTTAGTGATAGTTTTTCTTTAAAAAAGACTAATCCTGCTATTGCGGAAGTTAATACCACACCCATACTAACTAGTGGGTAAACAATAGAGGGTTCTAGTCCAGGTGTGTTTAATGCTTCGAAAAAGAATTGAAGGGTTAGGTAGTTTGGTATACCTACCAATATACCAAACAACAAGGCATTTGGCTTTAGTTTTACTTTTTTTGTGATTATTCTAGGTAAAGCTGCTAGTATTCCTGCAAGACCAGCGACAAGGAACAATGTTCCAAAAAAGGTTTCCATTTCTTGTGGTTGTACAGAGGTTTTTTGAGCGTGGTTAAAAGTGATATCGGCTATTCCCTGAACGAAAAATATAGTTGCAATAAGCCAAAGGTATCGTTTGTCGAAAGCTAATTTCCCATTATTGGTAGATGAGAAGTAGACCCCGGTTAACGCCAATATGATGCCCGTTATTTTTAATGAATTAACTATATCGGAAGAGTAAAATATGAGTGAAAAAATTACTGGAATAACTAACGACATTTTGTTAGCAACTGTCGAAATGGTTATTCCAACTTTTTGAGTGCCGATCGCCAATAGGTTGAATACGAAAATAAACATACAGCCTATTGCAATTGAGTGAAGTATCCAGTTAGACTGAGTTATAACAACAAAATTGAAAGGCTGCTCAGAAAAAGAAAAACCGCATCCTGCAGCAAAAAGATAGTTTATTGATATAGCGTGAAGCGACACTACGTTATATCGCTCGAATAGCTTAAAAAAGATGATAAGTAAGCTGAATAACAGGACTGTAATTAGGATGCTAATCATTTTTATACATACTTAAACTATCGGTTCCAACAGTTGTTTCTGATATTGGTTCGGCACCGAGTGTTGGAGCTTTAACTCCATCTTTTAGAGATGTTGAATTAGTGAAAATTCTAGCTTCATCCCATAAATTAGCTTCGATAAACGACTGGTGAAGCTGTTGTCCGCCCTCTACGAATAAAGAAAGGATGTTTCTTTTGTGTAAATCGTCAAGAATTTCTTTAAGTGAATTTTTAAAGTCAATTCTTACCCATTCATTGTCATTTTCTTGGTGAGAATGGTTTGTTGTGTAACAAATAGTTGGAGCGGAGTTGTTAAATATTGCCAGCGATTTGGGTAGTTTGTTTTCTTTGTCAATTACAATTCGAGTAGGGTTTGTGCCATCTACGTGTCGAACCGTTAAGCTTGGGTTGTCTAATAAAGCAGTGTTGGTGCCAATCATAATTGCCATTTCTTCACTTCTCCATTTATGTACTAGTGTATTCGACTGCTGTGATGTTATTTTGGCGGCATTTTGGTCAGTTGAGACTCTTATTGAATCAATAAAACCATCGCTCGATTGCGCCCATTTTAAAATAACATAGGGTCTCTTTTGTTCTTGAAAAGCAAAAAACCTTTTATTCGATGCACGACATTCTTTTTCTAAAACATTAGTGATGATCTCAATTCCTGAATCTTTCAGCTTTTGAACCCCATTTAAGTTAACAAGTGGATTTGGGTCAACGCAGCCAATAACTACTTGCTTAAAATTGTGTTGAATCAGTAAATCAGAGCAAGGCGGTGTTTTTCCAAAATGAGAGCAAGGCTCTAAACTCACATAAATAGTAGATTCGGACAGTAATTCTTTGTTTTTAACGCTGTTAATCGCGTTAACTTCTGCGTGGTTTCCGCCAAAAGGAGATGTGTAACCTTCGCCAATAATTTTGTCCTTGTGTGTAATGACAGAGCCTACCGAGGGGTTGGGCATAGCATTTATTAAGCCCATTTTAGCCAATTCGAGGCATCGTTGCATATATGTTTCGTGAATAGGCAACGCTAAAAATTTGCCATGTGTCTTTGCCAGCAAACGTGCCAATTTTTAATCTGTATTGGGGTTTTAAGATAGGTTGTAAAAGTATCTTCTCCGCCAATTTTTATCATGACTTTACCAATTTTGTAATGATCTAAATACAACTCATTTTCATCAATAAAACCGTGGGTATATTTCATTTTTAACTCGCTCTCAATACGTTCTTCAGTTTCCATTATTATTTCATCTTTCTCAAGGGTGTACATTCCCCAATGTCCACCCCTGCATGGGTGGTTCATTTCTTTGATTAAAGAATCTCTTGTGGTTAATTCTTTCGAAAAGAAAACCCCATTGCTAAAAAAACGATAAACATGGTATGTCGTGTCTTTGCTACTGGTGCTCTGTTTAATACGTTTAATCATGCTCACGTAAGCTACACTCGTGTCGATGGTGAGTGTGTCCATTTCTTGTAATTTGTTTAAGTAGTGAGGCTTGCTGTATTTGTAGTCTATACGAGCCTTAGGTCTGTGTTGAGCGTTGGCAACAAGTGGAATGATGGCGAGTATGAATAAGAAGTATTTCAAATCGAATCAAAAGTAAGCTTTTTTACTACTTTCGAACGCGTGAAACCACTATCAGAAATAAGGCAGTATTTTGAAAAAGAATTGTCAGGTTTGTATTCCGAACGCGAAATAGATTCTCAGTTTTTATTGCTTGTAGAAAGTGTTTTGAAAATAGAAAGACATGAGATTAGATCAAATACTAACACTTTAATTAATGATAATCAAATTATTGATATATATGATGTTATATCAAAATTAAGCCTGTCTATCCCATTGCAGTATGCAATAGGAGAAACTGAATTTTACGGGTTAAAATTTAAAGTAACAAAATCAGTTTTAATTCCTCGACAAGAAACTGAAGAGCTAGTTCGCTGGATAATAAACACCTTAAAAACAGTCACTGAATATCCAATAAAAATATTGGATATAGGCACGGGTAGTGGGTGTATTCCAATTGTGTTAGCAAAGAACCTCAGTAGCGCGAAAGTATTTGGGTTGGATATTTCAGTTGAAGCGCTGGAGATTGCTCGTCAAAATAATAAAATTAATTCAGTTAAAGTTCAGTTTGATGAGTATGATGTTTTAAACAATGATTTATCGAGTTACTCTAATTTCGATATTATTGTTAGTAATCCACCTTACGTGTTAGAATCTGAGAAAATACTGATGCATAAAAACGTGCTGGAATATGAGCCTCATTTGGCTTTATTTGTTAAAGACTCTGACCCACTCGTGTTTTATAAGCGTATCGCAGAATTGGCGGTAAAGTCGTTGAAAACTGGTGGATTTCTTTTCTTCGAAATCAACGAAAAGTACGGGCAAGAAACTGTAAATTTGTTGGAATCGTTGAGCTATGAAAACGTTCAACTAAAAAAAGATATTAACGGTAAAGAGAGGATGATTAGATGCAAAAAACCTTAGTTTTTATACTATTTTTAATTCCTGTTTTCTGCTTTAGTCAGTACAAGTATACTGCTTTGTATAACCCATCATGGAAATATGCGATGGCAGATTCTACACAAGTTAAACAGGAGGAAGAAAAGAAGAAAAAGCATTCGAAATTTCTTTTTTCAATCGATTCTAGAAACTCTGCAATGGATGGGCAATGGGTGAAAATATTTGGACTTCGATTGGGAATGGAAATCCAAGAACGCTATCGATTTGGGTTGGGATTTTACAGGATGA
>JAESTK010000275.1 GCA_016763645.1 Flavobacteriales bacterium
AGAGAAGGCTATGATTTGTTATACAGTGTGGGTAATAGTTTTTTATTTTTTGTTTCCTATTTTACTTGGAGTGCCATTAAATATACAGAGTGTTAGCGGGTCGTTGATATATTCTTTTAAATATTTTTCGCACTATTCATTTTGAGTTTCCAATTAAATAATGTTTCCGTTTCGCCAATTTTTATAAAATTATTTTTTTCAAGTACTTTGAAAGACGCGATATTCATTTTATTTGTTGAAGCAATTATTGATTTTACTTTTCGTTGTGTTTTAACCCATTTAATAATACCACTTACAATTTCGGTCATAAATCCTTTGTTTTGAAATTCATCATAAGTTCCGTAACCAATTTCAATTTCTCCCTTTGCGTTTGGTTCTCCAACTATACATAAATCGCCTATCATTTTGTTGTCAATTTTTGAAATTGCAGTCCAAAGCGTTGAATACAAATAGTTTTTGGTTTTGTCCGCCACATTTGGAAGAATTGTCTGTTCAAAGGCTTCTTTTAGTTCCGGTGAAATTGTCGTTGAAGTTTTATTCAAGTTCAGTTCTACCTCCAAAGAATTGTCGCACTTTATATATTTTACTAACTGTTCATAAGTCAATGGATTTAAAATAAGTCTTTCAGTTTCTAACATTTCTTCTTGTATATTTTGTCGTATGGTGTGAGCTCCATTTAATGCTCGCTAATGACCTTAATAAACGGTCGTTTTAATGCCGTTTATTTTTTGTTGTGAGCTGTTTTTTCGAAATAAAGATTTTTAACTCTTCCACTAGAAACCCTGATTCCAGAAATTGAATTCGAATTGTCTCTCTCAAATCTAATGTTTTTAAAAAACCATCGATCTCCTAAAAACATGTCTTTTTTGATTGGAATGATTGTGATATCGTTTAGCCTTGAATGTGTTGCTCTTAAAGTATCATCCTTTATTGTTAAGCGATACGATGTGCTTAATTCTTCGCTATAAAAAGTACCTGTGAATTCTTGTAATTCTTGCTTAGAATAATCTTTTGGAATGTAGCTTTCAGAAATTATTGGTTCACCATCATCAATGGTTACTTTCATTGTTTTCTGGTCTTCTTCAACTTCGAATGAGACCTTTAAATCAACTCCAACATCCAACATCTGAAAAGTGTTTTCGTCAATTGGAACTAATTGACGTACTCTATTTTCTCCTCTTAAATATCTTAAGGTGTCGTTTTCTATATAGATCTCCCTTGAATAAAATCCTCCCTCAATCCAGTAGTTTCCAACAAAATCCTTCACCTCATCCTCAGTTAGAGTTATGAAAGCAGTTTCTTTATTTGTTTCATTGGGTCCTAAACTCATTTCATCTTTCAAAAAAATATCGGCAACACTTAATGCTAGTTCATCAGGTTCAGAATCTGCATAATTGCTAAATACTACAACGGTAAAGTGTTGCTCTGGAAACCTGCCTATGTACGTTCTATATCCGGCATCCGCACCTCCATGTTGAATCTGTTTAAGCCCCTTGTACTCGTTGATGAATTGACCATATGCACCTCCAAACGTTTCACCATTATTCAGTTTGGCCAAAGTACTCATTTCTTCAAGTATTTTACTGTTCCCGACCTTAGGTGATTCAAAGTTCAAAGCCCATAGACATAAATCCTCAACAGTTGTAAATAGACTTGTTGCACCAACATTCGCATAACTTAAAACGCTCTTCTTATAACCCGTATCATCAGAGAAATAAGAATAAGCTCTATTCTTTACGATTTTTTCATGATCATCGTAAAATAGGGTGTTCGACATTCCTAATGAATCGAAAATTCTCGATCTTGTAAATTCAGCAAATGACTTGCCCGATACTCTGGATACTACTTCAGCCAGTAGCGTAAAACCAGTATTAGAGTATGAATACTCTTCTCCAGGATCGAAATTCAAAACTTTTTGTTTCGCCACTATCTTAAGTATATGTTCTTTATTGATAACGTCATCAAGACGCCAACCAGCCATTGCTAATAAATTCCATTGATCCCTTAGTCCACTTGTATGTGAAGCCAAGTGCCTCAACGTTATGATCTTGCCGAAATCAGGAACTTCAGGAATATATTTTCTTACATCATCATCAAAGCTCAATTTCCCTTCATCAACTAGGAGAAGTATTGAGAAAACAGTAAACTGCTTTGAAATTGAGGCAATGTGAAATATTGTTGAAGATGTTACTGGGATGCCATATTCAAGGTTAGCACTTCCATAACCTTTTTGAAATTCTATTTCACCGTCCTTGACGACAGCTACGGCAGCACCAGGTTTGTCTATGTTGTCATATTCAGCAAATACGATATCAATGAGTTCTTCACTATCACTTGAATAGTTTTTAAGGTTTGATTGACAACCGATCGAAAGAATTCCAATCAATGTCAACAGGGTTAGAGAAAATTTGAAATATTTCATGGTATCATAGTTAGGGAGTAGCTCACAACACTTGTATATAAACACTTTTTTATACAGCATCATCTAAAAGTATTTTGTTAATGAAAACTGCAGATAGCTGTCGTTCCTAATGAGATAAAGAAACTCCGCTGGGTCAATATTGTTGAAACCCGATGCTTCGATGCTTATTTTCCATGAATCTCCTAGTCTGCGATTGGCTTCGACAAAATAACGCAGCGTTTTACTGTTCCGGTCAATTACGATTCCGCCAAGGAAATCGGTACTTTGCGGGTCGTTAAAAGCAATACGGCTTCCAAAAAAAAGATCATCATTAAGCCCATTAATGGATTCGGAGCCTCTATCGTCAAAATTGTATTCTGCTAGCATTCCCAAGTCAATGCCAGAGCTAAATAGATTGCTGAATGTGTATTCGCCACCAAGAGTAAAGGCGGTAACGGTTTTACGCTTACTTTTTCTATGAATCAGTTCTGCTTTCCAAAGCATTGAACCCGTTGACGCTTGAATATCGATTCCTGTTTGATTAATCAGTTCATAATGAGAGCTAAATGTTATGCCATTAGTAGTTTTAAATAATGGCAAACGGCTTGTGCCGTAAAAATGAGAGATTCCTATATCGAAGGCGCCCATTGCGTGTGACCAGCGAATGGCCAGATCGAGATTGTATTCTTCTGAATTACTTTCATAAGTTGTATTGGAGGTATCCAATTCAAAAGGCGGGCGCAAGCGCCCCACTTGACCCGGAAACCTCATTTCACGGAAATAAGTCATGGCATACAGGTCAATGGTTCCCCCTTTTCGAGACAAGGAAGCGTGAATCATGGGTTGTCCGAGCTTATGCTCTACATCAAAACCTTCTAATACATCGGCCTGATTTATGATATTTACCAGGTTATTGGACTCGGTGACGCC
>JAESTK010000358.1 GCA_016763645.1 Flavobacteriales bacterium
TATATTTGTTAAACTAAAAACCCGCCCTTTATGTTATGCCAGATAGAGCAGTAGGGGTAGATGATCTAGCCCAATCAGATTTTGACGTATTCACAGACACAACCAACCACACACCCCCAGCAGGAGTTACCCATTGGTTTGCAATCAGACCTATAGAGGGAGATATTACACCTACTGAAATAAAGACAGTAGCCGGGAGTAAATTAGACTTAATCACTCTTACTAAAGATGTAGTATATCAGGGTAGGTTTAACGATATTAAGCTTGCAGCCGGAAAGATAATCGCTTATAGAAGCAACCAGTAATGGATTTAGGTCTAGGATTGGGCATATCGAATTTTGGAGGAACCTTTACAGGAGGGTTTGATCCTGATGCACAGATTTATTTTGATGCTGTAGTGGCTAATAGTGGGGCATTAAGTGATGATGAAAAAACATTCTATAATACCCGTCGCATAGACTCTAAAACTAATGCCAATCCTTGGGATACTAATGCGCATATAGATCTTCCAATGATCGGGGGTACAGTAGAGAGTATGGTCGTTAATGCTAAGTCGCGAAATTTCGACCAGATCGCAGTAAATACAGTAGCTGGTGATTTTACTGCTAATGGATTTCAGCTAAATGGTACTGATTCATATTTCAGAATGATTCTTATTGCTTCTACCACTTTAACCCTGGAGAGTATTGCAATGGAATTTTACTCTCGAACTGATTCTTCAGATGGTACAAATATGGGGGCTATTGTTTCAACTTCTCAGAGGGTTCAATGGTCAATACGGGATGTTAGCGGGAATTTCGTCGCAGATGTTTATAATAACAATTCATCTGAGGGAAGGTTATCGTTTGCCAATGCTGATTCATTAGGAGATCATGTTTATACCCGTGTATCTAACACAGACGCACGAGGGTTTAAAGATGCTACACAGATAGGTTCTAACGCTACAGGGGGAGGTAGTCAACCAAACATAGAATTTTACTTAGGTGCAGCCAATAGTGGTGGAACTGCTGCCGGATTTGATGACAAGCAATGTGCGGGGGCCGGGATACTAGACGGATTAACAGTAGCACAAGCACAGGCTATGTCAAATGCAATAGAAACTTTTAACGTGTCGTTAGGCAGAAATCTATAATTATGAGCCATGTAATACTCACCAAACAGGAAGCAGATGCAATAAATAAGGATATAAAAGATAACTCCGGGGGTGTGCTGGACAAATTTATATATGGTGGTTGGTCAGTAGATGCAAAGGCTGGGAAGCTAAAAAACGGAACTTTTGCTATGAGCAGGGAATTGATTGAAGAGATTCAAAAAAGAGGGGGAGCAAACGCAACTAAGATCGGAGGCGTTGATCTAAAGAATAGACCAGATCAGGTTATTAAAGATACAGACAGGGTAAAGTCATAATAGAAACAATTCTAGCTTTAATTTCTTTATTATTAGCAATAATTGCAGTACTAATACGTATGGTTTGGACCATGTTGATAAAGAAAATTGACGAAATGGTTTCTACCCAGACAATGTTCATCGAAGAAACAAAAGAAACAAAAAGAAATATATCTGCTATTATGAGTTGGATACGTTCACATGAAAAACTTCACGAAAAAATCAAATGAATAAATACACAGTCTTTGGAGAGAATATTAAGATCCTGGCTATCAATAAGCAGGTAGCTAGCATGTGTGTATTGGCAAACCACATAGACTTACTAAATATTGTCGAGCATATAAGTATCAATCTAATAGATACTAAATTACCTAGCAAAAAGCATTCTTTTTTATGTAGGAGCAAGAATTTAATTGCTAACTAGGGCGAATCTGCCATAATTACAACAGTACCCGTGTTGCATACCATAAGAACTGCACATGGGTCGTTTTTTACCCAGTATTTCGATATTACCGTATAACTGAATTATTTATTTGGAAGTTAAAATAAAACCTTTACCTTTGATATTGAGAAGCACATTGATTGCACGAGGTTCTCGATAACGTATTATAACGATAGTCTACTGACCTAGATTATTCGACAAAGAATACCCGGTTCTCGTGCAGAGTGTGACCGGGTTTCTTCGTTTAAGACTCCCCCCTTCTATTTTCAGTTGGTAAACATTAGCATAATGTATAAAGTGCATAGCCGATCAAAGGCGCGTTAATTTTTATTTAACACAATCTTTTAAATACTTGGAACGGGCTGCTTCATGTTAACACCTTCCCACCAAGAGCCAAACGATAGACCGAAAGGATATACGGAAGGGTAGGCAAGGAGACTCTCAAGGGGGGTTGGGGGTTTCCACCTTTACCTACCCGAATCCCTCAGGATGCCGGAAGTATAACCAGAAGGGGTATAATAATAACAGTATGAATAGTTTAACTTAATATTAAAACAATGACAGTTAAAATAAATTATGAAGTCGATATAGTGTGCGAGAACTGTTTAACAAGAGATAACCTATTATTACCCTTAGGCAATCCTATTAAAAACGAATCTTGCGAAAACTGTAATTGTAAAACTCTAAAGGCACGAACTAAAAAGCAATAAACACCAATGAAACAACTAACCCCCCAGGAATTAAGAATAGGTAATTGGTATAACTCTGTAAAGTTTAACAAACCCGTTACATTAACCGCTGAAGACATTTATGAACTAGTATTCCGGGCTGAAGGCGCAAACATATCGCATTATATTAATGAAATGTTCGATCCCATCCCTTTAGATGAAGATTGGTTAGTGAAGTTTGGGTTTAAGAGAAGAATGCTCTCAAAACAGACTAAGGATGATTATTGGATTCACGAAAAACTGCCTGAAGAATTCTCATTTTATTTACCATATTTCTATATGAGTATATATTTCGATAATGTTAATATTCCATTTGTGCACTCTATGCAAAATTTCTTTCACTCCCTCACTGGCACAGAGCTAACCCGAAAGTAATTTCTATCAGGTAGCATCCGCTATTTGCGAAAAGTACTAAAAGTTTATTGCTTTTTTCTTGCAAGGAATATAATAAGTCCTTATACTTGTACCATCAAACAACAACTAAAACCTACGAAAATGAAAACAAATAGCAAAAGAAAGTACGAAATAACAACGGTAGAAAGCGGAGCCACCGATACGATATTTAGAGAAATTGACCAAATAATAAATAGTGATGACGAGGGTTTTGAATTTGAATATGCACTACAGGGTATTATAGATCAAGTTCTGGATTTGGGCCTTGGTCACTCTATGTATTTTCAACCCAATAGAGATAATAAAGACAGTCAAGGTATCATTGTAAGAGTCAGATAACTAACTTTCGTAGGTCGCGCTAGCCCTTCGGGGCGGTGTCGGCTTACTTTAAAACAACCAAATGAACACAGACAACATAATAACACTAGCAAAATTCGCTGAAGATAGCGGACTAAGACCAGACGAAGTAACGAAGCTTATCACCCCTCAAAAGATTAAAGCAGTAGAAATAGGGGGCCGGAAGTTTATTGACATTTCTATTTATCCACCTGAAAATTTCAAGAAGTCATGACTACACTCGAAAAATTAGAAATAGAAAGCAATCCTCATATCAAGCACTCCTAGCATCTTATAGTGAAAAGATACAGACTATCTTAGAGTTGAAGGAAAGCCGCCAGGAATTGATTGATACATTAGAAAACGCATTGAATATAGTTGATTTATGGGCACCTGATTATTCTAAAGATGAGATAAGAGAGTCTGATATAGGCGAGTTGGCAGCGCTATCAATGATGAGACAATCTATGGAGAAAACCTTAATTAAAGCCAAAAAGTTATGAAGTTATCACGCGCATTTCCCAGGCTAAACCAATTAGCATTGATCTTTGATTTAAAGTTAAGCAATCCTAAACATTTCAAAGCTGTAAAACTGATCTATGAATTTTAAACATGTACACAATGAGAGTTAGACTGAAAAATATACCAGCTAAAGACATGGACTTACTTGATTATAATGCTATCAGGTTTGCTAATATAATTTTGTCTTGTATTAATAATGTCCCACACTATTACTTGTCGAAAAGTACCGAGTGGGCTGAAAAATATGAAGGTTATTCTATTAAAGAATGTATAGCAAAAGAATCTTATGAATTATCAGAAGCCATGTTAAAAGAACGCGAAAACTACATAAAATGAACTACAATAAGACCCAAAACACACTGAACACACTTTCTGAACTCTTAGGTGATATAAAGACAAGAGAATCACAGATTAAAATAGGTACTAATTACAATAAGAACTGTCTTAGCTACCTACAAATAGATATAAGTGAATTAGAGGGAAAGTTAAGGTGGAAAAAGCTAGAATTCAATCTTTTGCTAAAAGAACTCATTAGATACTCAGATGCCTACCCTTTAGATTGGATGGCAAAAACAGGCACTATCAAAAATTGTTGTACAAAACTACAAGACTTTAATTTGAACTAATGGGCTTTACAAAAGAACTTCAAATAGCTATTCGAGAGCGTGATTTAATAACTAAGTCCAGCCAGGAACCTCTAGACAATCATTTACGATTAGAATATATCAGAGAATATCAGGCAATAAGAACCAAAACAGATTTACCAACACTTTAAAACTAAAAAATCATGATACTATCAAAAGTAAAGTCCTGTCAAGAAGCAGGCGATTGGAGTAACGAACACGGAATATTTTATAAATTCGAGTACATTATGGAAGACGGTAAAACCCTTACTGCAAGCCATAAGAAGCAAGAGGGATTTCCAATAGGTTCAAGTGTGGACTATGAAATCAAGGGGACTAATGAGCATGGTTCGTATGGCAGCGTTAAGAAACCTGAAACAAGCGATTATACCGCCTCTAAGGGTGGTTCAAGTAGTGATGCCGTACAACTAATGATCGTGCGTCAGAGCAGCTTACATAGAGCCGTAGAGGTATGTATTCACAATCGCTCTGTAATGCTTGACAACTCCACAACAGGAGGTAAAATGATAGACGAAACTGAAATCATTGAACTAGCCGAAATGTTTACAAAGTGGGTTATGAAACCGGAAGTTAAAGCGGAACCAACCCCACAACCCCAACCAGTTCAAACGTCTCCTAATCCTATACCACAGGCTCCTATGCCAACAAGTGAAGACATGTCTTTTTAATCATGAATATAAGACTAGAAGGAACCCTATTGGTTATCCGGGATATGGAGGTCATAGGTGGTAAGTTTAAAAAGCGTGAATGTGTACTAAAAACAAAAGAGCAGTATGTACAGGAAATTCTGATAGAGTTCACCCAGGATGATTGCTCTATGTTAAACGGTTACGAAGTAGGAGAATTAGTATCCATTGACGTTGATATTAGAGGTCGTAAATGGACTAATCCAGAAGGAATAGACAAGTATTTCAACTCACTTAAAGGATGGCGCATAAGCCTCTTAAATAGTTAAAACCATACAAAAATGAATGAATTAGAAAAAACATTACAAAAAGTCCTTGAAAAGTCAATGGAAGTTGCAGAACAAACCGGGGAATTTATAATAGATCAATCTCCAGAAATACTAGAACAATTCTTTATGTGGCATCTAGTAAGCCATATTTTTGGATTTATCATAAGCTTGATTTTACCTATTGGTTTTGTCTGGCTTTTTAAGTTTGGATTTTCTGAAAAGGCAGAAGAAAATGATACGCAAGTCATATCTTGGATGCTTGGAGGGATTGGAGCAATTGTCACATTTTTATTTTTATGCGATAATCTTAATCAAATTATATTTATCTCCATTGCTCCTAAAATCTATCTAATCGAATATTTTATAAGATAATCATGAAAGAAAAACAAGAAGTCACGATCTTAAACCACTTGTTAAAAGGCGGTGCTATAACCAACTGGCAAGCAATTACTGAGTATGGCATAACCAGACTAGCTAGATACATCAGTACCCTGATTCAAAAGGGCTACGATATAGATAGTAAGTGGGACAAAAACGAAGCTACAGGTGCGAGGTTTAAAACTTATTGGTTAATGCATCCATACACACCACTATGAGAACTATAAAATTTCGGGTGTGGGACAAAAAAAGGAATAAGATGGTTTATTCTGATGACTGGGTGGATCTTGACGAACCATTTGAAGGAACCTATCCTTTTGCTAAACGCATTTGGTATATGGATGAGAAAGGTAAGCATTTATTACGCGCACCATTTGAAGTTATGCAATTCACCGGACTATTCGATGAGAATGGAAAAGAATGTTATGACGAAGATATATTAGGCACAAATAGCATTACTGTTAATGGAAAACCATATAGACAAATTGTTAAGCATGAGGCTTGGACACGAGGCCCAATAGATGATAGGGATTGTACTATGGATTTTTGCTATGGTTATATATTTGATGAAGATCCAGAATCTCTTGAAGTAATCGGAAACATTCACCAACACAGTCATTTATTATGAAGCTATTCTTTACAGTATTCGTAATGAATGTTATGACCTATACGGTAATTTATTTCATAGGAACCTTTGTGGTGTGGGAATTTAGAAACCCTTTTCAATGGATTATAGATTTGCCTACTTACGAAAACGAACATAGGTTCTTTATTTTCCTTTCTGTGCTTATATATTATGGGATTTTGTTTGCTATTGCAACAGGTATAAATAATAAAACACTAAAATGAGACTACTACAACCCTTTATCCCAAACTACAATTACTGCATTATATGTGGTAACCAAACTGAAAGCGAAGCATGTTCCCGTCCATGCCGGAGCAAATTAACCTTATTAAGATTCACTATAAATGAGCGCAAGGGATTAGAAAAGATTGGAGAGAAATTCTACGACGAACATACAATTAAGGCTTTTAACAAGATCCAAGATATATTAAAGAAATGACACTAAAAGACAAAGCACAATCCATAAGAATGGTAATAGACCGGGAGGTTGACATACTTGACATTGAAGGACTATTAAAGAAGTTAAGCGACCTTGTAAATATAAGTGGGCTATCTGCTGAGATAGTACCTAGTGCTAAATTAGTCTACAGGGCTGCACAGGAACGCGTTATTTTGGACTTAATGAATAGTCCGGTACAACTTAGCGCAAGCACTACCAATGACCTTATAAAGGCTCGTACAGGCAAAGAAGAATCATTTTGGGAATATACGGTATTATTAGATAAGCGACTTTCTTACAGTCAAGAAGCAATAAGGACTATTATTTCACTCAGGAAAACAGAATTACAGAATAGTATTTAACTAATACTCACAAATAATCACTATGTTTGCAATGAGATTATCTGTTTTTGACGGCATTAATCGACAAAGTATTACACACGTTTTAGTCTACTCACTAATACGATTAAAGAATACCCGGTATGCCGTCAAGCAGAGCCGGGTTTCTTTTTATACTCTCGCTATACAAAACCTAACCCCGTTAGCAGAATCGGATAACTGCGTTGCCTGTAACAGGGAAGTGTCCTTTGCTACCTTGTTTAACAGTTCAGGGTTTGTGGGGCAGTATCACATTAAAGTTTCAGGGCAGTATAAAAACAAAGTAAAGAACGGAATGGATGAAAACACTTTCCCCCGTTCTACCTCCGGGCCTCTATCATGGAGTGCTTCCCAAAAGAATGAGGTTGAAATAGTGTGTCTAGCTAAACAGTTAAACACCTATTCCACCTTGAGCATATCGAAGATTAACCACAAAGAATGTCTATTAACAAACACTTAAACTAAACACTATGAAACAAGAAGAAAAAATAAAAAATCACGAAGCAGTAAAACTCTTTAA
>JAESTK010000223.1 GCA_016763645.1 Flavobacteriales bacterium
AAAATTGATATAGCCCATGTCGTTAAAAAACTTGGTCCAAAAGCGGAAGTAGAGTAGGTGCCCTGTTGAGTGTTCTGCACCGCCAATGTATAAGTCAATTTGGTTCCAGTACTCTGCAAGGTCTTTATCAACAAAAACATCTTCGTTAGCTGAATCCATGTATCGCAAAAAATACCAAGAAGAACCAGCCCAACCTGGCATGGTAGAATGTTCGTAATCGTACCCTTCGAGAGCCTCAGGGTGCAAGTTACTCTCTTCGGAGGACACTGAGGCTCTCGAAGTGCCCTTCGGAAAGTATTTCCAGTTATCAGCTCTAGCCAAAGGCGGTTCGCCATCTTCGGTAGGTAAGTACTTATCAATCTCTGGCAATTTCAATGGTAGATCTTTTTCATCAATAGGATAAGGAATCCCATTTTTGTAGTACATAGGAATTGGTTCTCCCCAATATCGTTGACGACCGAAAACAGCATCGCGCAATCGGTAATTTGTTTTACCTTCTCCTAAACCTCTTTTTTCAATTTCGTAGATGGCTAGCTTAATCGCTTTTTTAACATTGAGACCGTTTAGGAAATCTGAGTTCATTAGTTTGCCTTCTTTGGCATCATAGCTCTCTTCTTCTATATTTCCACCATCAACTACTTGAACAATTGGAATATTGAAATGCTTCGCGAAAGCATAGTCACGAGAATCGTGAGCAGGAACGGCCATTACAGCACCAGTTCCATAAGACGCTAGTACGTAATCGCCAATCCAAATTGGAATTTTTTCACCAGAAAAAGGGTGTAAAGCATAAGCTCCAGTAAATTCTCCAGAAATGGTTTTTACATCACTCATCCTATCTCGCTCAGATTTTTTAGCTGCGGCAGAAACGTAATTATCGACTGCTTCTTTTTGTGCAGGGGTAGTTATTTGACTAACCAATTCGTGTTCTGGAGCCAATGTCATGTAAGTTGCTCCGAAAATAGTATCGGGGCGAGTAGTGAAAACAGAAATGGTTAACGGTTCATGGTTTTCAGTTGACAGTGAACTATCAATTGCGAACTGAACCATCGCCCCTACAGATTTTCCAATCCAGTTTCGTTGAATTTCTTTAATGGAATCTGACCAATCAATAGTGTCTAATCCTTGTAATAAACGTTCAGCGTAAGCAGTAATTCGCATACTCCATTGTGTCATTTTCTTTTGAACAACAGGGTAGCCTCCTCGTTCAGAAACGCCACCAATTACTTCATCATTTGCGAGTACAGTACCCAGTTCTGGACACCAATTTACAATAGCTTCAGATAAAAATGTAAGACGATAGTTTAACAATATTGTTTGCTGTTCTTCTTCCGATTTAGATTTCCATTCTTCTGCAGAAAATGTTTCTGTTTCATCACATGCAGCATTCACTTGTGTATTTCCACTAGCTGCGAATTCTGTAATTAGTGTTGAAATTCGTTCAGCTTTATTAGATGAATTATTATACCAAGAATCAAATAGCTGAAGAAAAATCCACTGCGTCCATTTGTAATATTTCGGGTCAGAAGTTTTTACTTGTCTGTCCCAATCGAAAGAGAAACCTAGTTGGTCGAGTTGTTTTCTATAACCAGGAATTTTATTCCCGTTTTTGTCTTCGCCACCTTCAATGTTCACTTTTGTAGTAACCGCAGGATGTTGCCCTGTTTGAATTGCATATTGCTCTGCCGGTAGTCCAAACGAGTCGTAACCCATTGGATGCAAAACATTAAATCCTTTTAATCTCTTATAACGAGAATATATGTCAGAAGCGATATATCCGAGTGGATGCCCAACGTGTAAGCCTGCTCCAGAAGGATATGGAAACATATCTAAAGCATAAAATTTAGGTTTATCAGAATTAGTTGACGCTTTAAACGTTTTGTTTTCTGCCCAATACTTTTGCCAATTGCGCTCGATTTGTTGAAAATGGTAATCCATTCTTTACTTTGTTATTAAGATAAATGCTCTAGTGTTAGAATGATTTAATGGGATGCAATTCTGACGTTTTACAATCAAAACTAATTCGAGCATTCGCACATTTTATCAATCGATCATTAAAACGGGGCAAAGCTACGAAAAGGGAACGTTTGTTGATTGATAATATTACTATTTTTGCGCCATTACTATGAGTTCACAAGGACAAAAATTTTCGAGAAGAGCATCAAGGAGTTTAGCACTAACTTCTGTGATTAGCATTACGCTTGTGTTGCTGGTTTTAGGTTCGGTTGGTTTGCTAGTTTTTAATGTAAACAAAGCGGCAACTTATATAAAAGAGAACATAGGATTTAGTGTAATTTTAAAAGATAACGTGAAGGCTGCAGATATTACTCAGTTTCAAAATCGCTAGACTCCGAACCATATGTGAAATCTACAGAATACATTACCAAAGAAGAAGCTATGTCAATTTTTAACGAAGACCATGGTGAAAAAGCTGTTGAATTTTTGGGATATATTCCTTTAAAATCGTCTATCGATGTAAAAATAATGGCAGAGTATGCCAATCCAGATAGCATCGCTTGGATACAGAATGATATAGCTAAAGACTCACGGGTTCATGAGTTTTGGTACAATCCGAACTTATTAGATGCGGTGAATAAGAACATGAAACAAATAAGTTTAATTTCAGCTATTATAGTGGCAATACTTGCCTTTATCGCGATAGTGCTAATTAATAATAGTATTCGTTTAAGCATTTATTCTAAGCGATTATTAATACGAAGCATGCAGTTGGTTGGTGCAACACAAGGATTTATTCGAAGACCATTTTTAGCACAAGGAGTAAGTTACGGAATTTATGCGGCAATTCTGGCTAACGGAATTTTGATGGGTATGATATATTACTTTGAATCTAAATTCCCCGACTTTTTAGATATGCGAGATATCGAAATGTTCGGGATAGTATTTGGCGGAGTTTTTATAGTAGCTATTCTTATTACGTGGATAAGTACTTTCTTTGCAGTGCGAAAGTATTTGAGAATGAAACCAGAAGAACTATATTAAAACGAAATTATGGCTGAAGATAACAACGATACGTTTCCGTTAGGAAAAGAAAATTACAAGTTCATGATTGGCGGTATGGTGCTAATTATCATAGGGTTTTTCCTTATGGCAGGTGGCGGAGCCGAAAGTTTAGATGAGTTCAATTATGATGAAATTTTCAGCGAACGAAGAATTACGGTTGCTCCTCTAACTATTTTATTCGGGTTGGGAGTTGTGCTTTACGGCATTATAAAAAAACCAAAAGAAGATTCTTCTAACGACTAATTTCGATAGTTCGATGTCAATTATTGAAGCAATTATCCTTGGAATAATTCAAGGGCTTACCGAATTTTTACCGGTTAGCAGCAGCGGACATTTGGAAATTGGAAAAGTGCTTTTAGGTAGTGAATCTCTTCCTGAAGAAAGCTTAATGATGACTGTTGTTTTGCATGCAGCTACAGCGTTGAGCACAATAGTTGTTTTCAGAAAAGACATCGCAGATATTATTAAAGGATTGTTTCAATTCAAATGGAATGAAGAAATGCAGTTTTCTTTAAAAATTGTTATTTCTATGATTCCAGCAGCTATAGTTGGGGTGTTATTTGACGAACAAATCGAATCACTTTTCTCAGGTCAAATTTTATTGGTTGGCTGTATGTTATTGTTGACAGGAGCATTACTGTTTTTAGCAGATAGAGCCAAAAACACGATTAAAGAAGTATCTATTTTCTATTCAGTAATTATCGGTATTTCGCAAGCCATTGCAATTATGCCAGGCATATCAAGGTCGGGAGCAACAATTGCAACATCCGTTTTGTTGGGGGTTGACAAAGTAAAAGCCGCTCGTTTTTCATTTTTGATGGTAGTTCCATTAATTCTAGGTAAAATAGCAAAAGATATTCTGGGTGGGGAATTCGCCATTGAATCGGATGCGGCTCTTCCATTGGGAATTGGTTTCATCGCAGCGTTTCTTTCAGGTTTATTAGCATGTACTTGGATGATTACTTTGGTGAAAAATAGTAAGCTAATGTACTTTTCTATCTACTGCTTTATTGTTGGTGCTATTGCAATTTTCACAACATGGATGTAGTAATTGCTCCTAATGACCAAAAGTATATTGATGGTCAAACATTGCTGATAAACAAGCCTCTCGATTGGACTTCGTTTGACGTTGTAAACAAACTGCGTTATCAATTAAAGAGAAAGCTAAATGTTAAAAAATTAAAAGTCGGTCATGCAGGAACTTTAGACCCTTTAGCAACAGGTTTGTTAATTATTTGCACTGGTAAATTGACCAAACAAATTGACCAAATTCAAGCGCAAGAAAAGGAATATACAGGTGTAATTACGCTCGGAGGAACAACACCTTCGTACGATTTAGAAACTGAAATTGACCAAACATTTGATTGCTCGAAAATTACAGATGACGAGATTAGAAAAGTGGCAAAGTGGTTTGTGGGAGAATCAGATCAGATGCCACCTATTTTTTCAGCTAAAAAAGTGAATGGAAAAAAGGCGTATGATTTGGCTCGAAAAGGCAAAGAAGTGAAGTTAAATCCGCGCTCAATTGTTATTTCTTCTTTTCAAATAGAAAAAATTGAAATGCCAAATGTCCATTTTCGAATTGCTTGTAGTAAAGGAACATACATCCGTTCTATTGCTTTCGACTTTGGTAAAAAATTGACCAATGGAGGACATTTATCTAAGCTCTGTCGAACAAAAATTGGCGATTATTCTTTGGATAACGCATTAGAAATAGAGCAGTTTGTCGAAAATCTTTGGGAAGAGCAGAATTAACTACCATTTTACTATTAAAATATTTACTTTCGCAACCCTCAATTTTGAGCCGTAACTTAAGATTAGAAAATGAAATTATCCCAATTTAAATTAGAAATCCCTGAGTCGTTTATTGCTGAATATCCATCAGACAATAGAGATGAGTCCAAGTTAATGGTACTGCACCGTGAAACTGGCGAAATAGAGCACAAAATGTTTAAAGATGTTCTCGATTATTTCGATGACGGAGATTTAATGGTGTTAAATAACACCAAAGTTTTTCCTGCAAGAATGTTTGGAAACAAAGAAAAAACAGGGGCAAGAATCGAAGTATTTTTGCTAAGAGAATTAAATAAAGAAAGTCGCCTTTGGGATGTTTTGGTCGATCCTGCAAGAAAAATTAGAATTGGAAATAAACTTTATTTCGGTGAAGATGATGAGTTAGTTGCTGAGGTAATTGACAACACAACTTCACGAGGGAGAACCTTACGTTTTCTTTACGATGGAGAATATGATGAGTTCAAGGCAACGCTTACCAAGTTAGGACAAACGCCTCTCCCAAAATATATTAAAAGAGATGCGATTCCTGAAGATGAAGATAGGTATCAAACTATTTATGCTAAGCATTCTGGTGCTGTAGCTGCGCCAACTGCTGGGCTACACTTTAGTCGCGAATTGATGAAGCGTTTAGAAATTAAAGGAATCGATTTCGCTGAAGTTACTTTACATATAGGCTTGGGAACTTTTAGACCAGTTGAGGTAGAAGACCTTACAAAGCACAAAATGGATTCGGAAGAAATAGAAATTTTAGCAGAAGCGGCCGACAGAATAAATCGTGCAAAATCAGAGAAGAAAAGAGTTTGTGCCGTTGGTACAACAGTTATGCGAACAATTGAGTCTTCTGTTTCAACAATTGGTGAAGTAAAACCATTTCAAGGGTGGACCAATAAATTTATTTTTCC
>JAESTK010000224.1 GCA_016763645.1 Flavobacteriales bacterium
ACCCTACATTTTCACCAACAGAAGACAAGGTAGTTTTCGTTAAAATTTCCAATTCACCAACTGGCGTAAACCCAGAAACTTCATCTATTGAGGCCATTAATCTTCTCGATAATAGTGATTCGATCACAACCATTTTACCTTTTGAAAAAATTATTAGAAATATTCAATTTTCAAAAGATGGAGAGCATCTCTTCTACCAAAATGATGCTGTATCGCTTAACATCATTAATCTTGATGACTCTTCTAAATCTAGTATTCTTAAGTTGGGGAGTGGCGATATTCAAGGTTTTTCAGCCTCACCTGACGGAACACAAATAGTTTATTCTTCTAATATTTCAGGAAATTACGAATTATATATTCTCACTATTAGTTCCAAAGAAATCACTCAAATCACCAATACTTCCGAAGACGAGGTTCATCCCTTTTGGAATTAATGCTTAGAGCTTACAAAATAGGGGTTGTCTTCTTTTCTTTTGTCTGTGTATTATTAATTGCGGCAGCAATACTTCCCAAAGAGGTAGTTATTGTGCGTACATCTATCTTTAAAGCTTCGTCTTCCGAAATTTTCGAGCAAGTTAACAACATAGAAAATTGGCCGAATTGGATGCCCTGGATAAAACAAGACTCGACTATCAAATTAGAGTTTTCGAAAATAATCGAAGATGGAAATACCCACTACATTTGGTCGAATTCTAATAACGATAAGGGGGAACTAAAAATACTAAAAAGTGAGACAAATACATTCGTTATTACAGAAGTTAGATTTGGCGATATACCACCAGTCGAAGGAAAGTGGGAATTCGAAGAAACAGCCGAAGGCACCATTGTTACTTGGAGCAAGAAACTAATCTTAGAGTACCCTTTAACCATAATGGGACCTATGCTTGATGGTGCGATGGGAGCCGATTTAGAAACTGGATTACAAAATTTAAAAGATTACACCTCTCAGTAATGAATCTATCAAAATGCTTTGAAGGGCTAAAAGTAGTTGAGCTTGCCAACGTACTCGCTGGGCCTGCAGTTGGAATGTTCTTTGCTGAGCTTGGCGCAGAAGTCATTAAAATAGAGAACGAGACTACTAACGGAGATATGACCCGTAAATGGAAACTTCCATCTGAAGACAAAAACTCCACCACTTCTGCATACTACTGTTGCGTAAATTGGAACAAAAAAGTTAAATTACTTAATCTCAAAGACACAGAAGGACAAAAATTTGTGCACGATTTAATTTCAGATACTGATATCGTAATTACAAATTACAAACCAGGCAAATCGGAAGAACTTCGGATGGATTACGAAACACTAAAAAACATCAATCCAACGCTAATTTATGCCCACATAAGTGGCTTTGGAGAAGATTCTTCTCGTACGGCATTTGATGTAGTGTTACAAGCTGAAACAGGTTTTATGTCAATGAACGGACAACCAGACAACCCACCAACGAAAATACCCGTAGCGTTAATTGATATTCTTGCAGCACACCAGCTAAAAGAAGGAATTTTAGTTAGTTTAATTCGACTATTAAAAACAGGAAAAGGAAGTTATATCAGTGTGTCGCTTTACGATGCAGCAATCGCTTCGCTAGCAAACCAAGCAACTAATTGGTTAATGGCAAATCATAATCCTAGTCAGGTGGGGTCAATTCACCCTAATATTGCGCCTTACGGTGAAATAGTTACGACAAAAGACAAGAAACAAATCGTTTTAGCTGTCGGAACTGATACTCAGTTTAATTCTCTTTGCAAGATTCTTGATAAGGGTGAGCTAGCAAATTCTAAATACTTTTCCACAAATAAATTGAGAGTCTCAAATCGGAAAAAACTACACCAAGAGTTATTGGGTTCCGTTCTACGAAAAGATTCTAAGCTATTCTTAAAAGAGTGTAAAAAATATGATGTTCCTGTTGGTGCGATAAAGGATATAGCCATGGTTTTCAGTTCTAAAAAAACTGAAAAATTAATACTCAAAGAGGCTAAAACATCACGAGTTAAAACAGTTGTTTTTGATATCAAGTGAACCTTTTAACAACTTTTATTTAACAAATGGCTTAACTGCTGTTTTCGTTTACGAATAACATTTATTACATTTGTAAGTCGGAGCAACTCAAAGGATGGATAAACTAACTTATAAAATATTTTTATTACTTATTGTTTTAACTCTGCCTTTTTTTGCTGACGCACAGCTTTTTAGAAGCTCGAATTATTGGAGACAATACAGAAAAGAAATTAGCTTTGGTATTGGAGCAAGTAACACGTTAACAGAATTAGGTGGTAGAGATCGAGTTGGATCTGATTTTATCTACGATTTAGAACTAACAAAAACAAAATACTCGTTAAGTTTTGCATACAGATATTTTATAAAAAAAAACATTGCCGTTCGGACCAGTCTTTTTTACGCGATGGTTAGTGGAGATGATGCACTTACCGATGATGTAGCAAGGCATAACAGAAACTTAAATTTCAAATCACCGATTGTTGAATTATCATTTGTAGGCGAATACCATTTAATTAATGAGTCAGCAGGGCATCGATACAAACTAAAAGGAGCTCGAGGGCATAAAGGAACTGCAATTGGGATGTATACATTTGTAGGACTAGGTCTATTTTATTTTGACCCAAGAGCATTAGACGGAACTAGACTTAAGCCTTTACATACTGAAGGACAAGGGCTAGAGGGTGGCCCTAAACAGTATTCGTCTATTAATCTTGCATTCCCCGTTGGTTTAGGGTTTAGATATTCAATAAATACACAATGGAGAATCAGCTTACAAGGTGGATATCGTTTCACAACCACTGATTATTTAGACGATGTTAGTACTGTCGGCTATAATCCCGATGAACTGGAAATTGCTTACGGTCCCCAGTCTCCTACATACGCAAATAGAGGATTAACGAAAGGCTGGTGGGGAGAAGGGCAACAAAGGGGTGACCCTACCGATAGAGATGGCTATATGTTTTTACAACTACAGATTAATTACAAAATACTTAAGAGAAGGAAATACGGAAGAGGAAGCCGAATTAAAACAAGAAGGTCTATGCCATCTTTCTAAGATGTGCCGCAATTAGTTTTGTTACTTTCTTCGCATCCTTCTCATCCAACTGAATGCCGAGCACAACTATTTTGCCTAAGTAATCGAAACTAATGGCTTTTTCTGTTGTGTTCCAAAACGAATTACCCATCACTCTCGAAAAAGATTTAGTTGATGCTTCGATACGCTGAAGTTTGTCGATATTTTCTACGAAATAAGTTTTAACTTTCCCATACTTCTTAATGTCATTTTTAATTCGAATGCTCTCCTTCCCTATTTTAATAACTTCGGCTCCCCATTTTCTCCACAAAAAAGAATGAACCAATTTCCACTCGAAATACACCCAAAACACCTCATAAACAAACATTATTAATCGCTCTTCTTTGGTATATTCTCCAAATAATTGAGTTAACACATATAACCCACAAAAAGTCCACGCAGCCAACCAAATAGCTAGCAATGATTCTTGCCAGCTTTCGACTTTTCCTGAAATAACGATAGTTAATTCTTCATCAGCTTCTGAAAAAGAAATTCGATCTCCTATATAATTTACCATTGCTCTCGATTTGGAGTGCAAATCTAACGTTATTATTTTCTTACATTCGCTTCAAAATTCGATAATCATGAGCAAAGAGGCATTTATAATTGACGGGATTAGAACAGCTATTGGGAATTTTGGAGGTACACTTTCTGCTGTTAGAGCAGATGATTTGGGTGCTATTGTACTTAAAGAGTTGATGAATAGAAACCCCAATGCTAACCCTAATGATATTGAGGATGTAATAATGGGTTGTGCCAACCAAGCTGGAGAAGACAACAGAAATGTATCTCGAATGTCGCTTCTTTTAGCTGGCTTGCCAACATCAGTACCAGGCGAAACCGTTAATCGATTGTGCTCTTCTGGTATGGCAGCGGCCATTAATTCAATGCGCGCAATAAAAAATGGCGATGGTGATGTATATATTGCTTCAGGAGTCGAAAACATGACCCGTGCACCGTGGGTAATTTCGAAAGCCTCTACCCCGTTTGGTAGAGACGCTCAAATGTTTGATTCTAGTTTTGGATGGAGGTTCATCAACCCTAAAATGAAAGAATTATACGGCACCGAAGGTATGGGACAAACTGCCGAAAACTTGGTCGAGAAATATAACATATCACGTGAAGACCAAGATTTATTTGCTTACAACTCGCAAATGAAGGCAGCAAAAGCTCAAGCTTCGGGAAGGTTAGCCGAAGAGATTGTTGATGTTGCTATTCCTCAGCGCAAAAAAGATCCGATTATCTTTAATCAAGATGAATTTATTAAACCAAATTCTAGTTTAGAAATTTTAGGGAAATTACGAGCCGCTTTCAAAAAAGAAGGCGGGTCTGTTACCGCAGGAAATGCGTCTGGTCTAAACGATGGTGCCGCGGCACTACTAATTACATCTGGGGAATATGCAGAAAAGAACAATTTAGAACCTATGGCAAGAATAGTTTCTGGTGCTGTAGCAGGAGTTGAACCTCGAATTTTGGGCATTGGCCCTGTTCAGGCGTCCAACAAAGCTTTGCAACGTGCAGGAATTACGATGGAAGATGTTGATGTTATTGAACTTAACGAAGCTTTTGCAGCACAAAGCCTAGCTTGTATACGCGAATGGGGATTGGAAGATAACGACCCAAGAATTAACCAAAATGGAGGTGCGATTGCTATTGGCCATCCCTTGGGAATGTCAGGTGCAAGAATATTACTTACCGCTGCCATCGAATTACAAAAACAGAACAAACGTTATGCGCTAGTTACTATGTGCATTGGCGTTGGTCAAGGATATGCAACTGTTTTGGAACGATGTTAGATGAAAATATAATTTTCTGACCTCCTGATATAAATCTAACCTCTAGTTAGTACCCCCAGCTCTTCTCTCGTTGGTCGTAATGATTGATTGAAATTTGCAAGGTTGGTTTCCCTTTTTGAAACGAGGACAATCCATAAACTCCGTAAAGCCCTAACCGAAAACGTTGTCGTTGAATTTTTATAATTCGCTCAAGACCGACATAAAAATCGATATAGTGATAATCACTTTCTGGAATATAGGTATAGTTTCCTCCAGCAAGAGTTTGAATACGCAATTTTTTAATTAATGGAACATAATTTACTATAGCTCCATTAAAATGATGGATATAATGTGCTTCGAAAAACCAATCTGTTGCTATTAATGTTGTGTCTTGTAATTGGTTTTCCATCGGGCTACCAAAAAACCAGTTATCCCCCCGTGGAAAAACTTTGTATTGCTCATAAGAAACCACATTGTCGCGTAAAAACTTTCCCGTAGCAACTTTATAAGTAGATGTTCCTGCTGTGCCTAATTTAAATCGTTGCTTTATCGACCCTTCTAAAAAATCGAAGTCTAAATCGCTTCCAAAAACATTTTTGTAGCCTTTTTTATAGTACAATCGAAAAGTGGGCCATTTACTCCCCAACACAATTTTGCGATAAGGCTCGGTAATATACTTTTGAAACGGAGTGTATTCCAATTCAATATAGCTTACCAACATTTGATAGGCTGTAAAAGAACGAGGCCTGTTGTTTTCAATTACATACTCGGTTGCTTCTCCAAATTTATACCCATCTAGCGGTCTATTTTCTGCATATTCAAGAAATACATTGAAATAAAACCCATTAAAAACCTCAGTAGAGTGACCCACTTCGCCATAGGTTTGCTCCACATAATTTGCTCGATCCATATAGGCTGTAACAGCCTCAGTATTTTGTACTACATCAAAGTCATGTCCAACATCAAAATAAAGATTGCTCAACTTGAATGGATTGTAATGATACCAAACTTGAAAATCTCCTTTCACATCCATATTTCGAATACCAATATGAGTATTAAGATACACCATAATTGATTGTTGGTCTTCGTACTTTTTAAAATACAAGAAATCGGGGCCGATAGTTATTCCGCCTATTTGAAATGGGTCGATAAATTCGGCAAGGCCCGAAGTATAGATATGTGTTTTTTTCTCTCGGTTAAACTTCCCTACTCCATACAATAACAAATCTCCAACAGTAATTTTATTGTAGGCTGCATCGATAGAATCGAGATATTCCTTTTTTGTATGCGCTGCCAAAATACTGTCCTTTATAAACACTATTCGCTGTTCTTCTAAACTTAGTGGCTCTGGGCGAGTATACCCCCAATAAGTGGTGTCTCGTTCATACGCTTCTTTTGTTGTTACTGCCAATTCATTTTTGAAATATCGTTTCGGAAATTCAACATTCAAATCATAATTACTGTAAACTACTTTGGTGTTTCCTTTAAATCGCGATTTACCAGCTTTCGATTTATAATCGAATTCTTGGCGAATCACCACCCAAATGGAATCATTAACTAACTTATAATCTTGCTGAATTCTAAATTCATCGTAAATCAGCAAACCTCCTTTTTCAATTTTTAAATCTACTTTTCTTATTGCGAAACTCCCCTCCATAATATCAATGTATCCTGAGAAAGTTGCATTACCCTGCTTTCGTGGAACAACCTTAATGTGATAAATCATTTGTTTTTCTTCAAAATAGGTTGCTTCCAGTTTAAATTTATAGGTAAGAATCGATGTTGTATTCAATGGCGAAACCAAAGGCAATTCATTCAAACGACTTAAATCCACAAGGTTTTGATAAAAATCGTATTGGTCATCGACAGTGTTTAAAAAATATAAACCTTCGGAGCTTCCTAATTTCTTAACCGCATTTCTTATTTCTTTCACGCTGTTAGGGTACTGGTAGTTCCGTTGCATTTGTATTTCGACAATGTTTAGAGAATTCGCCAATTCCATCCGCTCTTGTTGTAGTTTTTTTTCTGGACTTACAGGAACAAAATCTTCACTTTCTCGCTCTTTATCCATCTGTTTTTGTTCTCTTAATATTGCACGTTTTTTTTTCTCTTTCTCCGAAATTATCTCACTAGCTTTAATATAAACATCGCATTGACTCG
The DNA here is from genome assembly GCA_016763645.1 of Flavobacteriales bacterium. Lineage (GTDB taxonomy): Bacteria > Bacteroidota > Bacteroidia > Flavobacteriales_G > NORP312 > NORP312. The sequence goes on from JAESTK010000224.1 coordinate 7,003, forward strand.
TGTTAACTTGCTTACTGTTTTTCTTTTTTGTATCGATAGCTTGTTGAACAATTTCATAGGCAGGGTCTCGTCTTTTTGCTTTAATTACCAATTCATCAAGCTGCATTTGAGATGGCCTCAGGTAAACATTTTTAGATATATCGACTTGCTTTAGAACAACCTGAACCGTTTTTGTTTCGTAACCTATTAATGAAAAAACAAGCTCATAATCTCCCTCACTTTTAAGTTGAATATAATATTTGCCTTGTTCATCGGTTACTGTACCTAATGAAGTATGCTTTATGTACACATTTACGTAAGGCATAGGAGCATTGTCTTCATCCATCACAAAGCCAGAAATACTTTGCCCTAAGCTTGAAAAGCCAATAAACAGTAGTATTACATTTAATATGTATCGTTTAATTTTCAAACTCGCTCCCGAAAGTTGTAGCATTAACAAACATCCGTATTTTTTAGTATTCAAATCGATTTTTTAATTTAATTTTGATTTATGTCCATTCAATTAGAAGAAACAATATGTGCCTTGGCAACACCTCCTGGTATTGGTGCTATAGGTGTAATTCGGTTATCTGGTGAAAAATCTATTTCCATTTGTAACGAAGTTTTTAACGGGAAAGATCTTACTACAGTGCCTGCCAACACCATTCATTTTGGTTCAATTCGAGACGGAGAACGTATTTTAGATGAAGTGTTGGTTAGCGTATTTAAGACTCCACACAGCTATACTGGAGAGGATTCTATTGAAATATCAACTCACGGTTCTAGTTACATTCAACAACAAATTATTCAATTATTGATTAGAAAAGGTGCTAAACCAGCCGAGCCTGGAGAATTCACTCAACGCGCTTTTTTAAACGGAAAACTCGACTTAGCCGAAGCCGAAGCCGTTGCTGATATTATTGCTTCAAATTCTGAGGCATCTCATAGTGTTGCGATACAACAAATGCGTGGAGGTTTTTCAGAAGAGATTAAAATGCTAAGACAACAATTATTAGATTTTGCTTCGCTCATTGAACTAGAACTTGATTTTGGTGAAGAAGATGTGGAATTTGCAAACCGCACCCAACTTAATACGTTAGTAGAAACGATAATAAAAACAACAGATGACCTTGTTACTTCTTTTGATAAAGGCAACGTAATAAAAAATGGTATTCCTGTGGTAATTGCTGGCGCCCCCAATACAGGAAAATCAACTCTGCTGAATGCTTTACTTAACGAAGACCGCGCAATCGTTTCCGAAATTGCTGGAACTACAAGAGATACAATCGAAGAAGAGTTAATTATTGACGGAGTTGTTTTCCGATTTATCGATACAGCAGGAATTCGCCATACCGATGATACTATTGAGGCAATTGGAGTAAAAAAGGCACTCGAAAAAGTGAAATCTTCGGCAGTTGTTCTGTACATGTTCGATGTGCACGAACATTCGGTTGGAGATTTAAAAAACATTATGGCTAGCCTATTAAAAGAAGTTCAGGGAACAAAAGCCAAAGTAATTTGGGTTGGCAATAAAATAGACCATGAAGATTTTGAAGCTATCGAACATGAATTTGAGCAGTTTCACAATTTGGTGTTAATCTCTGCAAGAGAAAAGCAGAACTTGAATGTTTTAATCGACAAATTAGTTTCTGAAATCAATTTAGACACCGCCAATCTCAATCAAACCATTGTTACCAATACTCGACATTTCGAAGCCTTAACTTCGGCAAACATGGCTTTACAAAAGGTGAAATCAGGGCTTGAATCTAATGTTTCAGGGGATCTATTAGCTATGGACATTCGGCAAGCTTTGCACAACTTAGGAAGCATTACAGGTAAGGTGGACGTAGAAGAATTATTAGGCAATATTTTTGGAAGGTTTTGTATTGGGAAGTAACTACATCAAGATAAAACAATAAAAAACAAGGTAAATCAAATGATAATCAATTAGTTATCAGTTTTACATTAACATTTTAGAGGGCACAACATTTGGGTGTATTGTGCTTTTTTGTTTATTTTTGTCTCGAATTTGTGCCCTAAACTATAAAAAGGCACAAAAGGGCACAAAAACAAAAGACATGAATATATCCATTAGAAAGAAGAAACTAAAAGACGGTCGAGAAAGCCTATTTCTTGATTATTACCTTCCCGATGCGAAACAAACTCGGAAAAAGGAATCTCTTAAACTCCATATTCATAGTAAGCCAAGATCTCCAAAAGAAAGAGAACATAATAAAAAGACATTGCTACTAGCAGAAAGTATCAAGTCAAAAAAACTATTGGAGCTGCAACATGAAAAACACGGATTTTCTCATTTGATTAAAGACAACTTAGATAAAAGCTTCATTACCTACTTTTCTGAGCAGACAAACAAAAGGTTTGACAGCTCTGGAAATTATGGAAATTGGGATAGTACACTTAAACATCTTATAAAACATAGTGGAGATGTTCTTCGGTTTAAAGATATAGATGCTGCATGGCTAGAAGACTTTAAAGATTACCTTCAAAATCGTGCTCGAACAAAAGGAAATCAATCTTTATCTCAAAACTCCTGCTACTCCTATTTCAATAAAGTAAAGGCGTGCTTAAAACAAGCAGTTAGAGATAAAATAATAGATTATAACCCTGCCATCGAAGTTCAAGGATTTAAACAAGGTGAAACCGAACGAGAATTTTTGACTTTGGAAGAATTAAAATCAGTAACAAAAGTAAAATGTGAAATACCAATTCTTAAAGAAGCTTTCATCTTTAGTTGTTTAACTGGTTTACGCTGGTCTGACATTAATAAATTGGTTTGGCAAGAAGTACAATATTCTAATGAACAAGGCTGGTACATTCGATTCAGACAAAAGAAAACGAAAGGAGTTGAAACACTACCAATTTCGGAACAGGCTTTCAGTTTATTGGGTGAAAAAGACAATCCCGAAGAACGAGTGTTTAAAGGATTAAAATACAGTGCCTGGCACAACTTGAAACTTCAACAATGGGTGATGAAAGCCGGGATTAGCAAAACGATTACGTTTCATTGTGCTCGCCATACTTATGCTACCTTACAGCTTACTTTAGGAACTGATATTTATACCGTATCAAAACTATTAGGACATCGGGAATTAAAAACAACTCAGGTTTACGCCAAGATTATTGATCAGAAAAAAGTGGAAGCTGCTAATATCATTCCTGACCTAAATTTGTAAGCAATGGAGACTAATTACAATTATTTCAAAATTGACACAGCAGATATTTGGGAATATGAACGTGCCTTATTCTTAAATGGGAAAAGCTCCAAAGAACACGCAGGAAGTATTCTGAGTGATATTCAATTGATTATCACAAATAATGCAAGTCCTGTCTTTGGATTAGATAATTACGATCGAGGCGACCAACAATACAAGAAGTATTACGAATCTAGAGTTACGCAGTTTACGGAATCATTAAACAACACAGAAGAATTGTACCGTATTGAGTTTTTCTTTATGAGAGATGGATGTTACCAATATGATTACAGTATTATCCTTACTCCTTCTCAAAAGGATTTTGAGTTTTGGTTTGCTTTGAAACTTCGACAATATGAAAACAAAATATCAACCATTGATGATTTCTTAACCTATCAGCTCCAACAGAGTTTCAATGATGATGTAAAAACATTTTCTCGATTTTTGAATTTGAATATTCGCCAGTATCGGGATTCATTTTTTAATGAGAAGATAACTGACACGGTAAGCGAGTGGATGGATGATTACAAAACCGAAAACAAAGAATCAGAACAATCTAAAAAACAATCGTCAAGTAATACTGATGAGCGAAAAATTGAGGGAGAAATACATTCTCTTTTACTTAAAAAGCTAGTTGATAATCCCAAATATTTTCAGGATAACATAAATGAATTTACAGGTGTTTTAGTAAAACTCAAAAATGAACAATTCGTACATCAGTCCACAGACTTAGATGTCTTTAAAGCAATGTTCCGAAACAAAAAAATCACCTCCGAAAAACGAATTGTATGGATAGGTACTGTTAAAGAACTTCAATGGTTCATGAAATATTTAGTTTATGAATCGAAAAAAGTAGCCGACTTGAAAAATGACAT
>JAESTK010000331.1 GCA_016763645.1 Flavobacteriales bacterium
GACAATTGAATGCTTTAAGTGAGTATATTCGCGCCAAATAACTTTATATGAAATACTTTACTCCCCTCTTTTCAATTATTCTAGTTCTTTTTTCTTGCGGAAACCCAGAATTGGAAGAAAAAGTAAAACAACTCGAAAAAGAAAACGCTGAGTTAAATTCTAAACTAACAGTAGAGAGTTCTGAAAAAAATGCTAATGCCGAACACTTCTCTCAAGCTATAGAAGAAATTGAAGCGAACATCGATCAGCTTGATTTGCAGCAACAAGCACTAAACATCGACATGCAAGGTGGTATTGAAAATACAAAAACTGGCAAGGATAGAATTCTGAATAAAATTCAGCTTATCAATACCATGTTCAAAACCAACAATGCTGCGTTGAGTAAACTTGCTAAAGATCTAGCAAAAAGTGATGTCAAAATAACTGGGATGAAAGCGAGTATCAAAAACTTACAAAATCGACTATCTCAAAAAGATACAGAAATTGCAAGTTTAAAAAGCGAATTAGTTCAGTTGAACTATGAAATTGATGATTTAAACGTAACCGTTGACAGCCTTACATTCATAGCTGCATTACAAAAAGAAGTGCTTCAAATTCAGCGCGATAAGTTAGAAACCGCTTACTACTGTTTCGGCACTAAAAAAGAACTAAAAGAAAACAAAATTATTACTCGAGAAGGTGGATTAATTGGATTAGGGAAAACAACCAAACTCTCAAAAAACTTTAATCACGAGTATTTCGAAAAAATAAACATCAAAGAAGTTACTGAAATTCCATTGGCCTCCGGAAAGGCAAAATTAATTACGAACCACCCTAGTAAAAGCTACGCTTTTGTTGGTGAAACTGTTATCGAAAAACTGGTAATTACAGACCCTACTTCATTTTGGGAAGCATCAAAATTCTTAGTAATTGAAGTGGAATAATGGCAACTGTAACACCCTATAACCAAACTGCAAGTAAAAAAGAGCAAGTTGCGGAAATGTTTAACAACATATCGAAACGGTACGATTTGCTAAACCATATTTTATCGTTAGGCATAGATATTCTTCGGCGCAGAAAAGCTATTAAACTATTACAAGAAACCAACCCTGATACTGTGCTCGATGTCGCTACGGGCACTGGCGATTTCGCTATAGAAGCATTACGGTTAAACCCTACACAAATTACGGGTATCGACATTTCGCAAGGAATGCTCGACATGGGCAACATTAAAATGAAAAAAAAAGGACTTGATAGCAAAATAAACTTGCTTTTAGGTGATTCGGAAAACCTACCTTTTAATGATAATTCATTCGATGCTATAACCGTAGGGTTTGGCGTCCGTAATTTCGAGAACCTCGAAAAAGGCATTACAGAAATGCACCGGGTGCTATCTAATAAAGGAAAAGTCGCTATTCTAGAATTCTCAAAACCCCGAAAGTTCCCGATTAAACAGTTTTATAATTTTTACTTTTTAAATGTATTACCGGCAATCGGAAAACTAATTTCGAAAGACCCTCGAGCGTACACATACTTGCCTGAATCGGTCAATGCCTTTCCTGATGGGAAAGATTTTGTAGCCATTATGAAAAAATGTGGATATACTGATGTTAAGCAAATATCATTGTCATTTGGTATTGCCTCTATTTACGTTGGTAAAAAATAATTTAAAATACTTACCGTTTTGTAGTTTTGTCACCCATTTGTGAAACACCTAGTGTACATATTAATTGCAGTCTTATTTCTAAACATAGACGGCTATGCTCAAAAAAAAGGTAAAACGACTAAAGGAGAGCCTCTTTTAAATTTAAGTTCATTCGATCGTAGAAAAGTTCATTTCGGATTTACGCTTGGATTTAACTCTGCTGATTTTATTATGGAAACTAATCTCAACGATTCGTTACTAAAACTTGAATCACAATCACAAAGCGGATTTAATTTAGGCATTATCACTGATTTACACCTTGGTCCTTATTTTGATTTACGGTTAGTTCCTACGCTATCTTTTGCACAAAGAAATTTAGAATACACTTATCTGTTTTACGATGCCGAAAAGCCCGAAACGATACAAAAAATAGTTGAATCTACGTTTCTAAATTTTCCACTAAACCTTAAATATCGCTCTGTTCGGCAAACAAATTTTGCAGCCTATATTATTGGCGGGGCAAGTTACAGTTACGACCTCGCATCACAGAACAAAACAGACAACAAAAATGCCCAATTAGCGGATATCGTTGTGAAGCTTAACAGGCACTCTTACATGTGGGAAATTGGTGTTGGTTTCGACTTCTTTTTAGAGTATTTTAAATTCTCTACGGAATTAAAAATGGCGTACGGAATGAACGACATATCCGTTAATGATGAAACTATGTTTTCAGAACCGATAACAAGCTTAAAATCAAAGATTTTTATTCTATCATTTAATTTTGAAGGTTAATGCAAAAAGAACTTATTTTAATTCTTACTCCTGCACAAGCAAACGACTGGCACGAAGTAAAAAAAGTTGCTGCATACTCACTTCGAGTTGATGTAAAAGATGTGTCTTACATTCAACCGTTAAAACGGTCGGTAGATGCTCGAAAATATCCCGCAAAAATCAGATTAAAAGCGCTGGTTTATTTTAACGAATCTGCTCCAGAAAAATTGGAAATCTCTAGGGAATATCCAAATATTTCTGGCAAAGAAGAAGTTCTAATTATCGGGTGTGGACCCGCAGGAATGTTTGCTGCCCTAAAATTGATTGAGTTAGGTAAAAAGCCCATCATTATTGAGCGGGGAAAAGATGTAAAATCACGTAGGCGAGATTTGGCTGCGATCAATAAACAACATATTGTAAATCCAGATTCCAACTATTGTTTTGGCGAAGGCGGTGCGGGAACCTACTCTGATGGAAAACTGTACACACGTGCATCGAAAAGAGGGAGTATCGAATCTATTTTAGAGACTCTTGTTGCGCATGGAGCGAAAGAAGACATACTGTACGAAGCTCATCCACACATTGGCACCAATAAGCTCCCTAAGGTGGTACAATCGATGCGAGAATCTATTCTAAATGCTGGGGGCGAAATTCATTTCAACACTCGTATTGAAGATTTAATAATCAATCAGAATAAGGTTAGCGGTGTTATTACTCAGAATGGTGATAAAATTGAAGCTAAAAATGTAATTCTCGCTACGGGGCACTCTGCTCGTGATATTTATGAATTACTACACAAAAAAAGCGTTTTAATAGAATCGAAACCTTTTGCAATCGGAGTACGAGTAGAACATTCGCAAGATTTAATCGATTCGGCACAATACAAATGCAATAATAGGGGACCCTATCTACCCCCTGCTTCATACAGCTTAGTAAAACAAGTAA
>JAESTK010000032.1 GCA_016763645.1 Flavobacteriales bacterium
AGACAACGCAAATTTTATATTAATTTTTTCTCCTTCTTCAGTCTCAAAATTGAAGTAAGCACGAATATCTTTTCCTGCCATTTCTGGAAAATTCTCTTCTTGATTAAAGCGCCTGTAGAAACCATCATACGTTTCTTTATTGTATTTTTTATGGCCGTAAGTCTTAAATGGTTTTGAAAAAGACATGGCAAAAAACACTTTTTTGTCTCTTGCCCAACCTTTTGTTTGTCTGTACCCTGTTACTAATGAATCATTTTCTACACGAATAAACGTCCATACATTTTTATTTTCGTGATGATATATGTTATACACCATATCTAAGATAATATGTGCGTTATCAGATTTGGGAAATGTGTATTGATGAAACCCTACACGCTCACTTGCTGTTAGTTCGGCTTTTATATGGTAGCTCTCTAAATCAACTTGGTAATAGCCCGGAGATGCTTCCTCTTTATCATGCGAAAATTCTGAGTAAAATCCTTTTTCTCCGTTCTCCGTTTTTAAAGGGTCTAGTACTAAATCCCCAGTAGTTGGCATAACAAGAAAATCCCCTAAGACAGAATGCCCAGTACCACTCAAGTTGGTATGGGAAAACCCAATGATTATTGAATCTCTATATTGATAGCCAGCACAATATTCATAGGTTTTACTATTGTAACTCCCATCTTGCTTAAACATAACTTCAAAGTTAGTTTGTGGGCTTAATTGAACCATTCCAAAAGGAGCTGTTGCTCCAGGAAAAACATGCCCCATTTTACTGGTTCCAATAAACGGATTCACATATTGGGTGAAATCTGTTTTACTTGTTTCCGTAATGTTAGATTTTGTACTCGAACTTTGTTCATTACAAGAACCTAGAATAATTAGGCCAATAAATAGTATTATGTTTTTCATGTTTTTATTTAATTACACCTAACGAACGTCTATGAATCGTTTCAATGTTTTATAGACAACGTTAAGCGAAGTTAGCGTTATTTTTAGAGAAACTCAAGTGAGTAAACTAAAAATAACGAAAGTTAATACTGTAATTTTCATAAGGGACATATTGGCGAAAAACCTTATCTGATAATTATGGTCTTTACTCCATGTTGAGTCTCTCCAGGCTCAAGTTACATAAAAATTCGGCTAACTATCGATACTTTTCTCTAGTATCTTTTTTAAACGCCTTATCGTTTTCGTAATGCTTTTTCATTTCTTCAACGATTTTATAGGCAGCAGGGCATTCGTAGGTGTTCTTTAGCAATAAATCGAATAACTGGCTCTGCTTAGGTACATCTGTATGCGGAAACTCTCTACACGCTTTGGGGCGAAAATCGTAGATAGAGCAAAAGTTATCTTCGCCTAAAAATGCACAAGGAACCTCTTGCAGTACATAATCGTTGTCTTCATCAACTCTAAGATAGGTACTAATAAAGTCAACATCCTTCATTTTTAACTTACCCGCAATACGAGAAACATCTTTATCTGTAAATAGGGGACCAGTGGTTTTGCAGCAATTGCCACACTCCATACAGTCAATATTATCGAAAGTCTCATCATGAATTTCATGAATAACCTCGTCAACTTTTTTCTGCTTGTTTTGGCGGCTAAGAACAGCAAGAAACTTCTTGTTCTCTTTTTGCTTTTCGTGTGCCTTTTGCTTGAGGCTGTTAAGTATTTCTTCCATTATTTCTGACTATCAACTGCATTACGAACACTGCCATATTTTGTTAGCAATTCATTAGCTTGTTCATAAGAAATGTCTAACTCTTTCATCACCATTATAGTGCCTCGGTCAACTAATTTATTGTTGCTTAGTTGCATGTCTACCATCTTGTTTCCTTTCACCCTACCAAGTTGAATCATTACAGCAGTAGAGATCATATTCAATACCAATTTTTGAGCAGTACCCGATTTCATACGCGTACTACCTGTAACGAACTCAGGGCCAACAACAGCTTCTATTGGGTATTTCGAAACTTCTGCTACAGGAGAGTCTGAATTACAGACAATACAGCCAGTGGTAATGTTATTTTCATTACACTTTTTTAAAGCACCAATAACGTAGGGGGTTGTTCCTGAAGCGGCAATGCCAATTACAACATCAGTATCATTAATTTGATGTTCTTGCAGGTCTTTCCAACCTTGTGCGGTATCGTCTTCCGCAAATTCTACCGCTTTACGGATGGCAGGATCGCCTCCTGCAATTATTCCAACAATTAAACCGTGCTCAACACCAAAAGTTGGAGGGCACTCAGATGCGTCAACTATTCCCAAACGACCGCTGGTTCCAGCACCCATATAAAACAATCTTCCACCTCGTTTCATGTTGGTTACAATAGCATCAACCAATTTAGTTATGGAGGGAATTACTTTTTTGATAGCACTGGGCACTGTTTTATCCTCCCTATTAATATTGGTGAGTAGTTCAGTAACATCCATTTTATCGAGTCCATCATAATTAGAATCTGCTTCCGTTGTTCTGCTCATGCTAGAAATCTTTACCCGAATTTTGTATTTGTTTGTTGAAGAAATACCCTAACCTAATATCAAAAATAAAAGCGTCCAACTTCTGTCGCAATGGGTATTCTAGTCCATTTTTATCTTCTCCGTAAACGGCTTGCTTGTTCAGCTTGTTTAGCTGGCGACTGTATATAGTGCCAATTTCAAAAACCATTTTAGATTTAATGTATTTCGAAAACTTAAACCCTACATTTATTCCGGTAAACCTTCGTTTAGAGTAAGGCATCATATTGTATGATATGTCTTCTTTATCTATATTATTATTGCTATCGGCTATAATTCCGACTTGGTCGTCAGATACTCTTTTAAAACTGGCTTTGGCTTTCCATAGGTAACCATTGGTCATTCCAAAAACGAGTAAAAACCCACTTTTTTTCGAAGTCTCGAAATGCAAGTTGATATTGGTCGGCACCATAAAATACTTGAACGAAGTAACAAAAACAGCATTGTTGTACAGCAAAGAGGGGTTCAAGTTTTCGCTATAAACGACTCTATATCCTTTATCTTGGTATAGAATGCCTGTTGAAAAACTTATATCGGGATCGAGGTAATACTTGTATTCTATACCTAAGTTATATGAAAGTTTATAGCCCCAGTCAGCCTTAAAATAACGATTTCCAGGTCGCATTGTTTCAAAAGTGGGTGAAAAGATGGCCTTAATTTCATATTTATCGGCCCCGCAAAAACCATCTATAGATAGTAGTGCTACAAATAAGAATATTGCGATGGTGTTTCTCATTTTGTAGTAGGATTATCAGTTAATAAATCCTTGGAAATTGCTTGGGGTCAACCTCATTAAATAACTTGTAAACAGTATCTACAATGTCATCAACGCTAGGTTTAGAAAAATAATCTCCATCAGAACCATAAGCTGGTCTGTGGTCTTTGGCAGTTAATGTTTTTGGCTCGGAATCTAATGAGAAATACCCACCTTGCTCTTCCAATACTTTTTGCATCATGTATGCCGTAGCTCCACCAGAAACATCTTCATCAATAAATACAACTCGGTTTGTTTTACTTAACGACTCGGCTATTGCGTGGTCAATATCGAACGGAATTAATGTTTGTACATCAATTACTTCAGCAGAAATTCCTAATTCAGTTAATTGCTGTGCTGCTTGTTCAACCATTCTTACCATAGAGCCATAGCAAACCAAAGTAACATCATCGCCTTCGCGCATAATTTCGGGAATACCTAAAGGCACTTTAAATTCTCCTAAATTAGAAGGTAGTTTTTCTTTTAACCGATATCCATTTAATGATTCGATAACCAGAGCGGGATCGTCTCTATCCATCAATGTATTATAGAACCCTGCAGCTTGAGTCATGTTTCTAGGAACGCAAACGTATATTCCACGTAGTGAGCCTAAAATCATTCCCATTGGGGAGCCTGAATGCCAAATACCTTCTAAACGATGTCCTCTCGTGCGAACAATTAGCGGAGCTTTTTGTTGCCCTTTTGTACGATAATTTACAGTTGCTAAATCGTCACTCATCACTTGCAGGGCATACAGTAAATAATCTAAATATTGAATTTCTGCAATAGGGCGAAGACCACGTAATGCCATTCCAATACCCTGACCAATAATGGTACACTCTCTAATGCCGGTGTCAAACACTCTTAATTCACCGTACTTTTCTTGCAAGCCTTCTAAGCTTTGATTTACGCCCCCAATTTTACCAGCATCTTCGCCAAAAATTAAGAGTTCCGCATGTTTTTTTAGTAAAGCATCAAAATTCTCGCGTAAAATCTCTCTCCCGTCAACTAATTTATCTTCGTTGTATTCGGCTTCAACGCCAGTTTCGTTTAACGCAGATCGTTCAGTTTCACTGTATAGAGAAGAACTGTATCTCTCGTGGTCGTCAATTTTTGATGTGGTTAACCAATCTATCAATTGATTTTTAGTCGATAGGTTTTCGTTTCTAACCAAGCGTAACGATTTTTTAACTGCACCAACCATGTCTTTTCTAGCTGGGTCAATAGTTGTTGATAATTCAACACTAACTTTCGTCAGAAAAGAACTGTTACTACTCTCTGCACTTAATTGCTCAATAAGAGCAACAACTATTTTTAATTCTTCTTTTATGGGGTTTAGATAGGCTGCCCATGCTTCTTTTTTGCTGTCTTTATTAATTTGTTTGGCTTCCTTTTCAATTTCGTCTAGTTCAGTTCCGGTAGCCCAACCAGCATCTAGAATCGTTTCTCTAAACTTTTTAATAGGGTCGAAATCCGATTCCCATTGTAGCCTTTCGGCAGACTTATAACGCTCGTGAGATCCAGATGTTGAGTGCCCCTGCGGTTGCGTAACTTCCTCCACATGAATAAGAACAGGAACGTGTTCTTCTCTAGCTATTTTTACTGCTTTTTCGTAGGTTTCGCATAAGTGAACGTAATCCCAGCCCTTGGTTTTAAAAATTTCGTAGCCTTTATTGTTTTTATCTCTTTGAAATCCTTTGAGAATTTCTGAAATACTCTCTTTAGTAGTTTGAAACTTCTTGGAAACAGAAATCCCATGACCATCGTCCCAAACAGACATAACCATTGGCACTTGTAATACGCCCGCAGCATTTATGGTTTCCCAAAACGGACCTTCAGAGGTGCTAGCGTCTCCAATTGTACCAAACGCGACCTCGTTTCCTTTGTTAGAAAATTGAGTAAATGAGTGTAGTTCTTTATTCTCTTTGTAGAACTTAGAAGCGTAAGCTAAGCCCAATAAGCGAGGCATTTGCCCTGCTGTGGGCGAAATATCTGGCGATGAGTTTTTTTGTTTGGTAAGGTCTTTCCAGCTGCCATCGGGATTTAAACTCGAAGTAGAAAAGTGGCCACCCATTTGTCTTCCTGCTGAAAATGGCTCTGCTTCTAAATCAGTATGAGCGTACAAACCTGCAAAAAACTGTTTAGGTGTTAACTCGTCAATTGCCATCATTATGGTTTGGTCGCGGTAATAACCAGAGCGGAAATCACCGTTTTGAAATTGTTTAGCTAAAGCAATTTGAGCTAATTCTTTGCCATCGCCAAAGATGCCAAATTTGGCTTTGCCCGTAAGTACTTCTTTTCTGCCCATTAAGCTGCATTCGCGACTTACGTTAGCTAATTTATAATCTGCTAAAACTTGTGCGATAAATTCGCCCTGCTTCGAATCTCTCTTTGTCTCGGTACTTATTGCTTCGCTCATAAATCTACCTAATTTCTCAGTTCTGCGAAAATAGAAAAAATAGGAGTATTTTCAAATAGATTGTGCTGTATTCGAAAAGGAGTGCCTGTAATAACGCAAAGTCGCTTATTGGTCAGAGGCCGAAAACGGTTATAGGATAAAATTATTAGCCTCTAAACACTTTTTTATCTACGTAAAAAGTGCCGAAAGGAAGAATAGAGGCAATCATTACAATGGCAAACGTTTTGATGTTCCACTCCTTGTCTAGTCCCACGATAATTGCGAGTAGCACATAGGCGACAAACAATCCTCCATGGGCCATGCCAGGTATTTTTACTGCTGTAGGCACATCCATTAAGTACTTTATTGGCATTGCAATAAAAAGTAATCCAAGAAAGGAAACTCCTTCTAAAAAGGCAATAATCCTGAGTAGCTTTAACATTATTTTAGTTTTTTAAGTTGCGCGCCATTAATGTCTGTCGTAAGCACCTCGCTCATATAGTTGAAGAATGGTCGCATCGCTTGAAAAGTAGAGTTAACCTGTTTATAAAAGTCTTTGCTTAGTGCTTCTTTATCTGTGAATTTATGAACAACACAAAATTGTTTGTACTGTAATAAGTCTATGTCTGCATGGTCTTTTGGGTAGCTTTTAGGTGCAGTTTTCAATTTATCTCCCCAAATTTCACCAAACGTATTTTTGAAATTTTTGCTATTGATGATTGTTCTTAATTCAGTTGCATCAACGGCTATTTCTTCTCGTATTCTTGCTAAATCTTCTTTGTCAGGACCCCAAAATCCACCAGCTACAACTGTATTTCCCGGTTCAATATGGTAATAATAACCGCCTCTAAGTAGTTTTGTCGCTCGTTTGAAACCACCTCCCCAATGGTTTTTGTAAGGCGATTTGTCTTTCGAGAATCGAACATCTCTATAAATTCGATGTAGGCTTTTTTTGCCAGAAATGGTTTCGATATTGTCGTGTTTTTGCATTTCGATAAGCACAGCATCCGCAAAGCCAATCATTTGTTCATGATTAGTAATGTACAGCGGTTTATTTTCTGTAAACCAATCGCGATTATTATTTTTTGAGAGCTGTTTTAAGAAATCGAAATTTGCTTTTGTAATGGTTGACATATTACTGTTTTTTAAGATGCGATTAAATTTTTAGCAAGAACTAACTCGTTAAATTTTTGTTATCGGAAGAAAAACAAAAGTAATCATTGGTTCTTCATTAAATACGACCGTAGGTCATATTTGAGATAGTCTAATGACCTATGTTGGTGTACTTTTAACATTAATTAACGTTAACACCCACGTGAAGTAAGTATTTTTGTGAAGATATTATGAGTTGGAATTTTTTGGAGAAAACAGGAAAAGTGAAGTTGAAACACAGCTTTTCCGATTCGGTAAAAATGATTAATACCGAGCACTGGACTGCTGTAGTAAAGGAAAAAAACATATACTTTTCGTTGCCTTATTTACAAGCGTTAGAGGATGCGCTTCGCGGCTCTTTAAATTTTAGGTATATCGTTTTTTACAGCGAAGAATATAAACCCGTTGGTATTGCTGTGGTTCAGATTCTCGATTTTATTGATAACAAAGAAAAATACAACGATGCGCTTTGTGTAGTCGGTACAAAGATAAAACACAAGCTTTTAGGTCATATAGATATTAAAGTGATGGTGTGCGGAAACGTGTTTGCTACAGGCGAAAACGGGTTTCTTTATTCTGATGAAATTGATCCTGAAGATGCTTACATAAACCTATCGAATGCCTTATACCGTTTAAGGCGGTCTGAGCGAATAAACGGACAAGTATCTATTATTTTACTGAAAGAATTTTGGCCAACGTCATATAAAAAAGTGGATGTATTAAAAGTTCATGAATTTAGATCCTTTAATATTGATGTAAATATGGTACTCAAAATTCATGAGTCTTGGCATTCGATGAACGATTATTTAGATAGCATGATTTCTAAATTTAGAACAAAAGCGAAAAGTGTTTATAAACGTTCAGCAGACCTTGTTGTAGAAGAAATGTCAGCACCTGAAATTGAGGAGAATTTAACTAAAGTAGAAGATTTATATGAATCTGTGGTTGAACAAGCAGAGTTCAGGTTTGGAGAGTTGAACGGGCAATCGTTTGTTAATTTTAAGAAAAGATTAGGCGATAAATTTATTTTTAAAGGCTATTTTTTGGAAGATAAGTTAGTTGGCTTTAGTAGTGCTTTCGTTTCTCCAAATTTTATTGACGCAAACTACGTTGGGTTAGATTATTCTATAAACCATGATTATTCTTTATACCAACGAATGTTGTACGATTACACGGAATTGGCTATAAATAATGGTGTAAAAGAATTGCGCTTGGGTCGAACAGCCGAAGAAATTAAGAGTTGTATAGGGGCAGAGCCAATCGACATGAAACTTTATGTAAAACATAGGAACTCTGTTTCAAACAAATTGATTAAGCCAATTATAGAATCAATTTCTCCGAGTAAATTCGAACTTCGAAAGCCGTTTAAAGTTTCATTTGCATCGTAATTCTTAAATGGACTCGTTAACACAAATTGTATTGGGTGCAGCTGTAGGGGAGGCGGTGCTAGGGAGGAAAGTTGGCAATAAGGCTATCCTTTGGGGTGCAGTTGCGGGAACTATTCCTGATTTAGACGTCCTCAGTAAATATTTTGTAGATGAAGTAACAGCGCTCGAAATGCATCGAGGATTTTCGCATTCAATTTTGTTTAGCTTACTATTTGCGCCCATTTTTGGTTTCTTGATTAAAAAATGCGAGCGTATTTTCCTATCTATATTCTCTGTAGCTATGATGTCAGTTTTCTTCCTGGGTCAAGAAGAAATTTTAGGTAAAGGAATATCTATTACCGTATTATTCTTGTTGGGATTTGGAGTATATAAACTAAAACCAAACAGAGAAGAGATTACAACTTGGGATTGGACAAAATTGATGTTTTTAGGGTTAGTAACACACCCTTTATTAGATGCACATACGGCATGGGGAACACAACTCTTTTGGCCGTTCGAATACAGGGTTGCTTACAAAAACATTTTTGTTGTTGATCCTCTATATACCCTTCCTTTTTTGATTTTTGTAGTACTTACTATGGTGCAAAATAGGCAATCGAAAAAGCGAAGATTTTACAATACTAAGGGGTTGGTTGTAAGTAGTGTATATATGTTGTTGACTATTGCTTTTAAGGGAGTCAGTTACTTTAAGTTTATAGATAGTTTAGAAGAACAAGAAATTTCGTATAGCGAAATTCGAACCCGCCCAACACCGATGAATAGCATTCTTTGGAGTGCAAACGTGGAAACAGATGACGCTTATTATGTAGGCATGTATTCATTACTAGATGATGATAATGACATCGATTTTATTCGATTTGAGAAAAACCACGAAGACTTAGGTAAATTTGCTCATGAGGATAAAGTGCAACGGTTGATAAAAATTGCACGAGGTTGGTACACCGTAAAAAGAATTGATGAAAACAGAATAATATATAGTGACCTAAGATTTGGACAAATTGGCTCAGGTAAAGACAAGTCTTTCACTTTTAGTTACGAAATTTGTTATGATGAAAAAGGTGAGCTTCAGCTCAAAGAATCACCAAAATCTTTTAAAGACGGAGGGAAGCTATTACAGGAAATGTACTCAAGGCTACTTGGTAATAAATAAAAGAGCCACACATGTCTTGCGTGGCTCCCGTAATAAATTAATATGCGTATCGGGGTTCTTACCAGTAATTTAGTGCCAAGTGAAGGAAACGGCAGCAATTAAAGCTCTTTCAAATACTTTTTCGCCAAAATACCTTCGATTATAGTGAAAAATCATGAACAGGTTCTCAAGGAGAGGTTGAAGCGGAAACCCACGAGGCAGAGCCTCGGGGAATTCTTTCTGAGTAAAGAAAGTTGAATGGTTGAATAATTTCAACTTTCCTTATTTATCTTCACCACTAGTGTTTTTTCTTGCCCCACTTTTTCTTGGGCTTGTCGTCACTTGCCTCTTCACCAGCTTCCATAACGGCCCCTTTTATTTTTGTGTCGGCATCAATACCTGAAAGAATTTCGATATTAATTCCATCTGATAATCCTGTTTCAATGAATACTTTTTCGAATTCTTGCTCGCTTATTTCAACTTCTACAAAAATTGAATCTGACGAAAATTGCAACAACCCCTCTCGAATTGCTAGCACGTTTTCTCTTTTACCCAACACTATATCAGCATTTGCACTATATCCTGCGCGAATAAATGTGCTATCTTTTAATTGGACATCAGCTTTAATTTCGAACTGAATAGCTCCTGCTTCTTCTACACCTTTTGGAGAAATATATTCG
>JAESTK010000012.1 GCA_016763645.1 Flavobacteriales bacterium
GTTCTATAGATTCTTTACTCATGTGAATAATTTGATGCAAATGTACTCAACTGTCGGGCAAAAAAAAAGGAGTTGAACTTCAACCCCTTAAATTTTTGATAGGTAAATTATTTATTTCAAAATAACTCTTTTAGTGGTATTAATATCGTTACCAATTATGGTAATAAAATACACCCCTGTTGAGTTATTTGCTAAGTCAACTGTGTAAATGTTTTTTCCTGACAACATGGATACGTTATCTGACCATACAATTTGTCCCATTGCATTTAGCACGTTAATAGCAAGCTTATCAGACTTGTTAGACTCGATACTTATGTTTAAAATTCCTGTTGTTGGATTTGGATAAATAACAAGAGTCAAATCGTGTTGTATTCTAAATATTCCTAGTGGTTGATCTACAAAAAAAGTAGCAGTATCACTACATCCGTTTACGTCAGTAGCGGTAACTGTGTAATTTCCTGTAGCTAAACTAGAGGCATTGCCTCCCGATTGACCATCACTCCATGAGTATGTGAATGAGCTAGTTCCACCAGTTGCAACAACGATAATCGATCCGGTAGACGAACCAAAATTAATAGCATCAGAAACATTTCCGGTTATAGTTATTGCTTGAGGTTCGTTAATTGTTCCTACAACAACAAATGGACATCCTGTCGCATCGCTAACAGTAACCGAGATAGATCCGCCTCCTAAATCTGTTATTGCAGATGTAGAAGCCCCGTTTTCCCAATCGTAACTATACGGAGTTGTGCCACCATTTCCAGATGCAATAGCAACCCCATTAACATCTCCATTACAGCTTAAGTCGGTTGTTGACATAGATGCAGAAAAACCGCTATTATTGTTTACGGTTACTCCAACGATTGTACTGCACCCCACACCATCAGTCACTGTACATGTGTATGTTCCAGAGCCCATATTTACTGATATTGAAGCGGTTTGCCCATTAGACCATAAGTAGGTAAATCCACCACTTCCTCCTGAAGCTGACATGGTAGCTGTTCCATTGTTTTGTCCGCAATCTTCATTAGTAGTTGTTACTGTTGTATTTATAGGAACAGCACTTGAGCCTACAGAAACAGATTCAACAGATGAGCATCCATTGGTATCGGTAATAGTACATGTATAGTTTCCAGTAGCTACATTAGTAAGACTTGAATTACTTGTTCCATTATTCCATAAGTAAGCATAGGTAGGTGTACCTCCACTAGCGGTAACACTTGCAGAACCATCGTCACTACACGAAGCATCAGTAGATGAAGATGAAGTGGCTAGTGGGGATGAAGGTTGAGAAATATTCGTAGAACCAGAATAAGTGCAAGATGCTCCATCTGTAGCGGTGTATGAATATGAGCCACTTGTTAAACCAGTAATTTGACTTGTTACAGCACCATTGCTCCATATATAAGTTACCGTACCAGTTGCTCCGTTAGGTGTTACGGCTGCAGTTCCGTTGGACCCACCAAAACAGTTAATGTCAGATGAAGAAAGTGTAGTTGAAAACCCTCCTGAGCTACCAACTTGAACAGATTCAATAATTGAGCAACCAGTACCACTTTCGGTTATTGTAACTTGGTATGTCCCAGAAGTGATTCCAGAAATTGACGATGTAGTTTCCCCTGTGTTCCACAAATATGATGCAGTTCCTGAAACGTCAGTTGCAGTAACCGAAGCAGATCCGTTACTTTGACCACAGTCTTCATCTATGGATGAGGTAGTTGCAGCAATTATAGTATTGTTTGAATCTACTGTAACTGTTTTAGAAACCGTTGTAGAACCATCATTTACAGTTACAGAGTAGTTACCTGCAGTAAGACCATTAATTGAAGAAGAAGAGCTTCCATTACTCCATATATAGGAATAAGATCCAGAACCATCAGATGCTGTAACACTTGCTGTTCCGTCAGCATCTCCACAATTTTCAGGTGTTGAAGAAATTGTAGCTGATAGTGGCGCACCTGTACTTGCAGCACATACTATTGGGTGAATAGCATGTCCAATATTCATTCCCCAACTAACTCCAGATTCTGAATAGGCATGCCACGATGCGTCACCAAATTTCTCCCAAGCAATACCAGGAGAAACGTCACCATCTGTATTAGCTACGACTACTAAAGTATCTGATGGACCTGTTGTAGGTAGGTCTACTCCTACATAAAAATTACCTGTAATTGAAACAGGAGTTGAAAAAGTAATTTCTGTAGTTAAGCCAGCATTAACATCTGAAATAATAGAAGTCATAGAAATTACTTCGGTAGCAATCACTGAACCAGGAGAACCACTGGCCCCAGAATTATCCCAAATATTTACATTAATATTAGAAGATCCATATCCATAAGCGAATTGAATTAATACTCCTGTAATTTCATCATTGGAGAATAATTATCGAAAAAATCTGCTTTTGCTAAATCGCAATATGCATTATTTCCAGAAACATAACCACCAGTTCCGCAGGTAGATACGTCATTCGTGGTGCCGATAGATACTGTCCCTACAAGTGGAAAATTCAATGTATCGCACCCAGTTACGGGTGCGGTAACGTTGATATAACACGTTTTTGTTTCGTTATCAGAACCAGTTGCACCATCGGTAATATCAAGTTGTACTTCATAACACCCGGCAGTATTGTACACAATACCCGTTGGGTTTTGATTGGTAGATGAGGTTGTAGCAGCACTCGTAAATGTCCATGCCCATGTTGTAGCTCCACCAGTAGAAAGATCTGTAAAATCTACTGAACCACCTGTTGTAATATTAACTTGGCTAGCATTAAAATCTGCTGCTAATGTGGGTGTTCCCCCACTTGAACAAACTACTGGATGAATAGCTAAGGCAACATCAAAACCACCCCAGGAAGTTGTCATATCATACCAATTACCGTCACTCCATAATTCCCATCCAATACCAGGATTTGTGTCACCACTTGTATTACTATATAATGCTAGCGTATCGGAACCACCACTCGGGATTTCTACTCCTACATAAAAATTACCTGTAATAGCTATCGCTGTACCAAATGAAATACTGGTAGTAGCACCAGTACCAATATCGGTGATGACTGAGCTCATCGATATTGTCTGAGTACCAATAATTGTTCCTGGCGCTCCAGAAGCGCCACTATTGTCCCATACATTAACAACTACATTTCCTGTACCATTTGCTTTTCCAAATTTTATTTCTACTCCCGTAATTTCGGTGTAAGGGGCGTAATTGTCAAAGTAGTTAGCTTTGGCGTCATCGCAATAAGCATTAGTGCCTGCAATATACCCACCTGTACCACATGTGCTTGAGCCTGCTGTTGTATACAAGAATTCAGTACCAATAAGAGGATATGCTAAAGTATCACAAGCTCCTCCAGCAACTACATTGATATAACAGGTTTTGGTTTGGTTATCAGAGCCAGTTGAACCGTCTGTAATATCTAGTTGAACTTCGTAACAACCTACTGTATTATAAATTATTCCAGTTGGATTTTGAGTGGTAGATGAAGCAGGGGTACCTCCTGTAAATGCCCAAGCCCAGGTAGCTGCACCACCAGTTGAAAGATCAGTGAAATTAACAGAACTTCCGAGCGATACCGTAGTTTGATTTGCTGAAAAATCAGCCGCCAAAATGGTAGTACAATTTGTTGCAGAAGAACTTAATAACCCAGGGCGGTACACGTTTATTGCAGAAATCATTCTTGTTTTTTGCCCAGAAGAAAACATATTCATACAATTATCGTTCACATAATCCATGTAATTCATGAACATTTCTCCATCAGGGTTGCCGGTACAACTATTGGCTTGGTGTGGATGAGATTTACATCCTGAATTTGACCCAGGGGTTATCATTCCGTCTCCAGCTTGTGGTGGAGTATCTGAAACAAAGTCATTACCACATGAGCCAGAACCCCACATGTGTTCTAAATTTAACCAGTGACCAACCTCATGAGTTGCTGTTCTTCCTAAATTATATGGAGCTGAAGCACCAGTTTTACCAAAATAACCAGTACCAATGTGCACGGCATAATTTGCATTTCCGCTTGCTAATTGAGTAAACCCTAAAGTTCCTCCACCAATTCCATATACAAATAAATTAAGGTACTTGGTTGCGTCCCATAACTCGCTTCCGCTAGGAGAACCTCCAACAGTTTGACGGATAATTCCTGTTGTAGCGTTGCCGTTAGGGTCAACATTTGCAAGACAGAATTCTATTTCGCAATCGGCAGCTACTGCAGAAAAAATAGAAGGAGTGTTACTTGCATCTGCATTTAAACGTCTAAAATCTTCGTTAAGGGTTTGTAATTGCTCGTAAACATTATTGTCCGATACGGTTGAAGTGTTCTCCCATATTTGTACAACTACAGGAATAGTTATAACTGCACGTTGCGCAGAAAAAGCAGCATAGTTATTTGCTATCCAATCTTGTAAAATTTGTTCTTGTTGAATTTTATTTGCGTCAAAAGCAGTAGAGTCTTGAGCGCGAAGTTCTTCCATGACTTGAGTTGTGTTACATCTTTCTGTCGGTGTACTTTGTACAATGTTATTGTAAGTTCGATTTTGTGCAGAAATTGATAAAACAAAAATGGCACTACAAATTGTAAGGATTAATTTTTTCATAATGTCGCGATTATTTGATTAGCTGAATTTTTTTAACGGAAGTGTAATTGTCAGTTTTAATATGCACGAAATAACTCCCATTCGATTCGTTAGTTAAGTCTATATCAATAACATTTTGTGATGTGATAATTTTATTAAGAATTACTTTTCCAGTTATGTCGGAAATAATAATTTCTGAGTTTCCCTCATCCAAAGTTACCGTAAACTTTCCGCTACTAGGGTTTGGAAAAACTGTGAAATCGACTTTCATTATATCACTCTCTACACCTGTGTTTTCATCATAGACAAATATTTCGTAGCTATGCACTTCAACATCGCTAACTTCAGCAGAGTCGATATATAGAACGACAGTGTAGTGTCCTACATTGTCGTAGGTAATATTAGTTGGATTCTGATCTGTAGAGGTTGAAGGGTTACCTCCATTAAATTCCCATCTGTAATTCCAGTTTGAACCAATGCCAATAGATTCATCTATGAAATTTGTAGAAGAACCTTCGAAAACATAGGTATTTGATGCGCTAAATGCTGCATCAACTCTAGAACCAGAACAGCCACTTGATGATAATAAACCTGGACGGTAATTATTAATTGCGGCAATCATTCGAACTTTTTGCCCTTCAGTTAACATATTCATACAGTCATCGTCAGTATAGTCCATGTAGTTCATAAACATATCTCCATCATTACTACATGTAATATTTGGGTGAGAAGGGCAGCTATAGTTTGATTGTTCTTGAGTTGGAGTGTCTGAAACTTGGTCGTTACCACAGTTATTATCTCCCCATATATGATTCAAATCCAACCAATGACCAACTTCATGCGTTGCTGTTCTTCCTAAGTTATAAGTAAAATCACTTGTGTTCCCAAAATAATTTGGATCTATGTGGACTGCATAGTTCGGATTTCCGCTAGCTAATTGCGTAAATCCAAGCGCAAATCCACCAAGGTCATAAACAAAAATATTAAGGTAAGATTCATAATCCCACATTTCACTACCACCTGGTGAGCCGCCCACAGTTTGTCGAATAATTCCAGTAGTTGGATTACCATTCGGATCGGTAGAGGCTAAACAGAACTGTATTTCTGTATCTGCCCGGACTACATCAAAGATTTCTGGAATACTAGAGGTGTCGCCACTCAAAGTATCTGCGTTTACTTTTCTAAAATCTTCGTTGAGTGTTATTATTTGCTCATATACCCTAGCGTCAGGCACAGTAGAGGTGCTATCCCAAATATGAACAACAACAGGAATTGTAATTACATTTCCTCCTCGCTGCACAACCCAATTCGGATATTCGGTTTTAATCCAGTCTTGTAAAATTTGTTCTTGTTCAGATTTTTTAACGTCAAAAGCTTCGGGGTCTTGAGCACGAAGTTCTTCCATTTTTTCATAGGTCGAACATCTCTTTAATTGGGTTACTTGAGCGTAGCTTAAGCAACCAAAGGTCGTTATTAAAATTAACAGCGCTATTTTTTTCATATAAGTTTGAAAGATAAAAGGAGGGTGTATAGCCCTCTGGTTATTTTACTAAGGTAACTTTTCGAATTACTATATCATCACTAGTCCTAACACTAACTAAATAAACTCCTCTAGCGTTATTATTGAGGTCGATTTCATAATTTTCCTTTATAACGTTAGATAGTTGTCTGCTTAAAATCAATTCACCAATTGAATTATAAACATCAATAACAACATTATCAGATTTCAGTAAATTGAATTCTATGGTTAATTTTCCTGAAGTCGGGTTTGGATATAAAGTCAACGAATTACCTAAACCAATTTCAGTAATAGCTACATCGCCAACGTAAATTTTAATGGTGTCAGTAACAGAACAAAGAGCGCCTTTAATTTCAGCTTTCAGTACCGCACTATATATTCCCATAGTGTTATATGTAAATGCACCACCTGTAAGTGTTGTTGTGTTAGTAGAACCATTACCATTAAAATCCCAACTAAATAAATCTCCAACAGAACCTGATCCGTCAAAAGTAACTGTTCCTCCAACTGGAATGTTAGTTACGTTAGCTCCGGCAACAGCAACGGGAAGTGGACTATAGAAGAATATTTCGACATCGGTCGAGGTTCCACTACAACCATCACTTTCTCCAATTACAGAATATGTTGCCGAGCCTGGCATTGGATAAACTACAGCTGGAGACCCAGTCTGAAGAGTAGGTTGCCAGGTATAATTTTGAGCTCCTGAAGCTGTAAGTGTAACAGCTTCTCCAGGGCATATAGAATCTGCAGAAGCAGAAATAGTAGGATTTGGAACAGGATTAACAGTAACAGATGATGATACAATATCAACACAAGGACCTCCCGCACTTACAGTACAAATGTACGACCCAGATACAGTGACATTTATCGAAGGTGTTGTTTCTCCTGTTGACCACAAATAAGAAGTCCCACCGCTGGCAGTAACTGAAGTTGATTGTCCTTGACAGATTGTTTTGTCCGGAGATATTGATGCTGTAAGTGTACTAATATCATCAATTACAACTGATACCATTTCAGAGCATCCGTTATTATCAGTAGCGGTTGCAGTATACGAACCGATTGATAAACTGGTTTCAGGATTTGCAGTATTACCAGAAGGCCAACTATAAGAATATGGAGAAGTTCCACCCGACACATTTAAAGTGGCAGTACCGTCCGCAGAACCACAAGACTCATCGGTCTTGATATAGCTAACCAATAAAATAGAAGGCTCGCCAATGGCTATAGAAGATGAAATAGCACAACCAACATTATCTGTTGCGGTAACGCCATATGTGTCTGGACACAAGGCGGTAGCTATTCCTAAAGAAGTCGATTGAGCTCCAGCAAGAACGCTCCAAGTATAAGCATAGGGCGTTACGCCACCAGTTGGGGTTGCTATTCCTGTACCATTGCAATCGCTATTACACAATACATCGGTACTGTTAGATGTTATTGAAAGCGAGCAACTTGGGTCAGTAATTGAGCAACAAGAAGATGACATGCAACCATTAGCATCAGTTATTGTTACACAGTGATTTCCTGCGGATAATCCTGTCGCGTTTTGCGTAATTTGTCCATTGTTCCACATATAAGAATAGGAACTGAAACCTCCAGTCGAAGTTGCTATGGCAGTGCCGTCATTACCACCCACGCTTGACGTTCCAGTACAGGAAACATTTGCGACAAGAGCACCAGAATTGTTACTAACTGTAATAGATGCAACCTGTGAACATAAGGCAGCATCAGTAACCGTAACAGAATACGAAGCTGAAGCCAATGCAGTAGCTGTACCTGATGATGTTGATTGAGTACCAGCTGAGGCGCTCCAATTATAAACGTACGGTATTGAACCACCAGCAGGAACAGTTGTAGCAACTCCATTTGAACCGGTACAAATTTCATCTGTTGAAGAATTCGTTAAAGTAATAGCGCAAACAGGGTCACTTATCGAACAGTTATCAGATGCGATACAACCACTGCCGTCAGTTACAGTTACAGAATACGTTCCGGCAGAAAGCCCCGTTGCAGTTCCAGTGTTTTGTCCCATAGCCGGAGCAGGCGACCAAGAATATGAATAAGGTGTTACGCCACCAGACGGGGTAGTTGTTGAACTACCATCCGAACCACCAACAGTTATGGCATTACTGCAAGAGTTAGAGACGGTGAATGAACCAGGATTATTACCAATAACAATTACATCGGTTTGGGTACAAGCTGCGGCATCTGTTACCGTTACAGAGTACGAGCCAGCAGCCAATCCTGTGGCTGTCGGTGATGAAGTTGATTGCGCACCAGCAGAAGCGGCCCAATTGTATGAGTAAGGTGTTGTTCCTCCTGTAGAAGTAGCGGTAGCTGTTCCATCTGAAGCTGTACAAGTTTCTGCAGTGGAAGATGAAGTCATTGTTGTGGCACAACCGGGATCGTTAACAGCGCAAATATCGGAAGCAATACAACCATTACCATCAGTTACCGTTACGGTATAGGAACCAGCAGAAAGCCCCGTTGCAGTTCCTGTGTTTTGTCCCGTAGCCGGAGCAGGCGACCACGCATAATTGTATGGTGTAACTCCCCCAGATGGAGTAGTTGTAGAACTACCATCATTACCTCCAACAGTTGTTGGATTACTACAAGTATTAGAGGTAGTAAATGAGCCAGGATTGTTGCTAACAACAATTAAATCAGTTTGTGGACAAGCTGCGGCATCTGTAACTGTTACAGCATAAGAGCCTGCAGCTAATCCTGTGGCGGTTGGTGACGAAATGGATTGTGCTCCCGCAGAAGCAGCCCAATTATATGAATAAGGAGTTGTTCCGCCTGTAGGAGTGGCTGTAGCCGTACCATCTGAAGCGGTACAAGTTTCAGGTGTTGATGATGGAGTTATTGTAGTAGCGCAACCTGGATCGTTAACCACACAGTTATCAGAGGCAACACAACCGTTGCTATCAGTAACAGTAACAGTATAAGAGTTAGCAGGAAGCCCTGTAGCAGTTGCGGTATTTTGTCCGGTTGCCGGAGCAGGAGACCAAGCATAAGTGTATGGGGTAGTTCCGCCAGAAGGAGTTGTTGTTGAACTACCGTCAGAAGCACCTGCCGAAGAAGTACCGTTACATACGTTTGAGGTAGTAAACGCTCCAGGGTTGTTACTGACTACAATTGTAGTAGTTTGTGTACACAATGCAGCACCGGTAACAGTTACGTCATAAGATGCAGCAGCTAATGCAGTTGCTGTTCCTGATGAAGTTGATTGAAATCCGGTAGAAGCACTCCAATTGTAAACGTACGGTGTTGAACCACCACTGGGAGATGTAGTTGCGGTACCATTTGAGCCCACACAAATTTCGTCTGTTGAAGAATCGGCTAGTGTAATAGCACAAGTTGGATCAGTAATTGTCCCACAAGATGATGCTACACAGCCATTACCATCCGTTATTGTAGTACAATGGGTTCCGGCAGATAATGCATTA
>JAESTK010000225.1 GCA_016763645.1 Flavobacteriales bacterium
GGTGTTTGGTGTTTGGTGTTTGGTGTTTGGTGTTTGGTGTTTGGTGTTTGGTGTTTGGTGTTTGGTGTTTGGTGTTTAAAGATGAACGGATTTATTAACTAACAACAGCCACCGCCATCGTAAAAATAAGTTGATTCGGATATAAAGATATCTTTTCTCCCTAAACTATCCAAATCTCCTGCCGTTTTATCGCATATTGCTATTGGCTGATTTTGAGACAAAAAATGTCCTTTATTGTCATCGAAGCTATCTTCACTACCAAAATAAATTGCCGTTTTTCCTGTAAACACACATGGACCATCGGCTGGCATTGGGTCTTTAATTGCACAGACCTCAACACTTTCGATAAAGATATTTTTATTGGTATCGTAGTGCTCTGTATCCAAAATTCTGTAAGGCCGTTTGGCACGGATTTCTACTGTTCCAAAGCCTACATCGGTTATCATTTTGATGTATTCTTTAAGTGGTAAAGCACCACTCAAACAAAGTGCCCTTAAACGTTCGTCAGCTTTTAAATTTTCTGGCATAACATCTTCACATGTCGGGTCAGATAATACTAACCGACCATTAGGCTTTAACACTCGATACATTTCTTGAAGTGCTTTTTTTAAATCTTGTACCTCAAAAATATTGAACAAACAGTTTTGCGCAGCAACGTCAATAGACTCATCCTCTACTGGAAGATTTAATGCATCTCCTTTTTTTAAGTCAACAAACTCAGATTTAAACCACGAGTTTTTTTCTTCGGCCTCTACAAAGTTTTTACGACTTGCTTCCAACATTTCATCAACCACATCAACACCAATAACCCCTCCTTTTTGACGAGAGAAATAAGCAAACTGCAGCAACTCCATACCGCCCCCCACGCCAACGTACAAAATTTTCGGATTATTGACTAAATCTCGTGGATGGACTGTACTACCACAGCCATAATTCATTTCTAACATAATGCTTGGCATATTTAATTCTGGCAACTGCCAAACTGGTGTTGTGGTACAACATAGGCCTACATCTGGTGTAAGTGCAGCTTTTCGATGTACATCTTTTGTTGTTTCTAAATATGACATTTCTCGTAATTATGTATTGTATGTTATGAGTTGTTGAGTCGAGTTAACTTTTTTTCTATTTCTAAGCATGTTTAATGAGTGATAAATCGAGTAATAAAACACGATGCTATACCCCAATGTAAGCATAACATAAAAAGGCATTAAACCATAATCCCCATAACGAAATGAAAGAAATATTCCGTATAAAAAATATAAAATAAGTCCCCCCTCTACCATTGTTAATGGGTTAATTGCATTGGTAATATATTTGTTTCCCCTCCATTTGTCATCATTGGCTGTAATGTTAAATTTTGGTGTTCTAACAAATGGCGATTTTTTTCCCATATAACCTTCCATTACTGCTATTGAGTTATGTAACGAAAGTCCCATTGATACAGCTAAAAATAGCGGGAATTTGATTGCAAAAAACAACAATGAGATTAATTTATTTTTAAACTTGGTATTGTACGATACCCAATAAAACAGAGACAAGATTAATAAACTTACTAAAAACAATGATCCAAACTCAAAGAGATATTGATGGTTTGGTAAGTTGTTTTTTGCTACCAACATAGGAACACTTAGCACCGATAAGCAAAGAATACAGACAAACAAAAAGCTATTCATTAGATGAAATATCGCGTGTAATTTCGTGGAGGTTTTAACGCCCGAAGATTGCAGAACGCGAACCAAATTTTTACGTGTACACTCTGCTGCTCCCTTCGTCCAACGAAATTGTTGCGTTTTTAACGCGTTCATAGTCGCAGGGAGTTCTGCTGGAGATTCAACATTTTCAAGATACTTAAACTTCCATCCTTTTAGTTGTGCTCGATAGCTTAAATCTAAATCTTCGGTGAGTGTATCCGATTCCCAACCACCTGCATCGGCAATGCAAGTTTTTCGCCAAACTCCTGCCGTTCCGTTAAAGTTAATGAAATGATTTGCCGAATTTCTTCCTCTTTGCTCTACCGTAAAATGTGCATCTAAACCAAAAGCCTGTAACGAAGTTAACATAGAATATCCTGTGTTTAGATGCTCCCATTTGGTTTGAACCACACCAACTTTTTTATTTTGAAAATGAGGAATTGTCTGTTTTAAAAAATCTCTTTTCGGGAGAAAATCTGCATCAAAAATTGCGATAAACTCACCTTTGGCTATTGGCGTAGCTTCCGCCAATGCGCCAGCTTTATAACCTTGCCGATTCGTTCTGGTGATGTGAACAATGTCAAATCCTTTTACTTTTACTTCGGCAACTTTATTGGCAATAATTTCAGCAGTATCGTCTGTAGAGTCATCTAAAACTTGGATTTCGAGTTTATCTTTTGGATAATCGAATTCCATAATACAATCGATAAGGCGCTCAACAACATACCGCTCATTAAAAATAGGTAATTGAATGGTAACCTGAGGGTAGTTGAAAGTTGAAAGTTGGAAGTTGAAAGACTCATTTTCTTCACTTTCCTCTTGTAACTTTTCACTTTGACCTTTTACCTCTAACCTTTCCTCTTTCTTCGATCTCCAATAGTTAAAAACCAAGTTCGCTTGCATTAAAGAATACAAGAAAATGAACAGTATAAACACTCCGTAAACCCCAATCATTATGAAATAAACCAATTCCATTTATGCGTATTTAAATAAAGTGAAAATGATTTTATACCCTGCCATGACTGTTCCCTTAAATGTTCCTGCTATTTTTGAAGCGCCCACTCTTTTACGATAGCTTACCGGAACTTCGCAATAAGTTAGCTTATTTTTTACGGCTTTTATTTGCATTTCAACAGTCCAACCGTAATCTTTATCGCGCATATCGATTTCTAATAGTTTGTTAAATTTTATTGCTCTAAATGGCCCTAAATCGGTAAACTTAACCCCGTAAATAAGTTTCATTAATATCGTGGCAATCTTGTTTCCAACGATTTGCTGCGGCAACATCGAGCCATCTTCTTTATCGCCAAGAGCGCGCGAACCAATTACCATATCCATATCTTCTCTTAAAATAGGGGCAATTATCTTTTCCATTTCTGTAGGATAATCGGAATAATCGGCATCTAAAAAGACAACTATATCGGGCTTATTTTCTTTGTCCTTGAGGTATTCAATACCTTTTAAACAAGCACTTCCATAACCTTGCCGTTCTTCTAACAGCACGACTGCTCCGTTCTCTAACGCCACTGTTGCTGTGTTGTCGGTAGAGTTGTTATTTACTACCACAACACTCCTCACGAAATCTGGAATATCGTTCAAAACTAATGGTATCGAATTTTCTTCATTATATGCCGGAATGATAACGTCTATAATTTTTCCTTCAATCATAATCCATCACCTCCACAAGGTTCCCTTTTTCATTATAAACCCTCCAATATCCTTCTTTTCTATTGTTATTGTATCCGCCTTCTTCAATCAGTACCCCTGCTGAATAATATCTCCAATAACCATGAAGTCGCCCATTAAAATAATCTCCTTCTGATACTATTTGAGATGCTTCGTTATAGTATCTCCAATAGTGGTCTTCAAGCCCATTTATATAATTTCCTTTACTCGACACTTGCCCATTTACGTACAATTCTTCCCAATATCCTGTTTTTTTTCCGTTTTCATATTGCCCAATAGATGTTAGTTTTTCGTTATCGTAAGTCTTCCAATATCCTGATTTTTTTCCTTTAAGGTAGCAGCCAAAACAAACAACTTGATTGCTTTCATATTGCTCAAAATACCCGTCTTTCATGCCATCTTTGTAGTCGAAAACACTTACCAATTCTCCGTTTGAATATGTTTTCCAATAGCCTGTTTTCTTTCCGTCAACGTATTCTCCAATCTCCTCAATGTTTCCATTTCGGTCATAATTAGTATCTATTTCAGTTATATGTTCTGCATGAATTTCTACACAACTTGCAATGAGTATTACTAATATGAAAGCGACTTTTGGCATTAGTTCTTTAATACAACATTGTTATCTCCAATTAAAATTGGGTTGTCGTTAATTCGGCCTTCTTCTGGTCCGTTTTCTAATTTCAAAACACCTCTAGGGCAAACCGAAGAACAGATACCGCATCCAACACAAGAGGATCTTACAATGTTTTGTCCTCTTTGTGCATACCAACGTACATCAATACCTTGTTCGCAACTAGTTGAACAGTTGCCACATGAAATGCATTGCGCTCCATTGGTTGTAATTCTAAATTTAGATTTAAACCGCTGAATAATCCCCATATATCCTGCCATTGGGCAACCAAACCGACACCAAACTCTGTTGCCTAATAACGGATAAAACCCAACGCCTATAACTCCTGAAAATGATGCCCCAATTAAAAAGCCATATGGTTGCTGAAAATAAGTGTAGATACTCAACCCTAAAAACTCACTAACCTCAAAAAAATAGCCATAAAGTGTTATCGCTGTAACGACAAATATGAAGACCATTACCGTGTGCATCATCCAGCGTTCTAGTTTCCAAACGGAGACTTTTTTGGAAGATAAATGACGGAAAGAATCGCCTGCGGTTTCTGCTAAACCACCGCAACCACAAATCCAACTGCAGTACCACCGTTTACCGACATAATAGGTGATGATTGGTGTAAATATCAAAAACATAAATAACCCCATTACAAAATAAAACATACCCAAATTTCCACCATGAACCAACATACTATCCATGTGCCACCCTTCGAAAAAGTAATAATTTAAGGGCCAAACATTCTTAACGTCTTTTGCAAAATAGTGGTTAGGATCTGTAAAACCCTCTAGAATTTCAGGAATTAAGTATGCCAAAAATAATTGAGAAATAATTACAGCACTCGTTCTCAATAACTGGTAGCGGTCGTGTCGATATTTAAACATAAACTTAACCCCTAAAGAAACAATAAGCAGTGTGCAAATAGTTCCATACATAA
>JAESTK010000226.1 GCA_016763645.1 Flavobacteriales bacterium
ATTGCAGATACCAAAACTAGCCAGTTAGATGATTTGCTCCCACAGAATTTTGATCCCGAGAAAAAAAACAAATCACAAAATTAAGGCTTTCAAAAGAGAATGTGGGACGGGGTTCGTAGGATGCTTACCACCATTTAGCCTTAATTTACTGCGTAAAGGAATCGATAGCATAGCAGATGGCATTGTTTTAATTTTACGCGAATACGATAAATCTGTAGAGAACGTAATTCCAATACCTATATCAATATTATTGGGGTTAACTTTTTTGATAGTATCCGAAAACTGGGCATGCGCCACACTAATATCTTGAATAAATAAAATGACTAATGTATGTAACAGGTTTCGGATGACTCCCAACATCATTTAATTGCTAACTTTAACAATTCGACTTCCTTTTTTAAGCCAATCTTAGATAAGACACTAATCATTAAGTTAGTTGCAGTAAGAATGAGCAGAACCATCAGAAGCTTCTAGCTCTACGTCATCGTAACGCTCTAAATCTTTACCACACTTTTTACCAACATCATATTCTCCTACAACAGTGCCGCTATTGTCTTTTTCCACGATGTAGCAATCTTTGCATTTAATGCAACTAGAAAAGATAGAGAAACTGCTAATTATTAACAACAATTTAGTATTCATAAACAAGCCTTTCGTTATAGTATGCCGTTCCTTCAAGTATTGTAATATGATAAACACCCCTTGAGAACCTGCTTAGGTCAATCTCTAAAAATGAACCATCTATACTCATGCTATAGACAAGTTTGCCTAAATTATTATAAACGTTGATATTTTTCATACTGTTAGAACTGAACGATAATTTAAATCGACCATCTTTTGCGGGATTAGGCATAATGTTTAAAAATTGTAATTCTTTGCTGAAGCTTTCAAGTGGTGGGTCTTCTGTAAGTTCATTACTGATAATTTCATTTGGACTAGGTGGCGTAATCGCCATTTTGTTATATTCGTCTCCATTTTCTGAGACGAAGATAGTTTGACCTGTTCCTAATTCATCATCACAATTTGTTAATATAAGAACGGTAGCGTAATACCCAATATCTACGTATGATTGATTTATACAATTATTACACTCACCATTCCAAACGCATTCATAATTTGAATTCACTTCCCCCGATGATTCGAAAAGCTTTACGTTCGTGTTAGGTGAATAAGCAACGAAATGGTATTCCGTTGCATTATATGATACTATGCATATTTCATCACTTATGCCATTATTATTAGGGCTAACAAAACTAGGGAAATGCTCTAAAATAATTGACTCTGCACTGGAATTATTCGCCCCGTTGCATGCTTCAATTTGAGCAGTAAATGTGCCTCCTGATTCAACAACAAAACCTTCAGTTAGAATAATGGAATTCCCTGCGCTAAAAGTAACATCTTGACCACTTAATACTTTTGTGTCACCTCTATTACCAAGGTTGCCTGCGGTAATCTTATTTATAACTTGAGTGTTAGAAGGTAAATCCGTTGTATTCGTATATTCCCAAGAATTAGGGCAACAACCTAAATCGATAACCGAAATATCATCAAAATTAGCATTTTGGCCAGATCCAACGAAATGACTAATCGCAATCCAACTGTAATTTTTATCTGCCTTAATAACCTTTTTTATATGCTTCCACCCATCGACTTCATCAATAATATTAGAGTTAATAACTGGAACTATTAAGCTATTAGGTTCCGAAGGTTGATTACTGCCACATTGTCTAGGCTTTTCTTTATAAAATTTCAGTCCAATTTTATCATGCTTATCTGCTGTGGTGTAATAATCAACTTGGTAATATCTTCCAATCTGAACAGAACTGCTTAATTCTTGAGTAATCGTTTCAGTGCCAGATGTATATCCAAACCAACTTCCCGTATGAGCTTGAATAGAAGAGGAACATCTAACATCTGGTGAACCCACGCCTGCATATGTGAGTTCACATATTGTTTTTTTGTCTGGAACTGTCCAAAAATCTACATTATTCCAATAATCCAATAAATCTTGCTGGGATTTGTTGTCGGGACCTTGGGTATTAGTTGGGGTAGGCGAATTTTGGCTTGATTCGCTACAATTGGTCCAATTTATTGTGCTGCCGCTTGTCGTGGAGGACGACCCAATTAGTGTGTTGTCCTCAAAACTACCATTTCTAACCAATTCTTGAGATCGGCAGATTGATATACAGCAGCACAGACTAATACTAATAATTAGGTTATAGTATTTAAAACTCATTTTGGTCGTGTTTTAATAAATGAATAGCCAAACTTTATCCCCCCCCAAGGTATAAATGTTATGTAGCCCTTATACAGTCCTCTATCACTAGATATAATAGGAGTAAACGCTATTCCAAAAAACATATTTTTACTATTTACGAACCGATAACCTATAATTGGAATTACTAAAGCAGATAAAGGAACACTATAATCAGGTTGTTCAGATCCATTATAATATTCTTTAACATCCGCTAATTTATAGTTGCTAGGTAATCGATTCACAATATTAACGGTCCCAATTCCAATTTCTAATTTATGTTTTCCGCTACCGTATAAATATTTAATATATGAAGGGATAAAGAAAGAAGTGGGAAAAGATTTACTGTAAAAAGACGCAAAAATATCGTCTTGTGGGCCCAGCCCTATGTGATACAACAATGTATAATTAGATCTCCCAGCAATTTTATATTCAAGATTTAACGAAAGATAAAGCCCTGTCCCAAGAATTTCTGTATAAAGATTCCGCTGAATGTAATTGTGAGATTGACGAATACTATCTACTCTTTGTTTCGTATTTTGCAGAGTAGAATGTATCTTTTGACACGATAGAGCTGTAGCTCCACACGACCCAGATTTTGTGTTTTGTTCAAAACTGCCATTTCGCACTAGTTCTTGACTAGATGTTACCATGGTGAGGAGCGGTATAAAAAAAATAATTAATACTAATTTCTTCATTTTATTTAAATTTAAATCCAGCCTTTATTCCTCCCCATGGGATAAAATCAATTTTTCTTTCTGCATAAAATATTGCTCTTGAAGAAAAGAAATATGCTGAGAAAACAAACCCGAAAAACCCTCTTTTAGAGTAATAAAACCGATATTCAGCGCTTACGTTTAGAATACTATATACTGGTTCTCGATATACACCTGAATAATTAGTTTTACCTCTTAGCTTTTTTCTATCTTCCAAGGCTTCAGGATAAGGACTCAAACTGACCATGTTTAAGAAGCCTAATGTTAAAAAAACTTCGTGCCTTTTTTCTTTATACGAACCCCCAATAGAAATAGGGATATCTAATGAGTAGCCAGATAGATTCGGTCCTATTCCAATCCTCGCATAAAGAGTAGTTTTGTTTTTCCTTAAAAGCCCTTGCTCATAATTAATAGTCGCAACACTACTTTGACCTAAGGCCTCAATATAAATGCTCGAATGTAATATATCTTGGTCGTCTTGAGAAAAACACCAAAGACCATAAAAAACAAGTGGTATTAAAATGACATGTCTCATCTCCTACTTTTCTTCCAAAGCTTCGATCCTCTTCTCCTGCTCAATCATATAAAGCGTTAATTCCTCAATTTTCTTTAGTAAAAGCGCATTCATTTCGCCAAGGTTTATACCGTTTTCTATTACTTCTTTTTCAGAGGGAACTTCGGGTAAATGGTTATTTTCTTTTATGTATTGTTCTACTTCGTAGAGGCTCATCAAGTTGTAGCTAGGAGCGAACACATAATCTGCCCATCCATCTGAGTTCACTCGAACCTCTCTAGCTCTAATTTTACCTTCAACAGAAAGTCTATATCCTGAAGTCTTATAGGTTCCTATACCAACGTTTCCATCACTATTGATAACCATTGGCCCAGTGCCCGCATCACTATTGTAGAATAAAAACC
Organism: Flavobacteriales bacterium; assembly: GCA_016763645.1. GTDB lineage: Bacteria > Bacteroidota > Bacteroidia > Flavobacteriales_G > NORP312 > NORP312. Next base: position 3,889 of record JAESTK010000226.1, read on the forward strand.
TTCCTTTGTATTGAATTTGCCCTTCTTTAACTCCATTAGAAGACACTGCTTTTAAACAAACACTTGCGCCTTGAGCAGAAGATGTTAATCTGATAACTGCATCTCCCGTGTTATTGATGTGTAATTGATTTTGAGGGGAATCAGTACCAATGCCAACTCTCCCTCCATTAGGGTTTAATAATGTGTTTTGCACACCACCTGTTTGCCCTTCGTTGGAGTTAATTTTTAATGCACCACCGTCTGAATAGATATAATTAAATGTATCAGCGGCTCCAGTAGTGTTTGTGCCTAAATAAAGTGAGTTTTCACCTATTTTTAACTCACCGCTAATGTGTGCATCGCCAATAACATCCAGAGGATATTGAGGGTCGTATGTGCCTATGCCTATATTAATATCTGGGCAGACAAATACAACCCCATCTCCAGATTTCCATTTGGCTAGCCCACCATAAGTAGCAGCAGTTTTATGTCCTCCAACATTCCCAATAGGTTCACTTCCTATCGAACTAGGAATAGGTGCTGTTCCTGTGTTTATTTTACCTTTTAAAAACTCATCTAAACCCAGTGTTTTTAATTTTCCATTGCCGTCAATTACCAAAAATCGGTTTATTTCGTACGTAGTGTCTTTTAAGTTTTTTACAGAAACCTCTCCATAAACATCTAGTGGTCCTTTTAAATCGGTTTTACCAACTACTTCCAACTCAGAACTGGGACTGGTTGTACCCACACCAACCATACCCGTGGGCTGTAATTTGTTGGTAGCATTTGCGTTGGAATTTCCATTTCCATTCGTATTTCCGTTTTGAGCAATTATTGCAAAAGGAATCAACGCAATAAAAGTTAAGAGTAAAACACCACGAAATGTGTGTGTAGAGTTACTGAGGTATTGAGTTTTCATAAAACGTTACTTTTTAATTTTGAGAATGCTAACTTATACAAAACAAGTGAGTTATGCAAGTTTTTATTGAGATAAAAGTTGAAAGTTACAAGTGGAAATAATTCTCAAATTTTATAAATTAATCAATTGCGAATGGAAGAACGTAAGAACTTTTCAACTTGATAAACTTTTTAACTTCATAACTATCTCTACGAGATTACCCCTAACTCAAGCGCAACTTCTTTAAATGCATTTATGGCTTTGTCTAAATGCTCTTTTGTGTGTGCCGCAGAAATTTGAACTCTAATTCTTGCTTGTTCTTTTGGTACAACAGGGTAAAAGAAGCCAATGGCGTAAATCCCTTTTTCTAATAATTTATCGGCAAATACTTGTGAGAGTTTAGCATCGTACAGCATAATAGGCACAATAGGGGAGTCGCCTTCTTTAATGTCAAGCCCTGCCTTTCGAATACCTTCTTTAAAGTAGTTTGTATTCGATTCTAATGTGTCGCGTAGTTCTGTGGAGGTACTTAGTAAATCGAAAACTTCTATTGCTGCCCCAACAATTGAAGGCGCTAACGAATTAGAAAATAAGTATGGTCTCGACCGCTGACGAAGCATATCAATTATTTCTTTTTTAGCTGATGTAAACCCTCCAACAGCGCCACCTAATGCTTTTCCTAATGTACTTGTAATAATATCTACACGTCCCATTACGTTGTTGTGCTCATGTGAACCACGCCCAGTTTTTCCTATAAATCCACTTGCATGACTATCGTCAACCATTACCATGGCGTTGTATTTTTCTGCTAAATCGCAGATTTTATCGAGTTTGGCAATGAAACCATCCATAGAGAAAACACCATCTGTTACAATGAGCCTATGGCGTTGGTCTTGTGCTTTGATGAGTTGAGCTTCTAAATCTTTCATATCGCTATTTGCATAACGGTAACGAGCGGCTTTACACAAGCGAACACCATCAATAATAGAGGCATGATTTAATGCATCAGAAATAATTGCATCTTCAGGGCCTAAAAGAGGCTCAAAAACACCACCATTAGCATCGAAACAAGCGGCATAAAGGATGGTGTCTTCCATACCTAAAAAGTCAGAAATCTTTTTTTCAAGCGTTTTATGAATATCTTGCGTACCGCAGATAAACCGTACCGAAGACATACCATAACCATGAGAATCCAGTGCTTTTTTAGCACTTTCGATAACTTTAGGGTGGGAAGAAAGACCTAAATAATTATTGGCACACATTATTATTACTTCGTCACCTGAATCAATAGTTACTTGTGCTCCTTGTGGAGATGTAATTATACGTTCTCTTTTGTAAAGACCCGCATCTTCAATGTTCTTTAATTCTTCTGAAATGAATGGTTTATATTGGCTATACATAACTTGCTTTTTTGAGTGTGGCGAATTTAAAAAAAGTTAGGTAACAAAAAACCCCTTCAGAGTTTTTCGGAAGGGGTTTCATTATGATTGGCTAAATGTTATTTCGAACCACTGGTATTGCTTCTCAGTAAAGTTACAGTCGCAGGGGTAGGTCCATAGCTAATTTCATTTCCATTACTGTCTAAACCGGTTGCAGTTAGGATAAAGAAATAGGTTCCCGTAGGGGCTTCTTCACCAGTAAAGGTTCTTCCGTCCCAATCGGCATTTGGACCTTCCCATCCGTAAATGTGTTCTCCCCACCTGTTATAAATATCTACATCTAATGTAATTAGGTTGTTTTGTTTCATGGTAAATATGTCGTTAATTCCATCTCCATCAGGGCTAAATACTGCTGGTATAATTAAGGTAGAAGCGCCATCAGTAATTATGGTTACAGAAGCAGAATCGACACAGGTATTATAGAAATCCGTTACGATGAGTTGAGTTGTAAATTGACCAACTTCGGTAAAGGTATTTGTTGGTTCAAATTCTGTTGAATAGCTTCCGTCTCCAAATGTCCAATCGTAGAAGTCTAAATGTTCATCAACGCCAACACTAGTATTGGTAAACTGCACAAGAAGAGGCGTTGAGCCGCTCGTAGGGTCTGCAGTAATAGAAACAATAAGGCTATCTCCTATTGTTGCATTTACCATTACAACAGAACTGGTGCAATTGTTTGCAATCATTATTGCGTAATATGTTTGCGTGGTATCATATTGAATAACAGCAGGAGCAAAAGCAGTATCATTACCGATAAACGATATTGGTGTTAAAAGCGAATCACTAAACCAATGTATAGTCGATCCTTGTGGGTCAGTTAAGAACAATATACTTTCGCCAATACATATCGTAACATCGGTCAGAATAGGATCAGCAGGATTTGCAGTAATATTCAAATTCATAGTATCAGGACAACCGTTACTCGAATATACATATTGATTGATCCCTAACAAACCTGTTAAATCTATATCACCATTAGTAGCATCGGTTAAATTATTTCCCGACCATGTTCCTCCAGCAGGTTGAGCAGTAGCTAACGTCATACTTGTATTTGATTCACAAACCGTTTGATCAGCTCCAGCATCAGCTCCATTAATGATTAGCTCAGTTGTAGAAGTACAGCCACTTGCTGGGTCGGTAAGGGTAAGTTGATACGGAGCACCAACCGTCCAAGTGGAGGCATCAACATCTAAGACACCAGCAGAAGTTAAGGAAACTCCTCCGGGAAAACTCCAAACAGCAGATGCAGGTGTAGTGGACAAATTAATGATATTATCTATGGTGTTACAGTAGGTTAATGTACCAAGACCAAGTACCTCTAAAGGCTGTGTTAATGTGTACGAGGCAGATGCTGTACAGCCATTATTATCGGTAATATTAATTTGATATATTCCAATTCCTAATCCAGAAATATTTGAAGTTGTTATTGAGTTACTCCACGAATATCCGTATGGAGTTGTTCCACCTGTTGTTCCTGATGAAAGAATACCATCACTATCGCCAAAACAAGAAATAGACTGGGTTTCCGTTATCGAAACTGTTAACACAGGTGGTTCGGTTACGGTAATAAATTCTGTTCGAGTACATTGAGGGAAACCAGGAGGTACTGGTGAGTTATCAACTACCGAAATCGTATATACACCAGCGGTAAGACCATTTACTGATGAGGTGGTTGAAAGGGAAACTCCAGCAGGGGACGTAGCCCAATTATAAGCATAGGGAGTAGTTCCACCGCTTACCGTTACACTTGCGTTTCCATCATTTCCACCACTACAAGAAATAGTTGTATTAGCCGTTACCGTAATAAGAGGGTTTGGGTTATTGACAGCGAAAGTTACGGTTGCCGAACATGAGTTAACATCGGTAACAGTAACAAAATAGAGCCCAGCAATTAGACCAGTTTCAGTTTGATTTGTTCCTATACTACTCCAACTGTAGGTATATCCAGATTCTCCACCTATTGCGGTAATAGTAGCTTCTCCATTACTATTTCCACAAGCAGCATCAATTACTGAAGCAGAAACTGAAATAGCCGAAGGTTCAACTATGGTTACGTTAGCAGATTGAGTACAACTTAAATTATCTTCAACGGTAACAGTTTCTATACCTGCCAATAAACCAGTTGCAGCAGCACCAGATTGTCCGTTAGTCCAGGTATATGTGTAACCTGTTGTTCCACCCACTGCGGATGCAGTAGAAGTCCCGTTTGTGCCTCCATTACAAGTTACAGAGGTAGTAGCGAAACTTATTGTAATAGCAGATGGTTCAGTAATGGTAATACTTTGGTTATCTTCACACAAATTAGCATCATAAACAGTAACAGAGTATGAACCAGATGGTACTCCAGAGATGCTTTGAGTTGTGGCTGTTGTTGACCATAGATAAGAGTAGCCTGTAGTCCCGCCAGAAGTATTAACTGTAGCTGAACCATCAGAAGATCCGTTACAATTTGCAGCCGCACCTGTTATGGTTAAAGACATTAATGTTGGTTCAGTTACAGTTACTGATTGTGTTGATGTACATAAGCTGTCATCAGTAACAGTTACCGTGTAGGTATTTGCTGCCAATCCAGAAATAGTACTTGTTACACCAGCAACAGACCAAGCATATACATATGGGGGAGTTCCTCCAGAAGTAGCTGCTGTTGCGTCTCCGTCAGAGAGACCATTACAGGAAACAGATGATGAGTTCATGGTAACCGTTAAGGCAGTAGGCTCGTTAACGATAGCCGCTCTGTAAAAGCACAAGTGCCATCATTATTAGTTACCGTATAATTGTATGTTCCTTGAGCTAAACCAATAATGGAAGGTGTAGCTGCAGAGGTTGACCAATTATATATGTAAGGAGAAATTCCACCAACGACATTTAGGGTAGCTGAACCGTTAGACATTCCGTTACATTGTGCTCCAATTGTTGTTACAGTAGCACTAGGCCCGCCAATACTACCAATTGTTGCTACGTTTATCGAAGTACAATTATTTCCGTCAGTTGTTGTAACATTATATCCACCAGCCGCAAGACCAGATAGATTGGCTGTTGTCGCACCAGAAGGCCATTCAAATGTGTATCCAGTAGTCCCACCAGAGGCAATCATTGTTGCCTCACCATCTCCTGCACCACAAGTTTCATCTGTAATGATAGTTGCCGTTACTGCAAGAGCTGTTGAGGGTTGACTAACTGTAATAGATTCGGTAATACTACAAGAACCGGCACCAGTAGCAGTTACGTTATAGACCCCTGCGCTTAATGCTGAAACAGAAGAATTCGCTCCTGCAACATTCCACGTATAAGTATATGGTGTAATTCCACCGGTAACGGTAACGCTTACATCACCTGTACTTGTTCCAAAGCATAAAACATTGGTAAATGCAGGGGTAATAGAAAGTGCACAACCAGGGTCAGTTACCGAACAAGAAGCCGTAACCGCGCATAAGCTGGCATCGGAAACAGTTACAATGTAGTTTCCAGAAGGTATTCCTGTAATGTTTTGAGTTGTAGCTCCGGTTGACCATAAATAAGTGTATCCTCCTGCACCTCCTGCCGCAGCAGTAGTTGAACTGCCATCGCTTCCACCAGCAATTGAGGTAGCGTTACAGACCATGTTTGGATTAATTAACATTGGTTCAGTAACAGAGATACTCGTATTGTCGTTACAGCCTCCGCTACCATTAGCAGTAACAGTAATATTTCCTGTTGCTAATCCTGTTGCTATTGGTGTTGTTTGACCATCAGACCAGATGAATGAATATGGAGTAAGACCTCCTGTGGCAGAAGCAGCAACTTGTCCGTCTGTTCCTCCATTACATGTTACATCGGTCATAGTAACACTAACCGTTACAGCACAACCGGGGTCATTTACCATACAAGTTGCTGTTACAGCACATAAGCTTGCATCAGTAACCGTAACGTTATAAGCTCCCTGTGGGATTCCTGTTAAGGATGAAGTTGTAGCTCCGGTTGACCATAAATAAGTATATCCACTAGCACCACCTGTTGCGGAGGTTGTAGAGCTACCATCACTAGCACCTGCAACAGATGTAGCGTTACAGACCATATTTGGACTAATTACGGTCGGTTCAGTTACTGAGACGATTGAGTTATCAGGGCAGCCAGCTCCATCGGTTACAGAAACGGTAATATTTCCTGTTGAGAGGCCAGTTGCGGTTGCACCTGATTGAGTATCAGACCAAATAAATGTATAAGGTGTGATTCCTCCTAAGGCAGAAGCAGAAACTTGCCCATCACTACCACCATTACATGTTACGCCTGTCATTGTTGTACTTACAGTAACCGCACAACCAGGGTCGTTCACCATACAAGTGGCAGTTATAGCACAACTGTTACCATCAGTTACGGTAACAGCTTGAGCTCCAGCGCTTAGTCCTGTTAATGAATTAGTAGTTTCTCCACCCGTCCATAAGTAAGAGTAGCTGCCATCACCACCAGAAGCAGAAGCAGAAGAACTACCATCTGAGCCTCCGGCAACACTTGTGTTGTTGCAGGTCATTGTTATTGCCATAGAGGCAGGTTCGTTCACGGTAACCGAGGCAACATCTGTACAAGTATTTGCATCTGTAACGGTAAGTGTATAAGTAGCAGCAGGAAGCCCAGTAATGGTAGCCGTTGTTTCAGTGGTTGACCATAAGTAAGTATAGTTTGTTGTTCCGCCAATAGCAGAAGCGGTAACACTACCAGTGCTACTTCCATTACAAAGAGCGTTGTTGTCTAGAGTCGCGATTGCTCCTAACACAGTTGGTTCTGAAATATTCGCAGTAGCGGTGCCAAAACAGGCGTTGTTGTCTGTTACGGTACCTTGCATCGAACCTTGACTTAACCCTGTTGCTATCGCTGTTGTTTGACCATCAGGCCACAAATAAGTATATGATGTACCCGAACCTCCGTTCATAACAATCGTTGCAGTTCCATCAGAACCTCCGTTGCAACTCACATTGGTAAAAGCGCTTATAGAGACGGTAACGTTGCATAAAGGGTCATTTACTGTACATCCATCTGTTACTGTACATCCGTTTGATGCAGTAATTGTTACGGTATAGTTTCCTGTTGGTAATCCTGTAGCGCTAGCCACATTCCCTTGTCCAGTAGCAGGAGCAGGACTCCATGCGTAACTATATGGGGTTGGAGCAGTACCAACACTTACAGAAGATGAACCATCAGATGTTCCAACAGCTGATGTTGGTGCACAAGTAATAGTTGTCGTTGGATTAGTAACATCTTGCGTGACAGTAACAGTCTCAGTGTCAGTACATCCGCTAGAACCATCTGTTACCGTAACGGTGTATGTTCCTTGCGCATCAACATCGGCAAATGCGGTTGTTCCGCCACTTACGATATTACCACCAGCGGTTGACCAATTATAGGCTAAAGCAGTACCAGTTGAGCCAGAAGCATCAAGAGTAACGGTAGTATTAGTACAATTTAACATTGCAGGTGCTGCAATTGCAGCGGTAGGAGGGATGTTAGCATTTGTAATAGTTACTGTACCCGTACCTGTACAAGTTAAGCCATCAGTAGCTGTTACTGTAAATGTACCTGGAGTTAAACCTGTTGCGATTGCAGTTGTTTGCGAACCAGCAGCACCATCCCAAAGATAGGTATATCCACCATTCCCACCAGAAGCAATAACCGTAGATTGTCCATCTGAACCAGAAGCACAAGAAGCATTGAATGTGATACCAAATGATACTGTTATTGCAGAAGCTTCGCTAATTGTTACTGAAGCAACATCACTACAATTACCAAATTGGTCTGTAACGGTAACAGAATAAGTTATTCCAAAAGAAAGACCAGTAGCTAGTGCATCTGTTTGCGCACTGGCTGAAGCATCCCATAAGTATGTGAATGGTGCTCCATTTCCACCTGCACCAGATGTAGTAGCACTTCCGTTAGAGCCACCATTACAAGTTACACTTGTTGTTTGAACTGCGGAAGCAGTTACAGAGGTTGCGGGTTCTGCTAATGTTACGGTTGTTATATCGTTGCAAATGCCAGTAGCATCAGTTACGGTTACAGTGTATGTTGTACTCGCAGATAGTCCAGTTGCGGTCGCAACAGCATACCATTACTCCAAGAGTAGGTGTATCCACCTGCACCACCAGCTCCAGAAGCGGTTGCTGTACCATCAGTCCCTCCGTTACATGTTACGGTAGTTGAAGAAGCTATTGATGCGGTTACCGATGTTGCAGGTTCAGAAACAGTTACTGTGGTAACATCGTTACAAACACCTGTTGCATCTGTTACAGTTACTGTATATATCGTGCCAGCGGATAATCCCGTAGCAGTGGTAACACCATCCCCATTGCTCCATGAGTACGTGTACCCGCCCGTGCCACCTGCACCAGAAGCTGTTGCTGTGCCATCGTTTCCACTGTTACAGGTTACTGATGTTGATGCCGAAATAGATGCCGTTACAGATGTAGCGGGTTCTGATACGGTTACAGTCGTTACATCATTACAAACGCCTGAATTATCATAAACCGTTACGGAGTAAACAGGACCAGAAGAAAGCCCTGTTGCTAATGCTGTAGTTTGCGTAGGAGCAGTACTCCAGTTGTATGTAAAAGGTGCGCCATTTCCGCCTGAGCCAGAAGCGGTAGCTGTGCCATCAGAACCCCCATTACAAGTAACTGCAGTAGTTTGAACTGCTGTTGCTGTAACGGAAGATGGGTCGGTTAGTGTAACAGTAGCAGAATTTATACAAAAATTATCGTCAACTACAGAAACGGTAAATGTGCCTTGAGCTAACCCAGTAGCTGTAGTAACGGTTTGACTGTTAGTTGCAACATCCCAAAAATATAGATAAGGTGTTGCAGCACCAGATGCTGCAACTGTTGCGGTACCATCAGAACCCGATCCACATTGGGGGTCGGTAACACTTGTTACTAATACAGGAAGTGGATTTATTGTTACGGTTACGTTTTCTGTTGAGGTAGGGCAACCAGCTAGTGTAGCTGAAACTGAATAAACACCATCGTGCGTTCCGATAGTTGCGTTAGCAATGGAAGCAGGATTCTGAACGGCAGATGAAAACGCATTTGGACCACTCCAAACATAACCCGTAAAGCCAGAGGTAGAAGCTAAATCAAGAGTGCTACCCTCGCAAATAGGACCGTTATAAGATGGCGTTGGGCCAGTAGGTATTGCAGGGTCGGTAATTGTTATATTTGCTAAAACATCTGTACATAAGATATCGTCTTGTACTTGCACTGAATATACACCAGCAGCTAAACCAGTAAATGTACCTGTAGTTTGAAAAGCTCCATAACCTGCACCAGCATCTAGTTGGTATTGTAATGTTTCATAACCACCAGTAGCTACAACATCAATAACACCATCAGAAGTACCATTACAGGTAGGGTCAGTGGTGGTAACTGTAAAAACAAAAGGTGCCGGGGGCGGGGCGGGGATATACATTACTTCTGGCTGGTCAAATACACAACCGATATCAGTCCAAGAGCCCGTTTCTCCATCTCCAAAAGTTACCATAGAAATTGTAAAATCTTCAGGAGAGGTACAATCATAGGTAGCTTTTGTTGTTATATCAAAACAAAATTGAAAAGTCCAACCAAAGCCGAGTGCTGGGTCAGCATAGCAGCCGGGAGGTCCTGAGACACGGTGACAACCATCACCAAAACTCAAGTTTGGATCTGTTTCTCCGCAACTTAAAAAAGTCCAACCCTGTGTAAGAACAGTTCCATCGGGTAGTTTACCAACGCCACCTAAGTTATTGTAGATTACTATTCCATCAGCAACGACACTCCAAGTAGAGTTCGCACATTCTTGATTTCCATGCACAGGAGGCATAGAAGTAGATGTAAATGTAGTTACATCCCAAGCACTTCCAAAATTAGGAATAACGGCATGCAGGTAGTTGAGACCACCATGCTTAAAGGTGTCAATATCATAACAAAAAGAAACAGTTGTTCCAGGTAAATAGTTGCCGTTTAGATCAGCCGCAGGGGAAGATGAAGTGCTAGCCAAGGTGTCTGCAAGATTACATGGAGTAGCATCAGGAAATGATTCAACACAAAGATCAAAATTACCTGTTTGTCCACCACTTGCAGAGGTGATTGTAAATAGAATTGTATTTCCGCTTCCCGCATAGTAAGTTAATGAGGTGGAACCCGAAACACCTGTTGCGCAACGATTAGTAATTACAGTATTACAATCAGACCAGACGGTGATCATAGGGTCAGAAATGTCAGGACTAGTTACACTGATGGTTAGTAGTTGATCTGAAGTGGTTACTTCGTAAAATGTTAGCCCACCTTGAATTGTTCCACAATCGGTTGTTGATGGTATGAAGGGGTTTGTAGCCCCAACATTACATTCGTTGATGAGGCATGATTGGGTAGAGGAAACCAAGGGTACAGGTCCAACTACAGTAGGTCCTACTCCAGGGCAATCATCACTTGGGGTACAAACATTAGGGTAAGAAGTAACACATAAATTGAAGTCGCCACAACCTATTCCTGCATTTGGCGAAACGGTAAAGTAATATGTTGTTGAGCCAGTTGTTGGTATAGCACTAATAGAGGCTGTAGTACCGCCTGTTACATCGCAATAATCAAAAGAATTTGCCCCACCACAACTACTAAATGTTTGAATATGTGGGCTAAAATCGGCACTTGTTACTTCAATGTCTAAAAGGCCATCAGTAGCATCGGTGGTAATTTGATACCAAATTACTGCACCACTAGGGTCTCCACAAGTTCCAGCATAGGTAATATCATCGTCAGCGCCAGTGTTACAGATATTATTGTAGCATTGTTGTGTATCTACACCTGTGTTTGCAGTAAGGTCAGTTGCACTTGCACAGTCATCGTTTGCAATTGGGCAAACAGAATTAATCTCTATGTCGAAATCGCATTGCGCACCACAAGTACCATCAACCACTACATGGTATGTAGTGCCAGCAGACCCAGTAAAAGTCATAGTTGCTGGAGGGTCTGTGCTTTGACACATAACTTGAGTCCAAGGACCAGGGCAGGCGCCCGTAAAAATACCCATTTGTAATCCTGAACCATCAGTACAGTTGTAGTTAGTGAAATCTACATCAAAATTTCCAGAAACTGTAGGTGTGAAAGAATACCATACTGTATTTTCTATTGTTCCTGCGCAAAGGTCACCAGTAGCAGGGTCTTCGGAAGGGTCTGGAGAGGCACATGCAGTTGTGCCAGAGAGAGGAGTGGCTAACGCAAGAGCATCAGGAGCCCCACAGCCATCATTTGTTGGCGTTCCTGCCCCACATACATCAACTAAACAAATGTTAAAATCGGTACTACTAGGTAGAAAAATGGCAAAATACCATGTGTAAACCCTTACGTAAACCGTTGAGCCAATCTCAAAACCATAATAGGTAGCAGATTCTGTAGCGCCACCGCCTGTCTCATCAATACAGCCATCACCACAAGAAATATCTTGTTTGGAAGATAATGTTCCTCCACAGGTACCAGTAAAAACTTCAAATACGGGATCGAAATTTCCGACTCCTTGCACGGTTATAGTGTAACTAGATGATGTGGCGGTAAAGCTGTACCATACATCAAGCGCATTTTTTGAACTTCCACATTCTTGAAATGTTTCGGTTGCTCCTGCAGTGCTTCCCGCAGTGGCTGAAGCGCCATTACATACTGCTATGGGTGTTAATACCGCAGCAGTTGCACATTCATCGCCTTGCGCAAAAGAATTGGAGACGATGAACGTTGAAAAACATGCTATAAGTAGAGTGTAAACTTGTTTCATGGTCTATTGTTTTTCGGATGTAGCTTTAGGAAATAACTCTTCGTACTTTTTTGGATTAATTTCTCTTAAATAAGTTTTATAAGATGTAATGTCTTCCCCGGTTATAAATTCTGGGCTACACGATTCGTATAATTTACAATACTCTCTCTTTAAAGAGACAGAAGAGTCATTACTTTCACGTGAATAAACTATCGTTTGCTTTAATTCTCTTAAAGCAATTATACCTGAATAATCGACTGAGGCTTTTTTATTTTGTTTGGTAACAATAATTTTAGGCTCAGCTTTTACCATTTTTTTTGTGGTAGGTTCTTGTTGCTTTTCTCTTAGGACAGGTTTAGATTTTTGCTGTCCATAAGAAGAAAAACATAAACAAATAAATAGGATTAGAATCGATGTAAAATATTTCATATTGTTGTCAATTTCTCGTGTTCACGTTGTTTTTTATACAAAGGTTGGGTGCGTTTAAGTGTATTTTTGCTTAACGCAATAAACACCCCGTCAAAATTACAAATTAATTCGATAAATCGGCTGTATAGTGAGATAAAAGCAGAAAGGTTGCTTGTAATTTATAAGTAAAAAGAGCGTACAAATTTTGTGCGCTCTTTTTATTTTGGGTATTTGAACTACGTTAAGTTAGCTACCTAATTGTGATAAGTCCTTTTGCTTGTCTAGTTATTCCGTTATTATCTATATAAGTAGCAGACCATGCATAATTTTCACCAGCCCTAACTCTTTGGGTAGACCCTAATATTGTTCCGTCCCAATTTTTTTCTATAGTGTTAGTTTGAAAAACAATCTCACCAAAGCGGGTGATAATAATTAAATTGAATTCGTTATTTAAACACAGTAGGTCTTTTGGCATCCATAAATCTGCTAAAGATGAGGCAAATGCATTGGCAGCTCTTAAGTTATAATCTTTTTCTATCTCAACTAATTGAGTATTGGAAGACTTACATCCATTACTGTTTTCTGTAACTAAAGTTATTTCATGCATTCCTTTTTTGTGCAGTGGATATTTTAATGAAGATCCATCGCCAATTTTGTTTTTACCAATATACCATTCGTTAATTGGTTCGCCAACGTTTATGGACATAAATTGGTGCTCTGTTTCACAGTCATTCCAATTGGGTTTGGTGTATTCAAAATCGGCAATTGGGTTTGGAGATACTTTGATGTCAGCCCTATAAGCATATGTTGATTTACGTGTTTCTTTAGATGTAATAGTTACAGCCACTTTATATGTTCCTTCATCTTCATAAGTATGGTTTGGCAATTTTCCATAGCCAATTGTCCCATCTCCGAAGTCCCAAACGTAACTGCAGTTAACATCGTTTGTCGAAAACTGTATTTCTTCATTAATACAGCATACTTTTTTGGAAACCATTACTTCCGAGGCTTTCAGCGGAATGTAATGTGAAGGTTTATTTTGAGGGACTGATTCTTCACCCTTTTTAGTTTCATTCGCAGAAGTACTAGGGTCACTATCGTTCATCATTAATCGATTTGGAGGAAGTCTTAGTTCAGGTATATTATCTGCTGTCGCGATTTCTTCTTCAATTTCATTTTGTTGGATAGCAGCTGTTTCAATTACGCTTTCTGTTGCAACGTCTTTGGTTGTTGCTGTAATTTGGTTGTTAATAGTAGAGTTTTTTTGCTCCACGTTAACTTTAGAAGCAGTTTCTTTAATCGTTTGGTTATTGTTCGCTAATGAAGATGTGCTCTGAACGTCTGTATTGTAAACAAACGCCAAACCTGCTAGTAAGCCAATTATGGCAGCAGCGATAAAACCAGTGCCATTTTTTCTTTTATTGGTGGCATCGAGCTTTTGCTCAAAAGTTGACCAATCTGGAGTAGCATCAGGAACGGAGTAGTTCTCTAATGATTCCTTTATTTTATTTTCAAACTCTGTCATTTTTATGAGTTTACTTTTTCTATTAAGTTGGTTAACGTTTCTTTTAGCCTTGCTTTGGCTTTCGAAAGGTTAGATTTTGATGCTCCTACACTTATGTTAAGATAGTCAGCAATTTCTATATGAGTATATCCTTCTATTACGTACATATTAAACACGGTTCGATACGCGGGCGATAAATTTTGAATTTCTTCTTGTATTCTATCAGGTGTTACGTTATTGTCTTCAAACCAATTATAATTTTCTTCTTCTAATTCGAAACTTTTGTTTTCTATTAAATCAGAGTCAGTTCTTGTTTTGGAATTGCTTAATCGTCTAATTTCATCAATTGCCGTGTTCGAAATAATTTTTTTAACCCAACCAATAAATGAACCATCGTCACTATATTTATTCATATTGGTAAATACCTTAATAAACCCTTCGTGCAAAACATCTTTTGCATCGTCCATATTACCCATGTATCTTAAACTAACTCCTAGCATTTGATTATAAAGTTGTTCGTAAACCTTTCGCTGACAGACTTTGTCGCCATTTTTGCAGCCATCAATTAAAGCTTGTAAATTGGCAGAATCTGAGTTCATGATCTATTAACTACTTTATAAGACGATTGCTAAACTGATAGGTTGCCTTTGGGAGTGATTTTTACCGAATTAGAGTTAAAGGACCTAAAACAACACTTTGTTCGAGATACCCGAATCGGAGATATTCAATTTTATAGACATATCCACCAGTTTCTGCTGGCGTCCCTTCGGGTAAATTACCGTCCCAACCGCTCCATACATCGCTAGATTGAAATATTACTTCACCCCAACGGCTGAATATGGTTAATAGATATTTGTCGCTATTTATTCCTTCGCCTTTAGGTGAGAAGAAATCATTTAATCCGTCACCATTAGGCGAAAAAGAATTTGGTGTATAGATGATTGATTCGAAATCAACATGAATCATTAGCTCAGTTGTGTCGTTACAACCATTCTTTGTTTCAACGGCTAAAGTTATGGTGTAATATCCGGTATCTTTATATGTGTGTTGCACGTTTTCGTTTTCTGAAGTTTCTCCATCACCGAAATTCCATTGCCAAAAATCAGGAATGTGAGATTTGTCAATCATAGTTGTTGTAGGAGATAAGTTTGTTAACTTATAGTTAGTGAGTACGAACTCGGCTATAGGGTTTGGATAAATTTCTACGGCACAGTAAACAACAGTATCTCTTGAGCATCCTAAATCGGTGGTTACAGCGAGTGATAGATCGTAACATCCAGCATCTGGGTAGATGTGTCCAACAGTTTTGGAATTGATTATTGATTTAGTTCCATCTCCGAATCCCCATAGATAATTTCTATTTGGTTTAATATGGTCAACATAAAATTCAACAACTTGAGGGGCACATCCTTCCTCTATATCTGGAGGATACAGTACAAAAACAGGGTATTGTCCTACAATAATAGTTACGCTATCGATTGCAATAGGGGTTGTACAGCCATCAGTAACAGTTACAAAATATAGTTCGTCATCTACTGGCGCCACTGTAAGAATGTCATCAGAGCTTTTTCCGTTGGTCCATTGGTAATAATAATTTCCGTCACCACCAATTGTTATTGCTCGAATAAATGTAGAGTCTCCATTGCAAATGGTATCAATTTTTATCATGTCAATAGAAATGAAATCTCTTACGTAAACCGTATCGGAAGTATTTGCAGTACAACCTAAAGCATCAATTACTACTAATGAATATTCTGTTTCATCTGTTGGTGAAAAATAAATAGTATCATTGGAAGAACCTGTGCTCCAAATGCTTGTGTAGCCACCATTCCCCCCCTCAATATTATAGGCTAGGTATCCTGTTTCGGTTTGACATAAGGTGTCAGTTCCTACCAAGGTTATTGTAATAGGAGGAGGGGCGGTTATTGTTAAGGGAAACGTATCAACGCAGGCATTTGCATCGGTAACCGTAGCAATGTTAAGACCCTCACAGAGTCCTGAACTAGAAGGTAGCGTGGATCCATCCGGCCAGGAATGAGTATAAGGAGACGTCCCTCCAAGATTATTGACTTCAGCGAAGCCATCACAAGAGTTAGGACAAAGGGTGGGCAGGTTCCCAATCATAAATGTAACGAGAATTGGAGGTTCTGTTATGGTTAGTGGAGTTTGAGCAGGTGTTGGGATGCAATTGTTGTTATCCTCTATTTGAACAAAATAACTTCCTGCGGGAATATTGGTTAACGAATCGAGATTGTCTACAATGTTAATTGCTATAATATTTAGTGCTGCATCTGTCCATGTAATAGTATACGGTGCGGGACTTGCTTCCAGAGAGTCATTGGCGAGTAAAACAATTACACCTGTGCTATCTCCGTTGCAAAGGTTTGGAGTTATAGATATAATTGGCGGGAAGCAAATCCTGCAACTAGGATCAGATGGAGGTTTTACATAAAATGTTAATGTGGTATCGTATGTGCATCCAAAGTCATCAGTCATAGTGTATGTGTATGAAACATCACCCCCGCTGACATTTGAAGGGGTAACAACAATTGAATCTCCATAATTGCCAGTAACATCAGCATCTGTTACCCAATTTGAAGAGGCTACACCTGGATCATATCCCCAAAGTTGGGTTGGGAAAATGGCGGGGTTAAAATCTACATACCAAGAAAATATAGCACCATTGTCTATTTGAGCGTTGTCTGTAATGTATATAGTCCAGTTGCCATTTAGTAAACACCCCAATAAGCCGCTCAGTGGATTTTCTGATTGATAAGATCCTGCAGGTAAATAAGCGTGATTTACGACAGAAACACCAGAGTTGTCCGTATAAGAGTATGTAGGAGGCGGAATTGCACTAGCTTCCGCATTAAAAGTCCCATAAGTAGGGTTATTGTTAAAACAATAATCGTATCCGTCTCCTTGTATATAGCCAGGGGCATCATTATCTACAGGTTCGCCTAAAAAAGTATCTCCAGCTATGTTTGGATTGTTTAGTAAAAAAACAGATTGTCCAGAAGGGCAAACAATTTCTATTTCTAAATCTCCAATATATGAATGTTCTAAATTCAAACAAATATTATATAGGTCGTTAATGCTATTTAAGGTCTGCCCAGCACTAAAATTACTCAGAGAAACTGTACTACTAAAGGTTTGACCAGGGTCATCGGGTAGGTTGGTGGTATCTGCAACAGCGTTTCCGTATGATTCGTACCAAGGGTTGCTAGTAACGGAATCTATTGTTAGAGAATTGCTACCTGAAAAACAAATAGTATCGTTAGCTAGAGATAGACCGTTAAAGGAAGGAGGTGTTGAGACCATGATAAAAAGATCGAGCAGATTTGCATTGCTACAACCATTTGTGTCGGTTATAACTAAATTTATTCTATTTCCCTGAGATGCAGTGAAAAGCAAATCGAGGTTTGCTCCAGTATAATCAGTTAATCCGTCATCGTCAATATCCCATTCGAAAATGCTTAAATTATCACTTTGTGTGTATGAAGTGCCATTCTCAGGGTAAACTCCACTTCCAGTTAAGTTAAGAGAATCGCCTTTGCATATGTGAATTTCATTACCAGGCATTATAATAGTTGGAGTTGATTGTGAGATAGTAGAGATAATATCTTGACAAGGAATAAAACAGCTAATGGAACCCTGCCATCCTGTTCCTTCCGTTACACCATCAGATATAAATTCGATAGTAATACAGGTGCCACTTCCCTGTATGGATGAGGTAGTTAAGTTGTTATCAAATGTGCCAATCCACGGTGACGAATTGGTTGGGCCGTCATACACATTTAATACATCTCCGGTAGGTATATCAAAGAACGTAAGGTTGAAAGTTACAATAGGTGAAGCTCCAACCTGCGAAGCACAAATAGTCATGGTAGAAACTTCATTAGCAGAATATGTAGACGTGGAGCCACCACTATCCATAAATAGCCCTTCGCAGGTCGTAATTGTTACACTACTATTTGGTGTCATGGGGTAAAGTGTTTGCCCTCTCACCGTTGGTGCCAAATAGCAAATAACGATTAATACGATTATTTTTTTATACCAATTCAAGGATATTTCTCGTTGAATTTTTTAATAAATTCTTTGCCAGAGTAGAACACGATTACCTTTCCTGTATTGCCAATTTTGTAAAACATTCTCGAGCGCTGACTCCGGGGGATGTCAAATAACAACACATTAAACGAAGCCAAGTCGGTTAAGTCTATTGTTAGATTCCTAATAGTGCCGTTTTTGTTAGTTAACGATAATATATCTGTGTATTCTTTGCCACTTGGTAAGTCTCTTATATAGTATGAGCTATCTAGAAAAAACAGGAGGTATTGCAGTCTATGTGGGGCTTCTCTCTGCATTTTAATAACATAATCTTCACCAAAAGCTTCTACAATGCGTGGGTCAATTCTGTAAGCGTTAAAACCTTGTGCAAGTCCATCGCTAATTGTAAGCAATAACAGGGCGGAAGTTAAAAATGTAAGTGTGCGGTGCTTATGAGTTGATTGCATTTATACAAAGTTACCACTTGATAAACGATATTAAAAATACATTTATCAATTTATTAAGTTTGTTTATCATATTCTTGGATTTTTATTGTGCTGTTTTCAATGAAATAATCTCTTCATACTTGAGTGAATGTAGGTGTGATTTTTTGTTGAGAAATACCTATTTTCGCAGCGTAGAATTAAACTAGTTTAAAAATAAATTTTAGAATGAAAGTAACAGTAATAGGCGCGGGAGCAGTAGGCGCAAGTTGTGCGGAGTACATTGCGATTAAGAATTTTGCATCAGAGGTTGTAATTCTTGACATTAAAGAAGGTTTTGCTGACGGTAAAGCGATGGATTTGA
>JAESTK010000227.1 GCA_016763645.1 Flavobacteriales bacterium
AAGTTAAGATAACATTTCAAAAATTATCTTAGCAAAATGACAAGAAGAAAATTCACAGTAAGTTTTAAGCTCCAAGCGATAAAGTTGGGGGAAGAAAAACAAAATATAGCACAAGCTGCACGAGAACTAGGAGTGAAAGCTTCATTGATACATCGTTGGAAACGAGAACAACAGGAGTTCACTCACAATAGTTTTTTCCAGACGGCCAACCAATTGAATTTTATTAGACGTGTCAGTTGCAACTCCATGTATTAGTGCTAAACCAGAATAACCAAAATATGTAGACCAGTTTAAACTTCCTAACGAATCAAACGAAGCAATAATTGGATTATGGAAACTCAAATCATTGACTGTTGCTTGGTGAGAATTTAACGTATCTAAATCTCCATTTCGGCAATTAGAAATTAAAATAAGGTTACAATTGTTGTCTACAGTGATTTTTCCAGTTCGGTAATTAGTACCAGCAACAGTACGTTGGCCTGTTTTGAAAAAACGCATCCATTTGGTATTTCCTAGGTTATCGAACTTAGCTAAATTTAAGTATTCACCTCCTTGAGTTAATAAAGAAGGAGCATAATTAGGAACTGGCATTGTTGTTAAGTTGGAATCGAGGGTTTCACCGGCAATGTATACATTGCCGTATAAATCGGCTGTTGTGTGAAAAATATAACTGACGAAGGTTCCATATATCCTACTATACTCAGGCTGACCATTTTGCGCTAGCTTAACAATAGTTGAATACGTTGGGGTACCAACAACTACTACACTATCCTGAGGAAAATCATTACTAATTGTTTGTCCCACAAATACCACATCACCAAAAGCATCAATTGAAAGTGAATACACTAATTCAGAATCGCTACCGCCATAATATGTAGACCAGTTTAAATACCCTTGCTCATTTAACTGAAAAAACAGCATATCTCTCACACCGCCTGTTTGATCTTGTGTAGCATTGACCATTGGCACATCAACACTCTGAGTATTAAAACCTCCGCAGAGGTTATAGTCCAAGCCTATCTCTATCTGTGCGAAAAACTCTTGCCCAGATCCACCAAAAAATGTTGCCATAATAAATTACCGGTACTATCTAATTTAGCCAAGTATATGTCACCATCTCCCATCACAGTATCTTGTATCGCATTGAGTAAAGGCAAAGTTGGAACAGAAAACCATATATCCGCAGTAGCATACATATTTCCGTAATAATCATTAGTTGTTTCTAACAAATCAAAATGTGCAAAATAACTTGACCAAACAATGGAGGGGTCAATCACAAGAGTTTTCGACTTGTCGTAATTATCAATATCAAAACTAATTACATTGTCAGTCTTCATGAACTGAGATTTGACAACAATTTCAGGCCATTGCTCTAAATAAGATACTGGCTTGCTATCTGTTAGTTCTGCAATTGGGTTGGTAAGTATCAAATCTCCATTTTTGGTCAAGTCGAGTTTATCAAAATTGAGATATTCCATTTGTATATCCCGATAATTACCTCCGGGGTGTATTATAAATTCATATTTGAATCCGTTCTCAATCTTGGAATCAACATAAAGTATCCAATCTATGTTGGGGTAAACATTAAGAATGGTTAGTCTTTTGTAACTTTTAACATTTGTGACCCCCTTAGGACATTGCGGCAAATAGTAGTTAAAATAGCCTGACGACTCTTCACTAGATATTACTTCAGGGTTAGTATTAGCCCCAACCAACAATACATCCGTTCTATATACTTCAAAAACTGGAGTTCTACGACTTGTATCTACCTGGTTCGTTTCTACTCCAATCTGTTTTTAAATGCGTAAGAAATTCCATTGGCTCTTACATGAGCTGTTACACTATTAGATTGGTAGTAATAAAGTACTTCGTTAGCATCAACACCGGTTAGCTGTCCTTTGTTTTGAGTAAAACCAGTAATATGCTGAGCAACTGAAATTATGCTGCAAAAAAGGAGAATGATTATGGTTATTGCTCTTTGCAAGTTAAGTCTCTCTATAGTTTTATTACGTACTCTGTGTGTATTCCAGATTTTGAACGGAGATTAACAATATACGTTCCTGCTGCTAGGTGAGCTGTAGACAAGGTAATCTCTTTATCAAAGTTAAGTTCAGAAAAAATAACTTTTCCCATTACATCTAAAATAGTGATTGCGTAGGTTTCGTCCAATTCACTTTTTACAATTAAAAATTCATTAAAAGGGGTGGGATACATTGAAACAACATTTGTTTCTGAATAAGAATCGATAGAATTAACTATAGCAACTTAGCAATCTGTAGTATCAGAACATCCATTTACGCTTGTTGCGACTGCAGCATAGCTTCCGTTTGTAGAAACAAAAAAATAGTTGCTATCTGCCCCAGATATGGCAATATTAGTACTACAATCTATCCAATTAAATAAATATGGCCCATCTGGCACATAAAGTACCCCAGGAATACCAAACCATAAAGAAACAGAATTACCATCTGGCCAAACATCTTCAACATTTAGAGACACCGTAACTATACTATCACAACCGCTAACCGATTCAAAAACCCCATAATATATATCCTCAATTGTTTCCTGTTGACCAAATATTAATGCCGATTCTTGCTCGCAAATACTGATGCTAGGCAATGTTGAACCAACTTGAGGATGATTCCAAAGCTCGTAAATCGTTGTGCTATCGCATCCATTATTTGTTTGTGTTGTTTCATAATAGATTCCTGGATCATCTACATACAATCCGTTAATTATCGTACCGGGGCTCCAATCGCCCAAGCAGATCGGAATACTTCTATGTACTGAGTCTGAAATAGGATCAGTTAAAGAAATACTAAAGTCCAGATAACAACCTATAGAATCTGTAATTATACAATTGTACATACCAGAGAAAAGCCCGGTAATTGATGCTGTAGTTTGAGCTGGTAAGTTCCAAGAAAACAAGTAAGGGGGTAAACCTGAGCCGATAGCAACTGAAACAACCCCGTTAGTATCTCCATAGCATAATGGATTTTGACCAGAAATGCTACCCACTAATAAATTTGCACCCAAATTTACTTGAGTGAACGTTGTATCGAACGTGCACCCTATAGAATCTTCTGCATGAAACGTTACATAACCCGCAGAGCCCTGTTACTGTTGTAGATGTTTGTGTCGCATTCCATAAATAGGTTGATGGTCCGTTTTGATTCACAACTGTTACGCTTCCTGTACCATCACATAACCCGCATGTTACGCCAGATGTGTTTACATCGAACTTCAAGTCAGAATCAGATTCAATAAATACTACTAAAGTGTCAAAACAATAGGGACTTCCTCCTGCAATTATTGTATGCAGCCCTGACGCTAATCCCGTAATAAGATCAGTTGTATAAACGTTTCCTGCAATTTGATAACTATAGTTGTTCAGCGACCAGCCTCCTGTTAAATTAACTTCGACACTTCCATCATTAAAACGACACGTGGAGTTTGTTATATCTACCATTGTTAACTTTAAAGTGTCTGGACTTCTTACATGATAAGTTCTTTCGCTCTCACACCCATCATAATATGTTACATGGCATGTATACTCATCTGCCTCAACACTTGTAAGGTATACAACGTTTACCCCAACAGTATCATTATTTGAATTCGTCCAAATGGTGCTTTGGATTGGAGATAAAAAACCCTCAGGGTAAGCTATTACATTGCCATTAGTATATTCTGAACAAGATGTATTATAAAACTGATAAGTATACCAGTCTTCAATTGGCCCATTTAATATTGTCTTGGAGGCTATAGACAAACTACAACCATCTGCGTCTTCTACAATTATAGAATAAATTCCACTGTATAAGCCAGAGATTGTTGAAGCTGTTTCTGCTAGTAGTTGTTAAGTTTCACAAGGTTGTTGGTCAATAACTTGTTTACTATTGAATTTCAAATTTAGTATTTTTTCTTTAAAGGTGCGTGGAT
>JAESTK010000228.1 GCA_016763645.1 Flavobacteriales bacterium
AGCTAGATGCTGCAATGTAATTAGAAACTAAACGTTATTGAAAGGGGGCTGAGAGCCCTCTTTTTTGTATGGCAACAATCGATTATAGTCAGGTAAAGAAATTTGAGTCTCTTGAGCTACTTGCACAACAGGTGGTTGAAGGCTTTATAACGGGTTTGCATAAAAGTCCGTTTCATGGGTTTTCGGTTGAGTTTGCTGAACACAGATTATACAACCCAGGCGAATCTACCCGACATATCGATTGGAAATTATATGGCAGAACCGACAAGCTTTTCGTAAAGCGTTACGAAGAAGAAACTAATCTTCGGTGTCAATTAGTTATTGATAGTTCAGCTTCGATGTACTACCCTGAAGACGTGGATAATTTTAACAAAATTTCATTTTCGGCATATTGCTGTGCTGCTTTAATTCAATTGTTAAAGCGACAACGAGATGCTGTTGGTTTGAGTGTTTTTTCCGAAAAATTAGATATTCATACACCAGCGAAATCGAGTGTTGTGCATCACAAAATGTTGTACAATTATTTAGAAAAGATAATTGAAAGTGAGACGACTTCAAAAACATTTGTGGTAGAAGCGTTGCATCAAATTGCTGAAAGCATTCACAAACGCTCAATGGTAATGGTGTTTAGTGACATGCTAGATAATTCACCAGAGAAAAACGATGCACTTTTTTCAGCGTTACAACATTTAAAGCACAATAAACACGAGGTAATTCTTTTTCATGTGGTGGATAAAAAAACAGAAATTGACTTCGAATTTGAAAACCGTCCTTATACTTTTATCGATAAAGAAACTGGAGAAGAAGTAAAAGCACATCCATCATCAGTAAAAGAATCTTACGTTCAACAAATGAAAGAGTATGAAAAAGAACTAAGATTTAAATGCTCACAATTCCGTATCGATTTTGTTGAAGCAGATATTAACAAGGGATTTGACCAAGTTTTATTAGGGTATTTAATTAAGAGAACCAAATTACACTAGTAAATCCGAATGCATTGTGTTACGTCTTTGTTTTGTAAATATTAGGATGGTGTAACGCAACAATTTGATACTTTTTCAAGTATAACACGCTAAGTACCGAACTTTAATGGCGAAGCATTTTAACATCGATTTTCATTGTCACTCAATAATGCGTTCTACTAACAACGCTAAGGAGAGAAATTGCATCGATTTATGGGCAAAAACTCTCAATTACAGGGGTGAATCTGTTATGGAAAGATGGGTGGGTATTCAATTATCTGAAATGACAAAAGAGTCTCAGTCTAACTTATATGCCTACTGTTCGGGAAACACAAAAGTTATCATAGATTCTTTTTACCCTATAGAAAAGGGATGGTTAAATTTTAGAGCAATTTCATCTATGCTAACGAGTAGCGATATGAAACGAAATATTTTCAGAATTGCATCAGGAATTAGTGAAAGTCGATTTCGAGAGCTTATTGAGCACACATCTTATTTTTCAGAATTGGAAGAGCAGTATGACGTAGCAGTATCAGAACAAGGTGTATCGTTTGATGGCAAGTATGCATACCGTTTAGCAAGAAGCTTTGATGATATTAAAAATGTGGCAGAATCAAACAATAAGCTAATCGTGATTCCTTCTATAGAAGGGGCACATGCATTAGGATGTGGCGATATTGACTCAAAAGGTAAATCTGCTGAACAGATGAAAATGTTAATGACTGAGAATATCGGTAAGATAAAAAAATGGGAATTTCCGCCTTTTTTTATTGGATTAGCCCATCATTTCTGGAATCAATTGTGCGGACACGCTAGGAGTTTTAAGCATCCTGTTAATTTTATTGTAGACCAAGGGTCTGGATTAAATAAAGGGATTACAGCGTTAGGGTGGCATGTTATTCGTGAATTACTAACACGTAAAAACGGTAGGAGAATATTGATTGGGATTAAACACATGAGCATCAAATCTCGTGTATCGTATTATAGATTTATTCTGGATAATAATTTCCTAAATCAAGATGATCCGATTCCAATTATTTGTAGTCATACAGGAGTAAATGGATTTAAATCTATGGAAAGAATGACCAAGTTTAGTGATTCTAGAAAATTGTCGAAACATACGATGTTTAATAACTGGAGTATGAACCTATGTGGCGAAGAAATTCAGATTATACATCAAACTGGAGGAATTGTTGGAGTAATATTAGATAAGGATGTATTAGGGAGTAGCAAATATTTGAATACTATTAAAAATGAAAAGGAACCCAAAATTAGAAAGACGATGTACCTTAAATTAATATGGGGAACTGTTTTTTTTATGATCGATTCGATCAATGAGAAAAGCGGGTGGTCGGTTCCCGTTTTTTCAAGCGATTTTGATGGGTTAATTAATCAAATAGAATTTTACAAATCCGCAGAAGACATTGAACAGCTTCGATGTGATATGTTGAATTATTTGGAGGATAACAATTATAAACAAGAGCTCTGGTTTGGTTATAGCCCTGGGCAACTTGTAGAGAAGTTATTTTGTTCCAATATTTTTACTTTTTTGGAAAAGCACTATAGAATATGAGCATGGATAATTTTCGTATACCTGATAAGGCGATTGAATTCGAAGCATTGTTTGCTCAAATGAGTGAGAACAAGAAGGACGACCTTGATTGGAAACGAGGCAGAGCTTTTTGTTTAGTGTATTATCCTGGAGAGGAAAAGGAAGAGCTAATTCGGAAGGCCTATAATATGTATTTTACAGAAAATGCACTGAACCCTATGGTTTTTCCAAGTTTGAGAAAAATGGAAAATGAGGTGGTCGCTATGGTTGCCAATTTATTACATGGAGATGAAGGGGTAAGGGGGAGCTTCACTTCCGGAGGGACAGAAAGTATTTTGATGGCTATCAAAAGTGCCCGAGATTATATGGCCAAGACGAAACCTGAGATAACAGTTCCGGAAATGATATTACCGGCAACGGCTCATCCCACATTTGCTAAAGCAATTAAGTATTTTGGCGTGAAGGGAGTTTATGTGGAGGCGGATAAGAATTACTGTGCTAGCCCTAAAAACATTGAGGCTGCTATAACCGAAAACACCATTTTGATTGTCGCTTCAGCAACATCATATCCGCATGGGGTATTAGATCCGATAAAAGAAATTGGCAAAATAGCGAAGGAACGCGCATTGCTGTTTCATGTAGATGCGTGCATTGGTGGGTTTATGTTACCTTTTGTAGAGATAATTACAAATAAAGAGATGCCGTTTGATTTTAGGGCAGAGGGTGTTACCTCTATTTCAATTGACATTCATAAATATGGTTATGCTGCGAAAGGCGCATCAGTAGTGTTATATAGGACAGCTGAATTACGAAAACATCAGTTTACTGTTTACACCGATTGGCCAGGCGGAATATATGGATCATTAACCATGGTTGGCAGCCGTCCAGGTGGAACTGTTGCAGCGGCCTGGGCTACTTTGATGGGAATAGGAATGGACGGTTATTTAGATATGGCAAAAAAGACATGGGGCGCGACCCAATTAATTAAGGAGTACATCAATCAATCTACCGATTTGATTTTGATGGGCGAACCAGCAATGACTATAGTAGCGTTTTCGTCAAAAACGATAGATATTTTTGAGCTGGCAGATGAATTAAGTATAAAAGGGTGGCATTTTGAGCGTTTATGTGAACCTGCCGGTATTCACCTAACTATTAGCCAAATTCATGAACAGTATATGTCTGAATTTATTGCTGATCTTGATCAGGGAATTAAACAGGTACAAGCCAATACAATAAAACAGATCACCAATAAAATAAAAGTTGGGGTGATGAGACGTCTCGTTCAAGTTCTTCCAGAAGGGTTAATTGCAAAAATTCAGTCTAGTTTCTCAGGAAAAGCAGCAGTAAAATCTGATCGAATAGCTCCTATTTATGGTATGCTTGGGGTTTTAAGGGGGACTGAAGATATGGATGAAATTGTACTCGATTTATTGGATAAATTGAATACTCCATCGCCAAAAAAATAGGTTTATTAAAATATTTAAAAATGATTCGATTTGTTTGGCAAAGTATTAAAATACTATACTTTTGCCGTTCTCGAAAGAGAAACACAATTTCCACTTGATTGACTGTTGTCAATATTCTTGTATAGAATTGGAAAAATTGGTTTGGTAGTTCAGTTGGTTAGAATATCTGCCTGTCACGCAGGATTAGTTCCGGTGTAAGTGGCTGATAATCATTGTGATGATTGAGTAAAATATAATGAGTGCACTTTTTTTGCACTTTTTATTTAAAGAATAAAAGAGTTATTTAACATGTTGGTTCGGTAGTTCAGTTGGTTAGAATATCGCCCTGTCACGGCGAGGGTCGCGGG
Source organism: Flavobacteriales bacterium (assembly GCA_016763645.1). GTDB lineage: Bacteria > Bacteroidota > Bacteroidia > Flavobacteriales_G > NORP312 > NORP312. The sequence goes on from JAESTK010000228.1 coordinate 4,331, forward strand.
TTCGAGTCCCGTCCGGACCGCTTAAAAAAAGGCTTTACGAGAAATCGTAAAGCCTTTTTTTTTGTTTATTCAAGTAGGTTCTTGATGTGTATTAGAGTTTTAATTTTATATGAACAAAGTTTCCTTTGAGCATTTACAAAATGTCCTTGTTAGAAATAATAGAGTAACCGAGCAAAGCCTTGCTCCAGAAATTTTCCAGACCCCACTAGATTGTAAGTACGATGATCCACTTTTAGGTTGTGGTCATATAAAAAGTGATATCATCAGAAATGAAGTGATACTGAACATCACTAAAACTGTGTTTCCAAGCGATACCCTAATCGAAAATCATTTTTTGGAGCCGATGGTAGCCATGTATTTTATGGTTGGAGGGAAGGCTTCAATAGAGGATATGGATGGAAATGAGATTGAAGGAGAGTTAAAAAAGGGGGAGTGTATATTTTTTATCATGCCCGCTGGTCAGGTAAATTTTAAGATGTTTAAAGAAGTGGAGGATCACCATTTTGTAGGGGTACATTTTACGTTCGACTCATTCCGGAGATTCTCAAAAGCATATTTGGATAGATTACCGAGTGATATTCTTGAATCTTTAAATGATTCTACAAAATTCTTTAATTATAGGTTACGTATTGATGATGAAATTAAACATTCATTAGAAATGCTTTTAATCAAACGTTACAAGGAGGAGACTCAACTGTTGTATTTTGAAAGTAAAATAACAGAATTTACACTTTTCTTTTTTAGAAATCTGGCTGATATTTCATCTGATGACCAGATTGACGCAATAGAAAATGTTCACTTATCTCTAAGTAATAATTTCATTGTACCACCTTCAATAGAAGAAATGTCTAAACAGGCAGGAATGTCCCAGTCTAAATTTTACCAGGAATTTAGCGTAAAATTTAAAATAACTCCTTATCAATTTGTAAAGGAGCTGAAACTAAATCATGCTAAAACCCTTCTGTCAGAAAGAAAAATGCAAGTTATGGATGTTGCATATCTCGTAGGGTATGATAGTCCAGAAGGATTTTCAAGAGCTTTCAAAAGCAAGTTTAAAATCTCCCCGAAAGATTTGAACTCTAATTAACGGGTTATTTAAATCGTCCCAATCATATCCCTCTCATATTTTGTAGTGTGTCTTCTGGTTTTTTCGAATGGCAGTAGTTTGCAGATTTACGAGGTCGGCATCGGCTTCCTTAAATAGTTTTAGAATCAGCTTTCTCAGGTTTTTAATGTATTTTTCATCATATACATCCGGCATTTCGAATATAGCATCAAAATTTACCCCATGTCGGTACGTTCTTGCCGAAACATAATCAAAGACTAGAAAAATATATTTGGCATAGGGAAATATTGATTTTATCTGTTCAGCTTTTTGGGAATAAATCATTATTTCATGAGAAGAAGGCTGGGTTCTTTTAGTCTCAATTATTAATAAAGGCAACCCCACATCTTTAGTATTTTGAACGTTATCCTTTTCCAGTATTATATTAACAAGGGATTCTTCTCCAGAGATAATCTTGGCATCCCTATAACCAATAGATTTATCAAATAGTTTATGGTAGAAAACAATGTCCTGTTTAAAACACCAAACTTCCAGGTTTGAAGAAGTGCCGGGAATGTATATCTGTTTATAGGGGACAGGAACTTCCTTACCAATAAGGACACCTTTTATGGCTAAATCTTTAACCTTTTCAAAAACAATATTTCTTAGTTCATTTTCTGTCAACCCAGCGATATTTTCGAGTTAATTCTTCTTTTTTTGATTCGAAGTATCTTATATCTTCATGAACAGTTTTCTTCAAGAGCCAACCAGAATCTTTTCCCGCATCCTTAACGGCTTGTTCGCTATCTTTTCCTTTATTTTCGTGTTTGGTGTATAAAACAAGTAAAGGTGTCCCATCCCAATAATAGTTATCTCCACCCATTAAGTCCCACATCGAGAACCATTCATTTTTTCTGTTTTTACACCAGCAATAAACCGCCCCTTGAAGAAAATTCATTATACTTTTTCGTTCAACTTGACTAATTCCAGTTACTTCTCTTATCTCTGATTTATCAATTAGAGCCATCTCTTTTTTTAAAACTTAGTGTAAGATTATGCAAATAATAGGAACTAATAAATATTGATTCCAAAATTTTGGTCAGGTAAAAAAGAAATTTTGGTCAAGTCAAGTCTTAATCTTCCTGCCTTTTTTGTGTTGTTATTGATTTCTCCGTTTGAATTCTGGGAATATAAATTCTGAACAATACTAACAATCAGCGTTATTGACCTTTTTTAAGGTGAAAAAACAGAAATAAAAGGAAAGAAAAAATAAAAAAATAGCAGAAAAAATAAATAAAAAGAAACAAAAAGAAATAAACGCAAATTGAAGCATAG
>JAESTK010000300.1 GCA_016763645.1 Flavobacteriales bacterium
GGTCTGACATGAAGCAGGATACTATCTGCAAATGAGCTTTAGCCGATCGGGGTATTTCCCTCACAGCCTTTTCCGAATAGTCCAATGCTATTGCCCACTCATTTTGTGCCGAGTGGACCTTGGATGCGGTGAGAAAAAGGTCTCCCGATTGGAGATCAGAGTTTAGTGCAAAGTCTATTTCTTGACTAGCCCGCGCTAAATCATTGGTAGCAAGCAAGTATCTTGCCCGTTCCAATCGAATTAAAGGATTATTGGGCTGCTCGGCCAAAGCCTTTTCAAGGGTCTGCCAACCTTGCTCTTCAAGACCTTGTTGATATAAAAGTAAGGCCAAATTCCCATAAACCTCAGGCTGAACCTCATCGAGTTCCAACATCTGTTGATAGATTGATATGGCCTGAGATTTGCGTCCTAAGTGACTAACAGCCAAGGCTTTGTTATAGAGAAGAAAGCTGTCCTCATTGTTGTTTCGAAGCAGCAGGTCAGCGGCATAATCGAGCTCTCTCCACAAGTTATATTCTCTATAGAAATTGATTAATTCCTGTGATTGGGTGGTATCATCAGGTGAGTTGAGGGTTAACTGAAGATATGCACGACCGGCATCCCGAATGTGAGCACGGCGGTTTCCAAGTAACTTCATACAGGACTCGATATATCTAGGGAGAACTTCCAGTTCATCAGGATGTCTGACAATATACCAAGTATAATTCATCTTGGCCTCACGCCAGCGCTCCTCAGCAAAAGCTTTATCCGCCCGGAGGCGTGCATCCTGACCTCGATACTTAGTAAATACAAAGAATCCCGTTGTGCCCAGGGCTATCAAAATAATAAGAACAATGCCTATTCGTATCAATCCTTGAATCATAATGTCCTCTAGCAACACTCGGTAAACAATTGACTTAAGGTCTAGACAAATTTAGAACCCATACTACTAAACTCTATCCGATTACTGATAAAGAAAACAAGGGTTTATTAAGATCCTGAATTCAATAAGTAATCACGTTACTCGATTAAAAAATATTAAAAATGATTAATTACATTGCACTAGTCATCTAAATACTAAAATAGCTTGTAATATATTAAAAACAAACAACTTATAAGCATATCAAGAATAAAAATGAAAATCGTATGGAGTATAGAATTCATTACTTTTGAAACATTAATGCGACCTTATCCCATCATAGCCTTGGAGTTTTCGTAAATCCCTCAAGACCCAGAGTACAAAATACCCTAAACGGGTTCCAATAATACTGTTTTCGGGATGGCCGGTGGCAAAAAATCCAATTACACTATTAGTAAATTATTTACCAAATTTAGATTTGATGTGAAAATAGAGAATTAAAGATTGACAAAATCCTTTCCAAAGTATAATATCAATGATGTATGTTGTTTTTTTGAATAAGATTATGTCATGCACATAGCAGTTAGCTATGCGTGTACTTGGTTATTGTAGTGCTAAAATATTTTATCGGTTGAAAAGAGTTATCTAGTTTAAATGTAAAGCTAATTACTTTACATTATGAAAGTCTAATGGGTATGTGGAGTATTTGATACTCCGATAATGTATAGGTACTTTTTCTAATGTCAGAAAAACATCTTGTGTTGGTTGTGGACGATGAACCGGAGATGCGCAATGTTATTTGTGCTTTTCTCGGGGAAATGGGTCATGACCACATAAGCACTTCAAACTATGAAACAGCCCAATCAGAAGCTCAGGCTCAATCCATCAGTTGCGCAATTCTCGATTTGTCTCTACCCGATGGTAATGGTATGGCTCTGATACCAGTTATATTGCAATCAAACCCGTGCTGTTCTTTCATTATACTGACTGGAGACACACGTTCAGAGACTATTACAGAAGCTATTCGTGAAGGTGTCAGCGATTACCTGATGAAACCCGTTGACTTTCCATTGTTTCAAGTTGCAATAAATAGAGCACTTCATACCTATAAAATAGTTTCGGAACGAAACAGACTTCATGAAGAATTAATTCAGGAGCGTGAGTTACTCAAAGTAAGAGTAGAAGAGAGGAACAGCCAATTAAGAGAACATGCATACCGCTTGGAACTTGACAATACACGGAAAGAAATACTCTTAAAATTAAAATCGTTCGCAACGGGATCCTACACAGAAGAAAAATTATTCGGCTGTTTGTTTGAGCAGCTTGCAATGGTTCTGCCCCTTCAATGTGTGGTATTAACAACAAAGAGTGCTCAGGATTATTGTATTGTAGCTATACCTGATGAACATCATGAATCTACCGTCATCGTAGTGGAATCTTCCACGAACAGCACTCCAATAGAACCCTCAACAGGCACATCCGATATTTCAGATAATGAAATTTGCGTCGCTGCAGAAATCCATGCCGGGTTGGATATCGCTGAATGGGCGGCCTATTCTTACCCTCAGCACTTTATGGGGCAAGTAATGTGTGCCGTAGGGTTCTTTTTACCCGACGATTATGCAATAGATTCAGAGTGCGATGCTTTTTTGATGGAGTGTGCCAATACAATCACTACTGAGTGGATGAACCTGCGCTTTCTTCAATATTCAGTTAAACAAGCACTAGTAGGCAACCTTGCCTTGGATCAATCCCGGATCATGGTGCAGGAATTAACGGCAATTCGTACGAATGTGGGCATGTTGATGGATACAGAAATTAGCACTATAGCATCAAAAAGTCTACGTATTATAGATGAGAATGCCAAAAGAATGGGGCAACGCCTGTTGGATTTTCGGGGAATTTCATCGCCTCACAAGAATACAACTGAAACAGTATATCTCGACGATCTAGTTGTGCAAGTATTAGGCCTATTGGAAAACACGATTGAAGAACGGCGAATACGAATAGAAAAGAATTTTCTAACAAGGGGGCACTGTACTCTTTTTAATGGTTCTGCTTTGGCAAGTACATTTCTAGATCTCATTTCCAGTGCCGTAAGAGCAGCAGATGTCAATTATCCTGTTCTGTTACAACTTTACGAGAGTGAATGTGACACCATAACTTTTGATATTAGTTACACTGGATTCTATACCGGTACTAACGGTAAAGCACGTAGGGTCTCTGTTCAAACTGTACCCTCAGCTTTGCAAAATCACCCGAAATTTATCATGGCTCAGCGGACAATTCAGAGCTGTGGAGGTACGTTATCGACTGAGCAGAAACTGGATAACCAGTGTGTGCTCAGGACTGTATTACCGAAAAATGTGCTCGAATCGAATCAAAAAATAGAAAATATAGGTGTATCATGAAAATAAATGACTATTCTATAGCCCCGCAATCCATGCAAGCAACTGAAAAGGCCGCGTGCATTCTGGTCGTAGATAGTGACCCTGGAGTTCGTTGGTCACTTGAACGGGGATTAGCCCATTCAGGTTTTCGTGTGCTAGTCGCCGATTCATCCGAAAGTGCTATATCCTTATCCAAAAATAATACCATTACCGCCATCTTTTTTGAAATTATGCCCGAAGCCGGTCTAACGGTGGAGATACTTTCCAAAGTCATTTCGGCATGTAATTCTGCAGCCATTGTTTGTTCCTCTATTGATGCTTCCCCGCATAATATAACCGATTGCATTATGAGAGGCTGTTCAAGATTTCTGCAAAGGCCATTCAGTCTGGGTGAAGTTCGTTCAGAATTATTTCATGCAATATCGGCTTCAACAAAAACAGTTGAATTTAAGATCCATGTGCCAGATGCTATTGATCTTGGCCCCTCCCTTATCATTGGGATCAGTGAAGCTACCCGGGAGCTTCGCGCTATGGTACAGAAAGTGGCGCAAAGTAACCTGAATTGTCTTGTCCGTGGTAGCAGTGGCGTTGGGAAGGATGTAGTGGCACGGGAAATTCATCGGCTTTCCAGTCGTAAGGATAATCCCTTTATTAAAGTAAACTGTACCGCTTTGCCGGATCAACTGCTGGAAAGTGAGTTGTTTGGGTATGAAAAAGGTGCATTTAC
>JAESTK010000229.1 GCA_016763645.1 Flavobacteriales bacterium
AAATAGTACATCAGATTCAGAAAGCATTGGTTCTTGCGACTCCTATACTTGGTTAGCCACAAGTGTTACATACAATACGAGTGGAACCTATACCGCTTTACTAACCAATGCAGTAAATTGCGACTCTTTGGCAACTTTAAATCTAACTATCACAAACGGTACATCAGGTTCAGAAGACATTAGTTCTTGTGACTCCTATACTTGGTTAGCCACAAGTGTTACATACAATACGAGTGGAATCTATACCGCTTTACTAACCAATGCAGCAAACTGCGATTCAACAGCTACTTTGAACCTAACTATTAATTCGGTTGAAACTTCGGTTACTCTAAGCGTAAATACTTTAACAAGTAATGTGAATAACGCCTCTTACCAATGGGTAGATTGCGGCAATGGGAACGCACCAATTGTGGGTGAAACCGGCTCTTCATTTACTTCAACAAATAATGGAAACTTTGCCGTTGAAGTAACGCAAAACGGTTGCATTGATACATCTGCCTGTTATTCAATTACCAGCATAGGTATAATTGAAAATGATTTTGGAAATGTCCTTCAGCTCTATCCCAACCCTACAGGTGGATTATTTACTATTGACTTAGGTTCAAAATACGAATCAGTAACCGTACGCATAAACGATTTAAACGGAAAATTGATTCGATCAGATTTATTTATTGATCAGCAATTGCTTGCTATGAAAATTGAAGAACCTAATGGGGTTTATTTTCTGGTCATTGAATCCCAAGAGAAGAAAGCAGTAATTCGAATTGTAAAAGAATAAAAACGATTTGCCAATCGAGTAGCCCGACCTGAGCAAAATCACTCAGGTTAAGGCTCTCACACCACCTGCCATACGGGTCTCGTAACAGGCGGTTCGATAATGATACTTGCTAATTTGTAGTATTCGACTAAACTAACATAACCTCTCATTTTAAGTTTTGCTATGGTAATGGTCGTTCGCAATATGGGGCTTAGAGCTACTGCCCAACCTCCCATTCTTGTTCTGCTCCATGCGTAAGCCATGCCTTGTTCAATTCCCAATCGGATAAGGTTTTTCCTTTTTCGGTCGGGTTTTTTCCAGTCATGCCAAATGCAATACCGTAGCCGATTGCACAGCCATTCGCCTAACTTTTTCAGTTTTCCTTGAATGGATGCTAGTTTGAAGTAATTTATCCATCCTCTTATCAGCCAATTAATTCGTTGAATGCGCTCATCAAAACTAGCAGGAATGGTCTTCTTGGTTAGGTATTTAAGTTTCAACTTAAATTCTTCCCATTTAGATTGTTTTACCACTAATTGATATTTCCCTTTTTCGCCTTTCTTGTAGGTTGGCACAAAACTGTAGCCTAGTACGACAAACGAATGCGGTCTGCGTATTCCACTCTTTTCTCGGTTGATTGGAAGATGGAGTTTGTCGCGCAAAAACTTATAGAGGCTATTCCCCACTCGTTTTGCTGACTTCTTACTCCTCACATAAACACTAAAATCATCGGCATACCGTACATAACGATGTCCTCGTTTTTCTAATTCTTTATCCAACTCATTGAGTAGAATATTAGATAACAAAGGGCTTAAAGGTGAGCCTTGCGGAACGCCTTTTCTTCGCTTTTGTAGTTTACCGTTGATTTCTATCGGTGCTCTCAAAAATGAACGTAATAGCTTCATTGTCGCTTTACATTTCACCTTCTTGTGTATTAATCCTAGTAAAATATGGTGTTCTACTTCATCAAAGAAACTCTTCAAATCTATATCTACTATATCTTGATAACCTGAATTAATATTCGAAAGGCTTTGTGTAATCGCTTGATGGGCATTACGTATTGGTCTGAACCCATAACTATGCTGCTGAAAGTCTGGCTCAAATATGGGTTGAAATACTTGATGTAATGCTTGCTGATATACCCTATCTACAACTGTTGGTATTCCAAGAAGTCTCGTTTTACCGTTGCTTTTAGGTATTTCAACTCCCAATATTGGAGACACCTGATATGTCTCTCCTTCTATGTGCTGATTGTAACGGTTTCCGTGAACTTTTAGAAGTGATTTCAATTCAGTTACCTGAATTTTATCTACTCCTGCTGCTCCTCGGTTGCGATACACTCGTAAATAGGCTTCGTTTAGATTCTTTTTACTTGTTATTTGTTTAATCATTTACTAAAATTAACTCGCTGTCTCGCTTAATCAAAGGCTACTGTTTTACTGGAAAGCTATCCGTAACATAAAACCGTTCCTTTGTCTATTAAAGACCATTATCGTTCAGTCCTTCATCAACCTATCAGGTGGCTAACTAATATGACTTCTGCTGACTTCTCCGTTTTGCCAACTCGTGGCTGCGGAGACCTCCCTCGGTAAGGTAAATACCCTCTGATTGATATCTGCTGGATCTACTATTTCGGTTATTCCTAATTGCTCGGGATTTAGGACTTCGCAAAGATGTGTTTACTCATCCAACCTAATAGCCTCTTATCCAGTTCCTGTCCGTCAGAACCAGTCACGCAGTCTGGCTTACTTCAGTTCTATCTTCACAGATAACAACCTTGCCACTTGCTCCACTTAGAGATGCCTCCCTCGTGTTAGGGACTTTAACCCGTTGGGCATTCTTCTATTTTAAAGAACTATATTTACCATTCAAGGCACACACACTATGTATAGTGCATAGCACCCTGCGGGATGCTACGACACCATACATTAAACGTTAGGTGCAAGCTAACCACAAAACCCAACATAGTACTAAAATTGAATAGATAGATAAATGATTAAAAAGGAAATGACGAGGCAAAAATGGATTGATATATACGATAGCGAAATCAAACGTTAAGCACAAAAAACCGCACCTGTTTTGGATGCGGTTTTTACTTTATGGTGTTCTCAGTGGCTATTTGTCGGCTAATAGCTCCATTGTTTCAGCCAAACGAATAAACTCTGTTCGGTAACCGTAAACATCGTTTCCCTTTGCAGATTTCGCCAACTCAACAACATGCGAGTAATTACTCGAAGCTTTGTATTTAGAATCGCGTAATAGTAATCCAAACTCAGTAACAGCGGCAGAGTATTTAAAATTATCGCTTGCGTTCGCTAATTTAACTGATTTGTCGTGTAGCTCTTTAACAATCAGTTTGCTTGTCGTGCCTTTCGGGTCTTTATACCTAAATTTTACGGTGAGTAACTCATCGCTATCAACAACTATTTTGCTTTCCTTAACTTTTTGATATTTCAATGGATCGATACTTGGTACGATGTTCGATTTTACGCCAACAGGTACAATTTCATACAAAGCGGTAACTGTGTGTCCTGCACCTAATTCTCCTGCGTCTTTTGTATCGTCATTAAAGTCTTCAGCAGCCAGCATTCTATTTTCGTAGCCAATTAATTTATAGTATGCGACTTTACTTGGGTTAAATTCAACTTGAATTTTAACATCTTTAGCGATTGTAAACAATGTTGCGCCAAGCTCGTTTACAAATACTTTTTTTGCTTCCATAATGTTGTCGATGTAGGCATAGTTTCCATTGCCTTTATCAGCAATTACTTCCATTTTAGAATCTTTATAGTTGCCCATTCCAAAACCTAAAACAGTTAAGAAAACTCCTGACTTTCGTTTCTCTTCAATCAGTTTTTCCATTGCATTATCACTTGAGGCGCCAACGTTAAAATCCCCATCGGTAGCCAGAATTACTCGGTTGTTACCACCTTCCAAGAAGTTGTTGAGCGCAATTTTGTAAGCTAGGTTTATTCCTGCACCTCCCGCAGTAGATCCTCCAGATTGTAAATTCTCTAATGCACCTAAAATCTTGCCTTTTTCGTTACCTGATGTAGATTCTAAAACACAACCGGCTGCTCCAGCATAAACTATAATGGCAACTCTGTCTTGCGGTCTAAGTTGGTCAACAAGTAGGGCAAAACTCTTTTTAAGTAGAGGCAACTTGTTGTAATTACTCATGCTTCCCGAAACATCAATCAAGAAAACTAAATTGCTGGGAGGTAAATTTTCTGTTTCTATTTTTTTGCCTTGCAAGCCAATGTGCACCAGTTTGTGTTGCTCGTTCCAAGGACAATCGGAAACCTCTGTGGTTATCGAAAACGGGTCGTTACCTTTCGGATTTGGATAATCGTACGAAAAGTAATTAATCATTTCCTCTACCCGAACTGCATTTTTTTGCGGTGCATAACCTTGATTTATCATCCTTCTCACGTTAGAATAAGAAGCAGCATCAACATCAATAGAAAAAGTAGAAAGGGGGTCTTTGAGTGAGTGTTTAAATTCGTTTTCTGAAATTTCACTGTACGATTCGTTTGCCATATATGAGTCATCCCAATCGTATGACACGTTCCCAACACGATTGCCTGAAACAACGCTATAAGCAGCGGTTTTTAGTTTTCGAACTGATAATTCTGATCTTGATTCTTCAACAACCTCAAACTCCTGCATTTCAATAGCACTGGCAGATAATTTAATGTCTAAATAGGTAATCTTAGCGCTGTTGATAACCACGTTTTGTATTTCGAGCGCTTGATAACCAATAAATCTAGCCCTTAGAGTGTACGTGCCCTTAGTCAAATGCTGAATTCTGTATTTACCGTTAAAATCAGAAGAAGCACCAAATTGACCACCAGCGGAATCTACAAGAACTACATTGACAAATGGTATAGCTTCGTTCGTGGACTTGTCTTTAACAAAACCTTGCAACTCTCCAGGTTTAATTATCGGTTCTTTTTCGGAAAGCGGTGAGTTGAAAAATATCCCTGAAATAATGGCTAAGCTCCCTGCAATTAATGTGATTGTTTTCATGATTATAAGTTTTGGTTTAACAATGGGTTTTGATATTGAGATGCATTGAGTCTTGTTTTTCCATAAAAGCATAAAAAGATTTTTTACTTTTATCATCCGAATGAAAAAGGTATTTACAATATTAATTATAGCCGTTACTGTTTTTGTAGCGAGCTATTCTATCTCATATTCGTGGGGGTTTTATGCGCATAAAAGGATTAATCGACTATCTGTTTTTACACTGCCGCCAGAGATGATTACTTTCTACAAAAAGCACATCGAATTTATTACTGAACATGCTGTAGATCCAGACAAAAGAAGATATGCCGTAGATGGCGAAGCACCACGACATTTTATCGATATTGACCATTATAGTGAAGAAGATCCGTTTGGTGTTATGCCCAGAAAGTGGGAAGACGCTATCGAAAAATATACTGAAGATACTATTCAGGAATACGGCATTGTTCCTTGGCATTTAGAAGTGATGATGGGGCGTTTAACTCGTGCGTTTATCGACCAAGATTTAGATCGTATTTTGCAATATTCGGCTGATTTTGGACACTATATTGGTGATGCGCATGTGCCATTGCACACCACAGAAAACTACAACGGTCAAATGACCAATCAAAAAGGAATTCATGGTTTTTGGGAATCCCGGTTACCCGAATTATTTTCTGAAGATTATGAATTTTGGGTAGGGAAAGCTAGATATATTGACGACCCAAGAGATTACTTTTGGATAACCGTAGAACAAAGCCATGCTGCTTTAGATTCAGTTCTCGGTTTTGAAAGAGAACTGAACGAGAAGTTCCCTACCGACCAAAAATATAATTACGAAACGCGTGGCACAATAACTATGAAACAGTATTCGAGAGAATATTCAGCCGAATTCCATGTAATGATGGATGGCATGGTTGAGCGCAGAATGAAAAGAGCTATTATTACCATAGGATGTATGTGGTACACAGCTTGGGTTAATGCTGGGCAACCTAATTTAGAAATGTTAGGAGAAGAAGTATCCGATGAATTTTTGAATGAATTAAAAAAAGAAGATGATGCATATAAAGGTGGTAAAATTAAAGGGCGCGAACACGGCCATTAAACTTTTATTAATTAGTTCAATATTTATTTTTATGTCATCATGTTTAGATAGCGGTAGCGTCTTAAATTACAGTGAAATCCCTGTTTTTTCAATGTCTGGCAATGTAAATTGTGTGATAGAAATTCCGGCTGGCACAAACCATAAAATAGAGTACGATTATGCTTCTAATTCTTTTCCGTGCGATCAAAAAAACGGTAAAGATCGCATCATTCAATTCATGCCTTACCCTGTAAATTATGGCTTTATCCCGTCCACAATGATGGACCAAGAAAGAGGAGGAGATGGTGATGCGCTTGATGTTTTTGTAATAGCTTCAACAATAGAAACGGGTGCTGTTGTGGAATGTAAGATTGTTGGCGTAATTAAATTGTTAGATGAAGGCGAGCAAGACGATAAATTATTGGCAATACCTGTTGATGAATCGTTACAGGTGGTAAAGGGAAGCTCAGTTTTCCAAATGGATTCGGCAGCGTTAGATATGATAAAAACGTGGTTATTAAATTACAGCTCCGATGAAATGATTTTTCAAGGTTGGGGAGAGTCTGAAGAAGCAAAAGATATTATTGAAAAATGGAGGAAAAACTAAGGCTGTGCGATTGTAGCTTCTTTCTTTGCTTTTTTCTCAGCTTTCGTTTTTACTTTTCCAAAACGAACCCCTAAACTGGCTTCCACATTTAAGTAAAACATGTTTAGCATTACATTTGTATTGCTAAACACGGGATTGCCGATACGTGTTCTATCCATTTCTGCAGAGCCAATTATCCGCACAAAGAAATTATCGTGGTTATAGCTTACTGCATTTTTAAAAGAAAAATAAAGTGGACTTTTTAATTTTATACCACGGCTCAGTAATGCAGTAGAGTAGGTACGTTGAATTTGAATACCTGTACCCACAAGCATTACAGGGGTGAAGCTAAAAAGGCCTTTAACCCATGAACGACCAGCACCTATTGCAACGTAAGTAGTATTGTACCACATTTCTCTAAAGTCGACAACGTTGTTGCCGGGAAGAAATGCCACATCGGAAGAAATTTTTGTGAACCGATTGCCTATTGAAAACATAAACGAACCAGCGCTTGTTTTCATCCGCTCAGTCTGTGCAAAACCAGCGTTAATTGAGAATTTTTTATTGAAGGCCACTGTTGTTTTAAAACCTATAGAAAAATAGCTTAAATTGGGAAGTTGTGTTCTGACTCCATCCGTAATGGGTAATATAGGGGTGTCAGTAGAATCAGCAAGGTAAAATCCAGTATAATCTATGTAATCGAACTTCAGCCCTACATATCTTGTCTGGATATTAATACCTATGTTCTGATATTCAGTTTTACCTAAATTAGAAACACTCTTATCGCTTACTGGAAGCCTGTACATGTAAGTAAGCACCAATCCCCCAAGTTTTACTTGTCCACCCGCACTTCCCCAAACATTCGGGCGATAATTAAGTTGATCTCCGTTACCATTAAGATCGGTAATTTGAAGTAAATTAGATTGCAACGAATACGCTGGTCTAATCATGAAATTTTTATCGATAAAATGAATATTTTTTAGTTTTTTGGCTTTCTTCTCCTCTTTAGTAAGATCCTTATTTTCTTGAGCGAATGCACCAAAAGAAAACATCAGTAA
>JAESTK010000230.1 GCA_016763645.1 Flavobacteriales bacterium
AAAACACCTTTTTTTACTGTAGTGAATTCACAGCACAAGCCATAAATGTTAACCAACCTTTGTGTATTTCTTTCGTCTAAAAGATTATGAACAGGTTCTTAGGCAAAAGAAACTGCAAGTCTTTTGTTGACCTTTGCTTCAATTTGTTGAAATAATTGCAATGGACGATTGGTACGCCAAGAAACATTTTCTAGTGTTCCGCCCAAAACAAAATATTGGTCGATGCCAACTTGGCACATTTCTTCTATAATATGTTCACGCGCATTGAGCAAACAAACCCAGCCATCTTCAAGCTCATCAATCCACTCCTCGTAATAGCAATCATCTGAACCATGAAAATTAAGTACGTTTTCCGTAATGAGGATAAACTTGTCGATTCCCTCCGAAATCAAGGGATCTATAACATCTCGTTTCAATGTCATTACATCATTGTATAAGCAATCGTTCCATTCGCCAATAAATTCGATAATGCAATATCCATCGTCATATTCCGTAAACAAGATTTTGGCAAAAAGTGTCGTAGATCCAATATTGTCCCATTGTGGGTGGATTAAATGATTGTAAATATGGTCAGTATACTCAAATTCACTGTATTCTCTACCGTAAAATGGAGAACGTTCATCTTCTGATGCGATGTAGAGATTCCTCCAATTAAAGTAAGGTTCAAGGGTGTGCATTATTTAAGTATCAATTTTTTTGTGAATTGTTGAGTATCTGTTTTAACAGAGATAACGTAAATTCCTTTCGAATAGTTGCTTAAATCAAGGTTGATAATCGTTTTATTTCTTTCGTTTTGCTTTGAAATAATTGTTTCTCCGATAACATTGTACACTGTAATTTCCACTGCAGAAGAGGGAGTATCAATCCATTCTAAAGTCAGATTTCCAGTTGATGGGTTTGGGTATAATTTAAAGAAACTATTACTATTTAATTCGATAATAGATACAAGAGATATAGATGCATCTGCTTGATTGTAACAGCCACTGGCATCAAAAACAGTAACGGTATATTTTCCAATCGATAGTCCGCTAATGTTTGATGTTGTTTCTCCGTTATCCCAGAGGTATGTATATGGCGTATTTCCACCAGAGGCATTGGCCGTAGCTGTTCCATCAGAAGCACCAGGTGTAGACTCGTTTGTGCTGGTAGCAGAAATTATTGGCGAATTAATTATTGTAATGGTAGATGATGCAGTGTCTGAACCAAAGCTATTGGTAGCAATTAATTCTACATTGAAAGTCCCAAACATATTAAACGTAATTTCTGGGTTTTGCGCAGTTGATGTAGCTGGTGTTCCAGAGTTAAAAGACCATGCCCATTGAGTTGGACCAAACAATGTCTCATCATTAAATTGTACTGGATTTCCAGCACAATTAGTGGCGTTTGATGTCGAAAAATTTGCATCAGGAAAAGCACTTGGCGGAGTATAATAGATGTTTATATCATCTAGATAAACCGCGTTGCCATAGCCCGAATAATTTTCGAACTGAAATTGAATTTTTGGAGTTCCAGCATAAGAATCTAACGTAATAGTTTCTGTTCGCCATTCGCTAGATATTGGAACGAATAGGTTCGATTGATCAACATTTCCATTAGTTGACAAATCGTTGTTTCCTTTGGCATAAAGAGTTTGCCATGTCTGTCCACAATCGGTACTTACTTTAACTAAAAGCGAATCGTGGTAAAAATTACTGTAACGAGCATAAGCAACATTAAATTCTAGAGCTATTGTTCCTCCTACTGCTGTTGTAAAATCTAAATATGGTGTTTGTAATCCATCTCTTTGACCAGAAAAATCGCTTTCAAAATTATTGAGAATAATGCTTGTTGTACTACTTTCAAATCCGCTAACGGTGCTAGCTGTTTCCCAAGTGTATGAGTTGTCAGGATTAATTAAATCCCAATCTGTGTTTGGAAATGTACTACTTTCGAAACCTTCAGTGAGTGGAAGCGCAGTTCCAGAAGGATTAATTACTTCGAAAGAAGAAGTCGAGGTATCATTAGTCATATTTAAATCGGTAGATTGGTTGGGGTTAGAAGTCCAAGCTATAAATTGATGAACCCCTGTAGAAACCGTAATGCTCGGAAATGTAATTAGTTCGCTTCCATTTGTTATTAATGTATCTTGCCACGTGATGCTTTCCACACTACCGCCATCTATTTCGTAGTTGATTGTTACTTCGAACAAGGTATCCATTCCTTTATTTTTGAAAGAAATTTCGGGCGATAAATTATTGTCGCAAGTAATTTGGCCATTAACAGGGCTATTAATTGATAGTAAATTTGCATCAACAGCCAAGGTAGATTGGTTAGGGTCAAATCCATCTATGGTTGTAGCGCCTGTAGTACATCCGTCAAGCCAATCTACCAGTTGATTGCTTGCTGAGCCACCAGTCGTCCAAGAAACATCAAATCTACCATAGTAATCGTCAATATTGTTCCCGCAATTAGCGGTTCCTCCGTAAAGTTGGCCAATAATTCTTCCGTCTTGGTTAAATAACGGACTGCCAGAAGAACCAGGCTCTGTAGTGCCATCTTCCCAGTCGGCAATATGCCAGGTATCGGCACTATTCCAACTTGCAGTTGTTGCTGGGTCGTTATCAAAACTAATTTTTTTAACATCGCCACTTGGGTGATGTATTGCTATGGAGTTTGTTGGTGCGGTTCCTGTGTTATCCCAACCGGCTTAATAAACGTTATAATTTGAAGGAGGAATAGACGAGAGCTCCAACAAAGCAAAATCAGAACCTCCATTACTGGCACGCTCGGTGGCTCCCGAAACTGTATAATTATATGGACCATCAACAGATGGAGAGCAATCAGGGCTTTCCCAATTAAATCGAAAAACCCAAGTAGAAATGTCTCCTCCTAAACAATGGTCTGCAGTTAAAAAATATGGAGTTTCGTCTTCACAAGTGTTATTAATTAATGCGCCTGTACAGTTTTCATTTCCATTAACTACAATTACAGCTACCGATCGAATTTGATCTTGCCAAGGCAGACCTTCTGGGCAAACTACATTATTATTACAGCTTCCCGAACTACCAAATCCTTTTTCTAAGTTAGGAGAGTCTAACATTTTACGGTAGCCATGAGTAACTTTAGAAATACTCAACTGACCAGAAAAAGTAACGTTTCCGGGCTCAAAGTATTCCAAAATAATGGCATCTCCCGAAAGTAATGTGGTGCCTAAGTTTTGTGTTATCTTGTTGTTTTCGCTGGTTAAAGCTCCAATAATTTGAGATTTATCTTCGTTGTAGATAAAAAGTTTAGCGCCTTCAGGAAGGAAATATTTATCGAAAGTTAAATTGATGCTTAAAGCACCTGTGGACTCTATGCGTAACCTCCATAGCTTTGCCTCTCGACCTAAATCTTCCCAAGTACCTGAGTTTTGAGGTGTAATATTTACCAAATGATTATATCCAAATCGCCACGGAATATCCTTGTGTTGGTCGTTCAATGCATCTTCTGCGTCAAGAGCAACTTGATCGTAAGCTGGCATTTTTAGCGTTGAAATGCTTTTATTTATAGATGCTCCCAGCTTAATACTAAGCGGTTCTCCACCATGAGAAATTTGAGCTTCCGAAGTGCTTAGAAAGCCAATGAGTAAAAAGAAGAGTAAGAATTTTTTCATGGCTTAATAATTATATTCTAATTGAAAATCTTGATTGATGATTAGTAATACAGCTTTTTGTCCCTCGTATTGAGTGGTTTCTATGTTGAAAAGTAGAGTTTCTGTTATTTGTTCACGACAGGCATCTCCGCCATTATCGTGAGTCAGTA
>JAESTK010000231.1 GCA_016763645.1 Flavobacteriales bacterium
GCTGAGACTGCTGCGTTGAAAATGAATGTCTTTGGCACGTAGGCCATGGGCCTTGCGCTGTTTGGGCACTAAATAGGAACTGGCGATACATACTTTTTCAGATTCGATATAACCAGCGAGGCGCATGATCTCCATGCGGTCGCGTAATGGTTCGGGTATGCTGCCGAGGTCATTGGCAGTGCAGATAAATAAAACTTGTGAGAGGTCAACCCGAACATCAAGGTAATGGTCAAGAAATTCTTTATTTTGTTTTCTCACTTAAAATCCGTAGTTTTATCAGTTAGTCAACTGATAAAATAAGATTTTAACTAATTGAAAAAACAATTTCTATATCTCTCTTTTGCTTTTGCGCTAAGCCTTTTTGCGTATAAAGTGAATGCTACTCACATTATTGGTGGGGAATTGTATTATGATCAGATAAACGATTCTACTTATGCCGTTACGTTAAAAGTTTATCGAGATTGTTATAATGGTGTCCCATGGTTTGATACTCCTGCGCGGATTAAAATTTTTGACGAAAATGGTACGTTTCTTAAAATTCATTATATCTACAACTACACGTATAGCCAGTTAGACCCATATTTAGATAGTTTATGTATTGTAATTCCACCAGATGTATGTGTACAAGAGGCAATATATACGGATATAATTTATTTGCCGCACATACAGGGAGGGTATCAAATGTCATATACAAGGTGTTGCAGAAACTCAACAATATTAAACATTATTGGTCCTGACACTACAGGAATTACTATTCACACAATAATACCTGAAACCCAAATCGATTCCATTTTGTTTGATACCATCCAGATTGAGTTGATAACAATTGATAGCATTCAAGTTGATTCTATTGTTATGGATACTGTTCTAATTGATAGCTATATAGTTGATACCCTGTTTGAACTCAATAGTAATCCAAGATTCAATAATTTTCCGCCAATTCTTATTTGTGTTGATATGCCCTTAATTTTCGATCATGCAGCTACCGATCCTGATGGTGATTCAATTGTCTATTCAATGTGCGAACCACTTCATGGTGGAAACATCCCAAATGTATTTGGAGTCACCCCAATTGAGGCCCCACCATATAATGAAGTGGTTTGGAATCCACCCTATAACGACCAAGATCCCTTAGGAGGAATACCGTTAAGTATTGATAGTAACGGAGAGCTTACGGGAACACCCAACACTGTTGGGCAATTTGTAGTTGGCGTTTGTGCTACTGAATATAGGGATGGGGTAGTGTTAAGTGTTAATCGAAGAGATTTTCAATTCAATGTATTACCCTGTTTGCCGGTACCTACCGCAGCAATTCCTGCAAATATGCTAGTTTGTGCCGATTCTAATAATGCGGTTAGTTTCGAAATAGAAACTATTTTAAACGCTATAACATTTAACTGGGATTTTGGAGATACAACTACAGTGGCAGATACTTCAAGTCTTCAAATACCATCATACACCTATCCTGACACTGGATATTACGACATTCGATTAATTGTAAATGAAGGTTATACTTGCGAGGATACGGGCTATGCGACAGTTTATGTGCAGCCCGGTGTTGAAGCTTCTTTCGACTATAAAAACAAGTGTTTTCCCGAAGGAATTCAATTAGATGGTGCAGTTGTTGTTCATGGAGGAACTTTATTGGGTATAGAGTGGTTGCTTGAGTCTGGTATATCAAGTACCGATACATCCTTAATATATAGTTTTAGCGAGTATGGCACGTATCCAGTTTCGTTTATTGCGGCCAATAATTATGGCTGTGCTGATACCGTTACCCAATACGTACAACAATATGAATCACCCATTGCCAATTTTGTGGTTGATACCGCTTGTTTCGGAGACACAACCTTTGTGTATAGTACTTCTCAGTCTATATCAAGCACTATAGTTCAATATGCTTGGCAATTTGGCGATGGAAACACTGCTTTTAGTGCTAATTCAATTAATCAATATTCTAGCGCAGGAGATTATTCAGTTACGCTTGTGGTAACTAACGCCCTGTCGTGCCTCGATACAGCTATTAAAAATGTTACAATATTAGAATCTCCACAAGCTAATTTTATATCAACTATTGGCTGTGTTGGAGACCCAACTCTGTTATATGACGCCACATCAAGTCAATTCCCTATAATTAGTTGGCTGTGGTTAAACGATACAAATCAAATAGGAATAACTGACCAAGATGCAGTATTTTATTTCGCAGATACAGGGGTGTATAATGTTCAACTTTATGTAGAAAATAGTTTTGGTTGTGTCGATTCTATCTCCAAATTAATTGATGTGTTTTATGACCCGATTGCAGATTTCACATATACCAATGTATGTTTTGGCGATACTAATTATTTTCAAAATCAATCAACAATACAAGGATCAACAATTGTTGGGTATCAGTGGTTGTTTGACAGTAATGGAAGTAGCCCATCGCCAAATCCTATATTTCCGTTTTCGCAAGAAGGAGAGCATGAGGTTAGGCTTGTCGTAACATCATCTGATGGTTGCGTTGACACTAGCATTCAGTCGGTTTATGTATATTATATACCAGAAGCAGATTTTTCTACTCAAGTCGTTTGTTTGAATGATACAGTTTTCTTTTCCGATTCATCAGCAGTTACAGGAGGTGTAATTGATGATTGGACGTGGAATTTTGGTAATGGACAATTTTCATCCTTTGAAAATCCAAACACAGTTTATGACACAGAAGGAATTTATGCTGTTTCCTTAGTTGTTGTTACAAATCAGGGCTGCAGTGCTTCTACATCACAAACACTAGATCTTTTTCAGTTACCCCAGGCGTTGTTTAGCTATCAAAATGTGTGCGAAGGGAAAACAGTTGATTTAATTGATCAATCAATTTCTACTGACAGCATTATTTTTTGGAATTGGGGCTTTTCGGGCATAAACAGCTCCGAACAAAACTTACCAAATTATCAGTTTAATAATTACGGAAGTTATCCTGTTCAATTAATCGTTGAAACAAGTAATGGCTGTTTGGATACAGCGTATAATGTAATTCAGATTTATCCAAATCCTATCGCAAATTTTACCGATGATTCGGATTGTTATAGCGATGTGTCCGATTTCATTGACTATTCAACTCTTCCACAGGGAGCTATTGATTCTTGGAGTTGGAATTTTGGAGACGGAACATCAAGTACCGACCAAAATAATACACATACTTTTCCCGCGTATGGTAGCTATACTGTTCAATTAATCGTTGAAACTAATAATGGATGTATTGATACGGTTTCACAGATCATATCTAATCTTGAGCCTCCAACAGCCAGTTATTTGGCTACAGATATGGAAGGGTGCACCCCTCTTGAAATCACTGTTTCAGCCGTTCCAATAAGTTCAAATATGCAATATCAATGGGAGTTTTCGAATGGAATAATATCTTCAGACTCAGTAGTTAATTTAGTCTTTGAAGATCCGAGTACGTATGGAATGACGTTTTATGTTACCAATGTAGAAGGCTGTACAGATACTGTGGATGTTACAGCTATGTTTACTGTTTATGAAACTCCCGAATCAAGTTTTGAGTATTCACCAGATGAAGCGAGTGTTTATGAACCTTATTTTCAGTTCGAGAATTTAACCGAATTTCCTGCTTCTTCGTTTCAATGGTTGTTTGGGGATGACACTAAAAGCGCAGAATATTCTCCTTGGCACGAATATTCAGACACAGGAACGTATGACGTTACACTGATTAGTAGTACCACTTTTGGGTGTGCTGATACACTTACTATTCCTGTTCATATTAATGGGAATTTCTTTGTGTATTATATTCCAAATACTTTTACACCTCATAGAAATTCACTAAACAATATTTTTAACGGGAAAGGAATAGGTGTGGCAGATTATCATATGTATATCTACAATCGTTGGGGTGAACTAATCTTTGAGACAACAAATAAAGATCAAGGGTGGGATGGAACATTAAATGGCGTTAACTTGCAAATAGGAACGTATGTGTATGTAATAGAAATTATGGATGTCTTGGAAAAAGAGCATCGGTATATTGGTCACGTAAATTTAGTGAGGTAGATACAGACTTAACCTTGTAATAATTGCAGAAGCTAATGGGTTATTTATCGTCTTCTATATTTCCCAAGCTAAAATGGTATTGAGATCCAGACTTTGTTTTTTCTAATGTTGAAGAGCCATCAAGTTGTTCGGTCATTAATAGAATTAGCTCTGTGCTAAAAGAGTTCTTTTTATTAGGTTCTTTCCATACGCCATTGTCGGCATATTTAACAGTAAATATTTTATCTGTCCTTGTAGAAATCCGAACGCTAATTTCGCCCGATGATTTACCTATAAAAGCGTGCTTAATTGAGTTTGAAATTAGTTCGTTAAATAAAATGGCTAAAGGAACAAGGGTTTTTGAGCTTACTGATGTTAAATCGGAATATATATCTAATTTAATCGGAGTATGAAGCGAATAGGTGTCGATTAAATCATTAGCTAAAGTGGTTAAAAACTCAGCAACATCTAGATTCGATAGCTCTGATTGATACATTTTTTCATGAATTAAAGCCATCGCCTTTACTCTATTTATAGATTCTGAAAATTCTTTAGCTCCTTTTTCACCTTCTAACTCATAAGATTGAAGTCTCAATAAACTGGTAATAACTTGCAAGTTATTCTTTACACGATGATGAATTTCTTTGAGCATTACTTCTTTTTCTTTGTTTTGCACCCTCACTATTTTATTTTGCTCTTTAAGTTCAGTATTTGAAGCAATAAATTGTTTTTCAGCGATACTGGTGTTGTTAACAAACTGATAAACGATATACCCAATACCTGCTCCGCATATAACATATTCGATAATGTAATTCCAGATGTCACGAGGTTTAAAAGCAGGTAAATTCTCTATGTTGCTTTCGAGCCTAAAACTTAGATAAGCACAGGCAACACTAAAATGGGCAACTAAAATTGAAATTCCCCATCTTTTGCCAAGCATAAAAAAAGCAAATAGAATATTGGTAATCATCCAAAGCGGAGTAGTGTAATGAATTACATTTTTTAGAGCAAAAAAAGTGATTGAGATAGATATGAAATTTACAAGCACAGCTACGTAACTCATTATTTTGTATTCTCGGGTTTTGTATAGCACAAATAGGCTGACAAATGCCATTCCAATAACTACCAGATTAGGAATAGAAGAATAGTTAGGGTTAGAGAGATTCATTGCAGAAACCCCCAACATTAAAGCACTAAAAACAACCGATAAGTTCCAAAGTAATTTAAATCGCGAACGATCGTAGTGGTTGTTATAATTCGTTTTAGGAACTTTAAATATATTCATCAGTTTTGTAAAGAGCACAAAGTAAGTGTATTATGGTTAATTAACGTGGTATAACTTTTGATTGAATTTGTCGTTAAAGTATTCGATGAAAACCCTCACCACTAATTTTTTCCCTTTTTCTACTTTTTGTTTTACTTTCTAGCTCTGTATTTGCGCAATATAAGGTACGAGAATATAAAAATCCCGATTTAACTATTCGGGCATTTGAGGTTGATTTTTATCAACGATATAGTTCGCAAAGTAGTAGCGGGATAAGTGTTGTCAGGAGTAATACAAATTATTCATTGAATCTAAACCCTAGATTTTCTGTATACAAATCGAATAAGCGATTTATTTCCAATACTGTTTTGAGTTTGCGGAGCGATGCTCGGTATTCAAAATCAAATTCTAATAATGATTTTTTTAAAGGCAATAATGAACAAACCGATTTTCGGGTGATTCTCTATTTAGAAGAAACATTTCGAGTTTATTATTTCAGGAAACTTTTTTTTGAAACTGGATTAAAGTCGAATTTAGGGTATAGATACTCGGACAATAAAAATGAAGGTACTAATTTAGAAACAGGGCTAAATTCTTATTACGATGGAACGTATAGCAGTTTCTACCCTATAGAATCTGTACCTATTGTTACAGGTATTGGTCGTGTTTACGAATCTACAGATGCAAGAATGGCAATGTACATTGTTGAAGATTTACAAAAAAAAGGATTGATTAATCAACAGCCAAATGGTGAAACACTTAAAGAAATTTCAAGGTTAATAACCAAAATTAAAAATAATAGGGTTTTCGATAGTCGTTTAAAGAAAATATATGAACTATCAATGATAGATTCTTTATTTCAAGAAAATGATATTGTAAATAAAATAGATGCGGCTTATTTTACGACTGTTTATGATAATTGGTTGTATGCGTTTACTCAAAGTAGGAAAAACGGTTGGGAAATAAAAATTAACTACACTCCTTCGTTTAATCAGATTTTTCATAAACAGGCTTATACAAGTTATCAAGAAGTGGAGGGGGGGCAGCCTGCAGCTTCGGATGTTGTAGAAACTTCGCAGCGGTCTGATATTGGAGGATATTTATCTTTAAATACGAACTATCATTTACCAATTGGTAATCGTTGGCAGGTTGATGCAGAAGCAGAATTGGTATATATAGGTAAGTACCCTGCCAATGAAAACGAATATGTAGTAATGGAAGATCCTGAATTTATTGGGGTGCGGGACGCTGAGTTAGCAGCTTTGGTAAATGTAAACATTGGCTATTTTCCAACATCAAGAACTCAAATCACAACTCCTATAAGGTTGGGTATAATTTCTGATAATGTTGCTCGAAAGTACTTTTATACGGGGCTTCGAGTTGATTACTATTTATCTCCTTATATTAGAGTATCTGCTCAGTATAGCTATAATTATATTTACACTGAACAAAACATTTTCGAAGGGGGTAATCTAAGGTCGAAACGCCAGTCTAACTATGTTTTCTTCGGTTTCAAATACATTCTTTTTTAACTACTCCATTTTCCAATCTGGTAGCGGAATCCTTCCAGGAGTATAAGGTGCTTTTAATTTATCTAACTTGGCTTCAAGTACTTCTACTTGCTTTAAAATTGCTTTAATTTCAGCTAATAAAGGTTCGAATGCTTTTCCTGCGTCTTCGTATAATTCGCGACAAGTAGTTGTTGGGTTAGAACGGTTATACCACATAAAATACACAGACAATTCTATTTGATCGGAGATACTGTTGGGCTGCTCCATATCTCGTTTCGATAGACTGTAATCTCCATTTAAATGCATGCCAATGCCTTGCATTTCATCTTCTAGTACCTTAACTTCTTGAAGCACACTTAGTGGAACGTTTGGTGTTTGTTCAGCTGCTTTTTTAATGTATTTCAAACGTTCGTTAATATCACTTTGCACTTTATGTGTTCCGCGAACGGCACGTTGTAAATCAGCCGCTTTTTGTTGAAATGCCAATACCTCACTTTTGTTAGATGATGGTAAAGTTGGTGTATTTAGCCAATCGCATTTAAATGGAGTTGCCGAAGCTAATTCGGTTACTTTTCCGTTTTCTATTTTATCTATTGAAACATAATAAGTTCCAGGCAGTGCTAACGGACCAACGCTAGGAGAACTGTATCTTCCAACTTCTCTTGGTTTTAAGCGAATAGGAGCGGTGCTGGTTAGTCTAAAATCCCATACCATTCGGTTAATCCCATTTTTTGGTTCGGAGCGTAGTTTTCTAATTACATTTCCTTTTTTATCGGTAATGGTAAAAATGAGATAAGGTTTTTCTTCGGAGTCTTCATTTTTAAAGTTTGCATAGGAAGGGTAAGTAACACCTTTATTATCTTTTATTAATTTTTTTTCGTTTGCTTGTCTTATAGATTTTGCAGTTTTCAGTGTGTCGTTTAGCATATAGGTTATCACCACGCCAAGTGGCGGATTTTTTGCGGTGTAAAACGATTCGCCTTGCGATGATTTCCCTTTCATACCCATTGGGCTTGACTCAATGTACATTCTACCATCTTTGATTGGAAAAATATGTGCATCTTTTTTAAATAAATCGTCAGCGAAAGTTCTAAGCGGAGAATAATCATCGAGGATGTAAAACCCTCTACCGAAACTTGCTAAGACTAAATCGTTTTCACGTTTTTGAATTTCGATATCTCGAACTGCGATTGTAGGTAAACCAGCTTTTAGTTGTGTCCATTCTTTTCCTCCATCAATTGAGAAAAATGCTCCAAATTCAGTTCCTGCAAATAAGAGGTTTTTGTTAATGTGGTCTTCTGCGATGTCATAAACAGAACCTCTCTCTGGTAAATTTCCTTGAGCTGCTGATCATGTAACACCTTTATCTGTGCTTTTTAAAATGTAAGGTTTAAAATCTCCTTGTTTGTGGTTATTGAAAACTGCATAAACGGTATTTGCATCGTGTTGAGAACATACAATTGCATTTACATACGTGTTTGATGGAATTCCTACAAACGATGAAATCTTTTTCCATGTTTTTCCATTGTCTTCGGTAATTTGAATTAATCCATCATCAGTACCAACATAAATTAACCCTTCTTGTTTTGAAGATTCATCGAGCGCAACGATGTTCCCGTACATGGTGGTAGACTTGTTTTTCATTACAGCATCCATACTTTGAACACGTCCCATAACTTTGAGTGTGTTTCTATCAATTTGGCGAGTTAAATCATCACTAATGCACTCCCAAGTGTTTCCCTGGTCATCGCTTTTGAATAGCTTGTTTGCCGCGAAGTACAACCGCTTGTTATTGTGAGGGCTAATGATAAGTGGAGCATCCCAATTCCATCGTAAACCATCTTCGCCAGCTCTAGGCTGTGGCTGAATTCCAACTCGTTCACCAGTCGATTTATCGTAGCGAACCAACCAGCCGTACTGCGATTGTGCATATACAATATTTGGATTAACTGGGTCAATTGCCGATTCAAAACCATCGCCACCATTCGTAATATACCAATCGGAATTCATAATACCATGGTTTGTGGTAGTGCGAGAAGGACCACCCATGCTGTTGTTGTCTTGCGTTCCGCCATATACATTATAAAAAGGCTCTGCATTATCTACCGCAACTTTATAGTATTGCGTTACAGGTAGATTTGGCTTGTATTGCCAGCTTGCCGCATGGTCCCAAGTTTCGTACAATCCGCCATCGCAGCCCACAATCCAGTGGTTGGTATTGTTGGGGTTAATCCAGATGCAGTGATTGTCAACGTGTTTACTTTTTTCTCCTGTTTTTTTGAATGTTTTTCCACCATCTTCGGTGTGGTGTAGCCAAGTATCCATCGAGAATATTTTATCGACATCATTTGGGTCGCAAATAATTTCTTGATAATAATTCCCGCTGGTTCTATGTTTGCTCATTTTAGTCCAACTTGCACCTCTATTAGTTGAACGATAAAATCCTTCGTTGTCTTGTTCGGCTTCAATCATTGCAAATACATAATCAGGATTTACAGGCGAAATAGCTAAACCAATTCTTCCCATATTAGAGCTAGGTAACCCTGAAGATAGTTTGTTCCAAGTTTTTCCGCCATCTTCGGTTTTATGAATGCCAGAGCTGGGACCACCACCAACATAAGTAAAAGTGTGTCTTCTTCTTTGGTGCGCTGCTGCATATATAACATCTGGATTTCGAGAATCCATAACAATATCAGAAATCCCCGTATGTTCATCAATATCAAGTACTTTATTCCATGTTTTTCCTCCGTCTTCAGTTTTGTAGATACCTCGGTCTCCACCTTTGTTCCACAACGGACCATAAGCGGCAACATAAACTATATTAGAATTGGTAGGATGAACAATAATTTTACCGATGTGTTCGGAGGTTTTTAAACCCATATTTTTCCAACTTTTACCACCGTCATTCGATTTGTAAACCCCATCTCCGTAGGCAACGCTTCGTTGGTTGTTATTTTCACCTGTGCCCACCCAAATTGTATGTGGATTGTTTGGGTCGATTGTTACGCAACCAATTGAATATGACCCTTGGCTGTCGAAAATAGGAGAAAAAGTAGTACCATGATTGGTGGTTTTCCAAACTCCACCAGATGCAACAGCAACATAATATTCGGCAGTATTATTTGGGTTTACTGCTATGTCTGCAATTCTTCCTGACGTTAATGCAGGACCAATACTTCTAAAGCTTAATCCGCTAAATGTGGAAGTTTTGTATTTGCCGTCTTTCTTTTCTTCGTCACCTTTCTTGGCTGAAATTGATAAAGAGATTAAAGCTGTTAGAGATAGTATCAATATTTTTTTCATAATAATATGTTTTGA
>JAESTK010000232.1 GCA_016763645.1 Flavobacteriales bacterium
AGGTTTCTACATTTAGAAAAGCGTGTATCAAAAATCTTCAAAATCTGGGCAAATTTTATTCTCAAATCGGGTGAAGCCGGAAGCCGGAAAAGGATTGGAAAATTACTGCTTTTTATGGCGTATTTGATATTGGCTATTTTGATCTTAGGACCAATAGTGAAAATCGTTTCAGCCATATATGTTTTATTACAAAAGGAAAATATGGAAAACGAGATTCGATATTTCCAAAATGTTAATCCTTAATTTTGAAAAATAATTACCTTTGCCGCTTCCTAGTTATGGTTGTTATTTGATAATTGAGTTTTGATTTAGTATGGATGTTTTTATAAATGATATAAGTGTTTTTTTACCGAATGAGCCTATCGATAATGATGCGATGGAAAATGTTTTAGGAAAAGTTAATGAGATTGCGTCAAGAACAAAAAAAATCATACTACGAAACAACAAAATTAACACCCGATATTATGCTATTGATCCTATAAGTGGCGATCTTACGCACACTAATGTTGAAATAACCGCTAAAGCAATCAGAGGCTTATCACCTTCAACCGACTTTAACATTAACGACATTCAACTGCTCTGCAGTGGCTCTTCTTCACCAGACTCCGTTTTACCAGGGCTAGGCGTTATGGTACATGGAGAATTAGGCATCTCGGAATGTGAGGTCATAAGTACAGCGGGAATTTGTCTGTCAGGAATTTGCGCTCTTAAATATGCACAAATGAGCATTATTTCTGGCAACACGACTAATGCCGTTGCTACTGGATCAGAGCTTGCTTCATCCTTTTTAAGGTCGAAATTTTTTGACCATTCAGTTAATGGAAATATTGATCTCGAAAGTAATCCAGAACTTGCTTTCAGTTCCGATTTTCTCAGATGGATGCTATCCGATGGAGCAGGCGCGATGTATCTTTCGAACAAAAAGAACGAATCTGGGATTTCATTAAAAATTGATTGGATTGAAATTATATCTTACGCTGGTGAATTTGACACGTGTATGTATCAAGGTGCTATAAAACAGGAAGATGGGACGTTGAAAGGTTATCGTGAGTTCAATACTTTCGGGGATGCTACTCGTGAAAATTGCTTAGCAGTGCAACAAGATGTAAAATTACTGAATGATCACATTGTTAATGTTGCCGTAGACAGGGCTCTAGTCAACGTTGCTAAAAAACGAAATCTTAATCCTGAAGATATTGATTGGTACCTACCTCATTTTTCTTCCGGGCATTTCCAAGATAAACTCTTTGATAGAATGAAAGAGATTGGTTTCTATATTCCCATAGAAAAATGGTTTACTAACTTATTCACTAAGGGAAACGTTGGATCCGCTGCTATCTATGTAATTCTAGAAGAAATATATAAATCTGATAAATTAAAAATTGGAGATAAAATCTTGATGATGATTCCAGAAAGTGGAAGATTCTCTGTTTCATATGTCCTTCTTACTGTGGTATAATCTAAATGGAAAAAACGAACATTCCTCAAGATGATTTAGGTCTTAACGATAACAAGGGAAGGGAATTGTGTTACGCTACTGACGAAAACGGAGATTACACTACAGGCTTAAGCTTGGGCTGGGAAGCAAAAGGTATTCCTCTAATAGAAGTTTGGCGCGATGTTCGGGATACACTGATCAAAATCTCAAAAGAAATCGAAGTTGGAGAAGCAAGTCCATTAAAGTTTTACATGCAGTATAATTTAATGGATTCTTTTCTTGTCGCAGCATCTGTAGGAATTGCTACTTGGAGGGTAAAACTTCATTTAATGCCATTCTTTTATAATAGAATGAACGACACAATGACAGCAAGATATGCGAAAGAACTGGGGCTAACCGTTGATAATATGAAAAATTCGAATCATATAACCCCACTTAATATTAGCGAACTTATTAAGGAAAAATCAGGTTTAGAATTATGATAGAAAATTTCGAACACAATCAATCTGCACATTGCGAAAATGGTGTTATATCCAATTTATTAAAATTTCACGGAGTTCATCTTTCGGAACCTATGATTTTTGGAATTGGGTCAGGGCTATTCATGGGCTTCTTCCCCTTTTTAAAACTAAATGGAATTCCAATTGCCACATTTAGAACATCTCCCGGAATGATTTTTCAACGAGCGACTAAGCAATTAGGAATCAAAATAAGAAAAGCCAAGTACAGAAATCCAAAAAAAGCGATGGATGCTTTAGATAAGGCTATAGACACAGGAATTCCCGTTGGACTTCAAGTTGGCGTTTATCATTTAACATACTTTCCTCGGGCCTTACGTTTTCATTTCAATGCGCACAATATTGTAGTGTTTGGTAAAAAAAATGGAATGTATCAAATTAGTGACCCTGTGCTCGAAAACACTACTGAACTTACTTATAATGAATTGGCAACTGTTAGGTACTCTAAAGGCCCTTTCGCACCAAATGGAAAAATGTATTACCCTACTGATATTCCTTCTGAATTTGATTTGGCACCTGCCATACGAAAGGGAATTTCGAAAACTTGTCGTGATATGGTCGATATTCCTGTACGGATGCTTGGAACAACTGGCTACAAGTTTGTAGCTAAAAGAATGCGTACTTGGCCCGAAAAACTAGGGGAAAAACAAGCTTCCATGTGGCTGGGTCAATTTATTAGAATGATGGAAGAAATTGGAACTGGTGGTGCTGGTTTTCGATTTATTTTCTCTGCATTTTTACAAGAAGCTTCTAAAGAACTAAACGAACCTTGGCTAATGGATGTTTCTGCTGAAATGACTGAAAACGGAGATCGACTAAGAGAATTTGCGTTACACTCTAGTCGAATTTGCAAGAACAGAGCCACTCAAGATGTCGGCTATAATGAATTAGCAGACATTCTAGTAGAAGTTGCAGATCGGGAAAAAGAAATTTTCACAAAGCTCAAAAAATTAGGAAAGTAAACTCACACTAGTTTTTCTACGCTAGAATCGCACAATTCGCGATACACCAATTTTGTATATTCACTTACTGTACCAGCTGTTAATCTAGTTTTTACAACTGAAGAAACTCCTGTTTCAACTTGATCGATAAATTTATCGGAATACCGTTTTAACGAATCGATTGTCTCCTCATCAAATCCCCCGGCATAAGTGAACGCAATTCCTATTCCGCGCCAAATATCAGGCTGTCTATTTTCACTAAATGAACTGATTATATTTGAAATTTCAGGCAGATTACCTTCCGTTGAATACCATAAACTTCGACCCAAACCTTCATCAAAAAAAGAACCATACTCACCTATAGTAGAATGTTGTTCCTTTTTATCGAGAGCTATTCCTTTTTTAAACGTTCCGTAAAAAAAACCACAACCATCGGCAACATACCTGATGTTCCTTTCTTCAATAAAGTTAGATATTTCAGACAGCGTACCCCCTACTCTTGCGACAGCCCACCCTAAACCTATGTGTACTTGAACTGAGTGTTTTTCTGCGTAATTATTCAAAAAATCAGACCAACGAAAAAATTGACCATTTATACAGCCAACAGCTATTTTATAAGATGCTGCTTCATAGGCTAACGAAATAAACTCCGAATTTGTCTCTTCTAACCGTAAAATCAATTCATCATAATTCTTCTCCATAGGTCTGCCAGAAACATCCCTAAAAATGGCTTGAACCAAATCTATTCGTTCGATAATTCTTTCTTGAGTTGTCATTAGAAATTAAACTTCCTCTTTAATATCATATAACCACATCATTCGAATATCTTTTCTGGCGTTTTCATCCGGCTCTAAGCCACCTTCAATACTCTTTTCTGGATTCAACAACTCCATACTATATGGGTCAACTTTCATATCTAGTGACGTCCCATTAGCTTTATTACTTATCAATCGAAACAACTCAGCGGCTGCATTTTCAAGCATTTTAACGTTATCTTCTATCTTTAGAATTAACTCTTTTACTTCGTACCTTGTTTGAATTTCTTCGTGTAATTTTTTTAATAATGAAATTTCAAAAATATCGAAATACTGGTTGGCAAACTTTTCAGTGTCGTGAGGCAACCAGTCAATAAACAACTGTTGTACTTTTATGTTCAAATTACCTAATTTCCTCCCATAACTATCTTCTGCTGAAAACAATTGTTTAAGCACGATAAGATTAATATACCCTTCGTTATAATAAACCAATGCTGGTACCGCCCAGTAAATTGCCCAATCCCAAACAATTTTAATAAGCATAATTTGTGTATTCCCCATTAATGGGTACTGGTTTTGATAAACAGGAAGCCAATTATCGAGTATGGCTAAGTGAGTTTTTTCATAAACGACACTTCTTATATGAATGTCTTCATCGTTTAGTTCTCGAAGGATAAGGTCATTAATAAACGTATTGTTAATTGCGATTAAATCACTTCCTGGCGAATAAAAGGGATCTAAAAAAGCACCTGCTTCCCCTGTAACCGCCCACCTGTCAGAAGAATACAACTTACCTGTATGGTGTGGGAAATGTTTTAAGACTCTAAAATCCAGTGGATCCTCTCCTATATCCGAAAGCTTTTCGAAAGCTACAGGCTCATAAATTTTTAGCCAATTCATCGCTTTTTCGTACGAATTAATGTCTTTAAACGAGTGGCAAGATTCGTCTGCAACTATCCCTATACTTGTGTTACCTGAGACTAATGGAATTATCCAAACCCAATACCCCGTTCCCATTAAATGATTGGTTGCCAACCTCCTAAATCCTGGCTTTACCTTGTTTTTCCACTCTGTATTGTCGGACCAATCGTTAATATCAACAGCATCTTTTACTCTAAACCAAACTGAATTAACATCGTGGTCCATTTCTTTTTGAAACTTCAATTTTCGTTTCAAAAAGCTGCCTCTTCCAGTGGCATCCACAACCCATCGAGAACTCACAACAAACTCATCTTCACCTTGTAAATAAGTTACTTGATGAGTAGCATCATCTGCATTTAAGCTTACGTCTTTCACCTTTGAACCTAGCAGACATTCATTACCTATTCCTCTCGTATTCCTCACCATTTCATTCTCTAACAACCCTCTATCGAGCTGATGACTAGGAAATTTAGGGGAATAAAATGGCCCTATTTCAAAACGCCTAGCTAAATCATCATTATGTTCGGGCGATAAAAAATAACGCAACCCTTCTTTTGGCAATTGATGTTCAATTAAATAATCCTTTAACCCTAGAACTTCTCTAAAATAATAGGTTGCCAACTCAACAGTTGATTCGCCCACCTTATGTGCAGCAGCGGCTGCTTCATCTGCACGCATTTCGAGAACTAAAATATTAGTGTTCGGTCTCGATTTTTTGAGCTGAATTGACAAGCACAGTCCTGCAAGGCCTCCTCCTAAAATAACTACATCGTAATTTTTCATGTTGACAAATTAAGTCGAGAACCAAATGTATTAAAAACAAAAAGAGAACTCTTAAAAGAATTCTCTTTTTTGGGGTGGAAGATGGGATTTGAACCCACGACCTTCCCGACCCAGAGGTCGGGACGTTCTATCCTGTTTCCTTTACAATCCAATATCTAACTTTTCTAGGGTTCTTAAATCCTTTTAATTTTATTTCTAACTGAACCGCTTCCGCTCGTGACGAAAAGCTCTTTGAAAATATTATTTTCCACGGTTCCTTATTTTTTTGTTGACTTGTTCCTGTTAGCATTATGTCGATTCAGCCGGTCTTTCAAGTTATTGGTTTGACCTGTATAAAGCCTTCTCGATACTTCCGATTCTAAGACATAATCACAAAGGAAACTTGCAACCGATATTAATACGGACGAAAGTCAAATTAGAAGAATTGAGAATGGACAAATTAACACATCTATAAAACATCTATTTAGGTTAAAAAATGCTTTACAAGTTTCAGATAAAGACTTGTTAGACTTTTAAATCATTTCAATAGCATTTAAGGGATCAGTCCTAAAAGTTGGGGAGTAAAAAATAGTTTTCTTTGCCTGACGGACAATTTTCATG
>JAESTK010000279.1 GCA_016763645.1 Flavobacteriales bacterium
ACAGAGTATTTTAAATCCACTTTGTTATAAAGCAAAAAAGTCCTACCGAAGCAGGACTAAAGATTTTCATCTACGGCATATAGCCTTATTGTGATAAGATTAAAGATTAGAATAAAATTTTCACAACTCAAATATAGTAAAAAGTATTTTAATTAACTATAAGGAAAACAGTAAGATAGCTATTTATTTTTTTGTAGCTTTAGTCTGTAAATTTAGAATATTAATATGGCACAAATTTTAGGATTAGATTTAGGGAC
The DNA here is from genome assembly GCA_016763645.1 of Flavobacteriales bacterium. Taxonomy (GTDB): domain Bacteria; phylum Bacteroidota; class Bacteroidia; order Flavobacteriales_G; family NORP312; genus NORP312. The sequence goes on from JAESTK010000279.1 coordinate 258, forward strand.
AAATAGTATTGGTTGGGCGATTATTGAAGATACAAAACATAAGATTCTTGGTTTAGGAAGTCTTATATTTCCAATGGGAGTTGATAATTTAGGAGACGGAGATAATGAACTTTCAAAAAATGCAAGTCGAACAGATGCAAGAGGTAAAAGACGCCAGTTTTTTAGACAACGTTTACGTAAAAAAGTTTTATTAAAAGCACTTTCAAAACACAAAATGTGTCCTTTAACTGTTGAAGATTTTAAAGTTTGGAAAAAAACCAAACAATTCCCTGAAGATAAGCTAAAAACTTGGTTTGCATTGAATCCTTATGAATTACGAACCAAAGCACTTTCAGAAAAATTATCTTTAGAAGAGCTAGGTCGAGTATTTTACCATTTAATACAACGACGAGGATTTTTAAGTAACAGCAGGAAAGGTGGAAAAGACGATGGCGCAATTTTTAAAGGAAAGCCAAAAGAAGGCAAAATTGGGATTAATGAAACACTACAAAGTATTGAAGATAATACGCTTGGTTCTTATCTATATAAAATTTATCCAAAAGAGAATGAACCTTTTCAAGATGGTTTAGAACGTATAAGAAATAGATATACAACAAGACAAATGTATATTGATGAGTTTGAAACCATTTGGGAAAGCAAAAACAGTTTCATTCATCGTTAACAGAAGATTTGAAAACGATTTTTGGAGGTAGAAAACAAGAAGGTTATAAAGACGATGGTATTTTATTTCACCAAAGACCTTTGCGTTCTCAAAAACATTTGGTTGGTAATTGTACATTTGAACCTAACAAAACTAAATGTCCAATTAGTGCTATTCCGTTTGAAATGTTTCGAATTTATCAATGGGTAAATACAGTAGAATGTAATGGTGAAAAAATTTCTCAAGAAGAACGAGATATAATGATTGAAAGTTTAAAAGCTTTGCCTTCAAGAAAAGAGAAATTAGATTTTAAAGTTTTAAGAAAAGCAATTGGTAAAGAAAGTGCAGAATTCAAATTTAATTTTAAAGATGAAGATAAAATAGTTGGAGCATATACAATATCTAATCTATCAAATAAAAAATTTTTTGGCAAGCAATGGTATGATTTTTCAGACAAAGAGCAGGAAGATATTTGGCATGTTTTAGGCTTTTTTGACAGTAAAGAACATCTAAAAAAATATGCTGAAAAACATTGGAATTTTACAGAAGCACAAGCACAAGCAATTTCTGAATTTAATTTAAAGGATGGTTATGCTAATTTAAGTAGAAAAGCAATTAGTAACATTTTACCTTTTCTAAAACAAGGATATACTTACGATGTTGCTGTTGTAATGGGAGGAATCAAAAATGTATTTGGAAATAAATGGCAAAATGATTCAGTAGAAAATAATGAAAAACAACTACATATAATTGATAATATAGAAAGCATTGTACGCTCAAAAATATCTGGAGGATTTATTGATGAAGTAAAAAGTTTTCTTAAAAAAGAGTTTAGCTTAAATGATAAGCAATTAAAAAAACTCTATCATCACTCTGCAAGTATTGATGCGAAAGTGCTTTTAGAAAAATTACCTGTAAATTCAGAAGCTGATAGGCAAATACAGAATATTCGCAATCCTATTGTAATTACAGCCTTGTTTGAATTACGAAAATTAATAAACGAACTTATAAAAGAACATGGAAAGTTCGATGAAATTAAAGTAGAGTTGGCACGTAATTTAAAAAACTCAAAAACAGAGCGAAACAGAACCCGTAGAAACCAACAACATTTAGAACGTGAAAATGATAGAGTAAAAGCAGAAGTAGAAAAATATACACGAGTAACACACGAAAGTATGCTAAAGTTTAAACTTTGGGAAGAGTGTAAAAAAACCTGTCCTTATACAGGAAAAAGCATTCCAATACACGAGTTGTTTTCTGGCAATTGGCAAATAGAACACATACATCCTTGGAGCAGATCATTAAACGATAGTTTCATGAATAAAACCCTTTGCGAGGCAAACGAAAATAGAAAAAAAGGCAACAAAACACCTTATGAGTTTTATAGCAACGATGAAGCAAATTGGGCAACTATAAAAGAACGTGCTTTAAAATTATTTTCAGATACTAAAGCGTATCCCAATTCATACAACAAATTTAAACGCTTTGTGCAAAAAGAGTTTGATGACGATTTTACTTCAAGACAATTAAACGATACACGTTATATAAGTAAAGAAGCTAAAAATTATTTAAAACAAATTTGCAATAAAGTAACCGTTGCTCCAGGACAAATGACTTCTATTTTGAGGCGAAAATGGGGTTTAAATACTGTGCTTAATGATGAAAATAAAAAAACAAGAGAAGATCATCGTCATCATGCAATTGATGCTTTGGTAATGACCTGTAGTAAAACACGTTATTTGCAAGAACTTACAAAGTGGAATCGTTACAATAAAAACCCTGAAGCTAATAATTTTCCTATGCCTTGGGAAACATTTCACTATGATGCAGAACAAGCCATTGATAAAGTTTTAGTGTCTCATAAACGAAGTAGTAATGTATTAACCGTTAGAACGCATAAAACAGAAAAAAACGGAATCACATATAAAAACGTTGGAGTAGCAGCACGAGGACAGTTACATAAAGAATTTGTTTTTGGTAAGCGAACTGCTCCTTTTAGTGACGAAGCATTTCATATAAGAAAAACCATTGAAAGTTTAACAACCCAAAAACATATTGAAAAAGTTGTAGATGAAACTATAAAGCGTTTAATTTTTAAGCGTATTCAAAATTTAGGTGGTTTTGCAAAAGGGAAAATTCCTGTTAATACTTTTTTTGTTGTAGATGACGAAGGCATAAAACAACCACAAATTTTCTTGCCTAATAAAAACGGAAATCCAGTTCCTGTTTTAAAAGTACGTATGAAGGAAAATTTTTCTGGAGCAGAACAATTAAAAGATAATACAAACCAATGGGTAAATCCACGAAACAATCATCATGTATTAATTTACAAAGATGATAATGATAACTTAAAAGAAGATGTGGTTACATTTTGGACAGTTGTAGAGCGTAAACGTAAAGGTTATCCTGTATATCAATTACCAGCAGATGGGAAAGAAATTATTACCACTTTACATATTAACGATATGTTTTTGTTAGGTTTAAACGAAGATGAAATTAATTGGGATAATCCCGATTTTATACTTTTAAAAGAACATTTGTATAAGGCTCAAAGTTTATCAGAAGGTTATTATAATTTTAAATTAAATTCAGATTCGAGACCAGATAAAGATTCAAAAAAAGATTTTATTTCAATTAGAAATTTTGGAGATGGAAAAACAGGTTGGTTTACATTTAATCCAATCAAAGTAAAAATTTCAGTTTCTGGTAAAATAGAAAAGTTATAAGTTTAGTATTTAATGAAAGTTCTTTGGCATACACTTTTTAATCTTAAACAGCCAAACCACAACGAAAAATTGACATTCAATTTTTGTTACAACGATTTTTCGTTGTGGTTTGATTAAAGATTAGAAAACACGATATTAACCCCATAATTTTGAATCGGTTCTATAGTGTTGTGGTTTGATTAAAGATTAGAAAACACGATATTTTTTTTTTATATCTAACAAAGCTTTAATTGGTTGTGGTTTGATTAAAGATTAGAAAACACGATATTACCATAGTACTCATACTGCCCAATAAAGCGGTTGTGG
>JAESTK010000233.1 GCA_016763645.1 Flavobacteriales bacterium
AAAATGAAAAAACCGAAAAGCAAGGAATTAAAGGAAAAAGACTAAAAGCGGGATGGAATGAGGATTACCTGTTACGCGTGATTGGAATTAAAGTATGAGTTTGCCCTGATGAAATCGCGCACTAGCTAGGTTAGAACGAGAAAAAGCGTTAGCTTTGTAATACTAATACGGCAACATTATGGACTTACAAGCAGATATCGATTGGATTAAATCAGAATTAGCAGAAGTAACAGACGTGAATTTAATTGAGGCGTTTAAGCATTTATTAGCTTACCGTAAGTCAAAGGCTGATACAGCTACTTCATTTTTCTCAACCACTAAAGAAGAAATGCAACAACGAGCGGAGGCATCGTTAAAATCGGTTGAGCAAGGGAACACAAGAAACATCACAGAATTTAAAACAGAGGTAGAAAATTGGAAGACTCGACCAACTATTTAGTAGAAATAACCTTTGAACCCCGCCCTCGCGGATTTGTAATCCGTGAATCTACAAACCAAGTAACACCTCTTCTGGTGGCTTAGCACCGAAAATAAGTTTGGTTGGGTCTTCCAGCATTTCTTTTACTTTGTATAAGAAACTCACCGATTCTTTACCGTCAATAATACGGTGGTCGTAAGAAAGTGCCACGTACATTATTGGCCTAATTTCTACTTTTCCGTTAATAGCCATTGGTCGCTCAACAATGTTGTGCATTCCTAAAATGGCACTTTGCGGAGGGTTAATAATAGGTGTGCTTAGCATCGAACCAAAAACTCCTCCATTGGTAATGGTAAAGGTTCCACCAGTCATTTCTTCAATGGAGAGTTTACCATCGCGGGCTTTTATGGCAAGTCGTTTAATTTCAGTTTCAATTTCGGCTAAGCTCATTTGTTCAGCATTTCTAACCACAGGGACCATCAGACCTTTTGGAGAGCTAACAGCAATACCAATATCTGCATAATTGTGCGTAATCATGTTATCGCCATCAACCATTGCATTAACAGATGGAAAAAGATTTAGTGCTTCGGTGCAAGCTTTTGTAAAGAACGACATAAAGCCTAAGCCAGTTCCGTGAACTTCCTTAAATTTCTCTTTGTATTTTTTACGGACTGCCATCACAGCGCTCATGTCAACTTCGTTGAAAGTTGTAAGCATTGCAGTTTCGTTTTTAACGGCAACTAAACGCTTAGCGATTTTTCTTCTTAGCGAAGACATTTTTTTCGATTCTTCACCGCGAGTACCACCCCAACCGGCAATAGCGTCTCCTTTTATTCCTCCAGAAAGGTAGGCGACAACATCAGATTTAATGATTTTTCCATCATCGCCAGAGCCTTTTATTTTGTTAGATTTAATTCCATTATCGCTCATCATGGCTTTAGCAACAGGTGTTGCTTTTGCAGATGAATTATCTATTGATGGAGCAGGTGTCGCATCTGATTTAGGCGTTTCAACCGTTTACGTCTTCTTTTTTCGCTATGGGTGCTGCGCCTGTTGAAGTATTTGCTTTTTTCGGAGCTTTAGCACTGGTATCGATTTTGCAAACTACTGCACCAACAGTAATTGTGTCACCTTCTTCGGCAAGCAATGTTATTATACCTGCTTTTTCTGCGGGTAATTCTAATGTTGCTTTGTCTGAATCAATTTCAGCAACAGCTTGGTCGATTTCTACATAATCACCATTTTCGACTAACCATTGAGCAAGCTCCACTTCTGTGATTGATTCTCCTGGACTTGGCATTTTCATTTCTAAAACAGACATATTCTAGTTTTTATTTTGTTACCAGCGAATAGCTGAATACTTTATCAATTATTTTTTTATGACGAATTGAGTGTAGTTTAGAAGAACCAGTAGCAGGGCTTCCGCTCGCACTTCTCGAAACTAATTTAAAAGGAATTTTTCTTAAATGACTTAAAATATGAATCCAAGCTCCCATGTTTTCCGGTTCTTCTTGTGCCCAGATAATGTTTTCCGCACCTTTATACTTTTTCAATACAGCATTAATTTGTGCTTCCGGAAGTGGGTAAAGTTGCTCCAAACGAACCAATGCAACGTCTTTTCTGCCATTATTTTCTCTTTCTTCGAGTAAATCGTAGTAGAATTTACCGCTACAAAATACAACAGTAGTAATGTCTTTTACCTTAGCTGATGCGTCATCTATCACTTCCTGAAAACTACCGTTTGCCATTTCATCAATTGACGAAACGCAAGCAGGATGTCTCAGTAGACTTTTGGGCGTAAAAACAATCAGTGGTTTTCTGAAAGTTCTGTGCAGTTGTCGTCTCAATATGTGGAAATAGTTGGCCGGTGTGGTAACATTGGCAACCTGCATATTTTCTTCGGCACACATAATTAAGTAACGCTCCATTCGACCACTACTGTGCTCAGACCCTTGACCTTCGTACCCGTGAGGAAGCAATAAAGTCAAACCGTTTTGACATTTCCATTTGTCTTCGGCAGCGCTTAAAAATTGATCTAAAATAATTTGAGCACCGTTATTAAAATCACCAAATTGAGCTTCCCAAATGGTTAAACACTTAGGCATTGCTAACCCGTATCCGTATTCAAAACCTAATACCCCATATTCAGATAGGAGTGAGTTGTAAATAGAAAACCTCGCTTGTTTTTCACTTAAATTATGAAGCGGTATATACTCTTCTTCCGAATCTTCAACCTTTACTACAGCGTGTCGATGAGAGAAAGTTCCACGCTCAACATCTTGTCCTGAAATACGAACAGAAAAGCCTTCTTCAAGCAAAGTAGCGTAGGCTAATAATTCGCCCATTGCCCAATCTAGTGAAGTACCTTTTTCAATCATTTTAAGGCGAGCACCAAAAAGTCGGGTTATTTTTTTAAGGAAATTTTTATCAGAAGGAAGTGTACTAATAGATTTTCCTAACTCTATTAATTTTTTCTTGTTGTAAGTTGTTTTCACGGGAAGTAAGGTGTCGCCCGGTTTTGCGTTTTCGAATTCTCGCCAAGTATATTTTAAAAACTCAGTTACCCTAGATTTAGTTTGTTTTTTAGCACCGTCAAGCTCTTTCTGTAATCTAGAATTATGTTCGTCAGCGTCCTCTTTGACAACTCCGTTTTGTATAACGCCTTCTGCTAACAGTTTTTCTCGGTAAATGTCTCTTGGATTTGGGTGATTTGCGATTGCCTTATATAATAAAGGCTGTGTGAAACGAGGTTCATCACCCTCGTTGTGACCGTACTTCCTGTAACAAAGTAAGTCGATATATACATCCGATTTAAATCGTTGTCGATATTCTAACGCTATTTGGCAAGTGTAAACTAGCGCTTCAACATCATCTCCATTTACATGAAACACAGGTGCAAGTGTCACTTTAGCTATGTCAGTACAGTATGTACTCGACCTAGCATCTAGGTAGTTGGTTGTAAAACCGATTTGATTGTTAATAACAATATGGATAGTTCCTCCAGTTCTGTATCCATCTAGCTGCTCCATTTGAGCAACTTCATACACAACTCCCTGAGCTGCTATGGCAGCATCTCCATGAATTAAAATGGGAACGATTTTCTCCTCGTCTTTTAGGTATTTGTCAATTTTAGCTCGAGTAATTCCTTCAACAACAGGACCAACGGCTTCTAGGTGTGATGGGTTTGGTGATAAGATAATGTGTACCTTTTTTCCGCTATTAGCAACAACTTCGCATGAATAACCTAAGTGGTATTTTACATCGCCATCAAATAAATTTTCTTCGAATTCTTTCCCTTCAAATTCATTAAATATATCTTCGTGTTTTTTATTGAAAATATTGGCAAGTACGTTTAAACGCCCACGATGAGCCATGCCCATAATAAATTCTTGCACTCCTAATTCAGAACCTTTCTCGACAATAGCATCTAATGCAGGGATTAAAGACTCTCCACCTTCGAGCGAAAATCTTTTTTGCCCAACATATTTTTTATGTAAAAATTGTTCAAATCCAACTGCTTGATTTAATTTATGTAGGATGTGTTTTTTCTGTTCAATCGAAAAATTTGCTTGATTTTTTGTCTCGGTAAATTTATCACGCAACCATTGTGTGTTTTTTGGTTTGCGGATATACATATACTCAACCCCAATTGAAGAACAGTAAGTTTTTTCTAAGTCTTCAACAATATTTCTAAGCGTGGTGAAGCCCAAGCCAACTTCGTCTCCAGCTTGAAAAACGGTATCTAAATCAACGTCAGATAATCCGTAATTTGATATATCTAGATTGGGTGCGTATTTCCTTCTTTCGCGAACGGGATTAGTTTTTGTAAAAAGATGTCCGCGAGAGCGGTAGTCATCAATCAGCTTAAGAACTTTGAATTCTTTGCTAACATTTTCGGGGATTGCTCCACCGTCTTCAAAATTTGTTTGAGCGAGTTCGTATCCTTCAAAAAACTTTTTCCAGCCAAAATCTACTGAATCATTATCGCTTTTGTATTGCTGATAAAGGGCTTCAAGTGCGGCAACGTCTCCGTTACTCAGGTAAGAATGTTTGTCCATGCTTCCAGTTCGAATTGAACAGCAAATTTAAAAAATAGTATTGATGTTAACCGAAAAATTATGTTTCATTTTGCTGATTCTTGTAGTAATTTCTAATAACAACTTTTTTAAGCTCTCTTTCTAGTACTAATTCTGTAATTATTTCTGCAAATTGAGTAGGGTTAGATGTTGAAAGTTTTTGATCGATGAGGTCTTCGTTAACATCTATTCGGTAAAGAATGTTCATCAGTTTTTTGTAATCATTGATTACCAGATTGCCAATTAAAGGAAGAATTTGGTCGAATAATTCTTCGTAAGCAGTTTTTTCTGTTTCCGAAAAGGTAATTTGATAATCAAACACATCAAAATCTTTGATGGTCTGCTCTGCTGTTTGCTGAATAATATCAACTCGATTGTAAAAGGTGGGAAGTTGCGAAAGTTGGAGTTCTAATGACATTACGATTCGCGAACCATTAATTTATCGGCAAACTCACGCAAGGGCATTTTTTGCTCTTCGGATAAATCTATTTTATTGAAGAATGACATCGCGGTATTAAAATATTTTTTCATCTCACTTTTAGTAGAGTCTTTAACCGATAGAGAGTTGTAAATATTAGTTACTGCCTGAATTTTCTCCAAATTGTCTACTTCATCAGTATTAAATAATTGGTTGAGTTTTGTTTTTTGATTTGCATCAGCCAATTCGAGCGCTTTGATGTATAAATAGGTTTTCTTATTGCTAATGATATCTCCTCCTATTTGTTTTCCGAATTTATCTGGGTCGCCAAAAACATCTAACAAATCGTCTTGTAATTGAAATGCTATGCCGATATTTCTACCGAACTCATACATATTAGTTTGGTCCTCCGTTGTTGCTCCAGCAATGATTGAACCTGTTTGTAAACTGCAACCTAATAAAACTGCAGTTTTCAGCTCAATCATTCTAATGTATTCAGGAATGGTAATATTGTTTTCGGTCTCGTAATTCATATCGAATTGTTGACCTTCGCAAACTTCTATCGCAGTTTTATTAAAGAGGTGCAGTAACTGAGCTAAATATTGATTTTCGCTTTTGCAAAGTTGTTGGTAAGCACAGACCAGCATTACATCACCCGATAGAATACCGGTGTTTTCGTTCCATTTCGTGTGTACGGTAAGTTGATTTCTTCGCTTGGGTGCCTGATCCATAATATCGTCATGTACCAACGTGAAATTGTGAAAAATTTCTATTGCTAAAGCTTGAGGCATTGCGTCTTCAATCGATTTTCCAAACATATCGCAAGCCATTAACAAAAGCACAGGTCGCATTCTTTTCCCTCCTAAAGATAGAATGTACGAAATTGGTTCGTAGAGTTGGTACGGCTTGTGGTTAAAATCTAATTTAGCTAACTCAGATTCAACTATTTCAGTAAGATTCGAAGTGTCCAATGATATGGTTGGGTTCATTATTGAAGCAGACTTTTAAGGTAAGTTCCGTAGCCACTTTTAACGAGCGGTGTTGCTAATTTATCTAGCTGTTCTGGGCCAATAAAGCCCATTCGATAAGCGCATTCTTCAATGCATCCCACTTTTAACCCTTGACGTTCTTCCAAAACTTGTACAAACTGACCGGCCTGCATAAGCGAAGCAAAAGTTCCCGTATCAAGCCAAGCAGTTCCTCTATCCATTATTACAACTTTTAGTTTACCTCGTTCTAAGTACATTTTATTGATGTCAGTGATTTCATATTCTCCACGAGGGCTAGGCTCAAGATTTTTTGCTATTTCTATTACACTGTTATCATAAAAATATAATCCAGGAACAGCAAAATTAGATTTTGGCTGTGTTGGTTCTTCTTCAATAGAAATGGCTGTATTTACTTCGTTGAACTCAACTACACCATAACGCTCGGGGTCGGAAACGTGGTACGCAAAAACAACTCCCCCATTTGGATTTGTAATCGCTTGTAGTTTTTTTGATAGCCCAGAGCCGTAAAAAATATTGTCGCCTAAAATAAGTGCTACAGGGTCGTTGCCAATAAATCCTTCTCCTAAAACAAAAGCTTGTGCAAGGCCGTTTGGCACTTCCTGTACTTTGTATTCGAAATTACACCCTAATGAAGAACCATCGCCCAACAATTTTTTAAAATGAGGTGTATCATGAGGTGTAGATATAATTAAGATATCTTTTATTCCAGCCATCATCAATGAAGATAAAGGATAATAAATCATCGGTTTATCGTAAATAGGCATCAATTGTTTACTAACAGCTAATGTTAGAGGGTGTAGCCTTGTGCCAGAGCCTCCTGCTAAAATTATCCCTTTCATGGTGTTTGTTCTTTTTGGTTTTCTTTAACAAAAGTAGGGCTATCTTTTTTGATGGTCAAATTTCCGAGGTCGATGTCTTCTTCTTCATCAATAATTTCTAACAAAGGTTCTTTAAATGCCCTGTTAGTAAGAAACCTATCTAAAGTAAGTAAGAATGAAGGCAATAGAATTAAGTTAGCGACCATCGCGACAAGAAGTGTAAGAGATACTAAGATGCCAAGAGCTTGTGTGCCTCCGAAATCGGAAATCATAAATACAGCAAAGCCGAAAAAGAGAACAATCGAGGTGTACATCATGCTAATTCCGGTTTCATTGAGGGCGTTTAGTACCGATTTTTTAATGTACCAACCGCTTTGTTTTAACTCTTGACGGTATTTTGCTAAAAAATGAATGGTGTCATCTACAGAAATGCCAAATGCAATAGAAAACACTAAAATGGTGGAGGGCTTTAAAGCGATGCCAAAATAGCCCATTACGCCTCCTGTAACGAGCAAAGGTATAAGGTTTGGGATGAGCGAGACAATAACCATTCGCCATGAGCGGAAAAGTAGAAGCATAATTACTGCGATAATAAGTACAGCAAGAGCCAAGCTAATTTTGAGGTTTTCGATAAGAAAAGTAGTACCACGAAGAAAGGTAATACTTGGCCCAACTATATGCACATTATACTTATCTGGGCTAAAAATGGAATCGATTTTAGGATTTAGTTCGGCAAAAATAGCTTCCATTTCTTTAGTGCCGATGTCCTTCATTTGAACACTAATTCTGGCGTATTGCTTAGTCGTGTCTATAAAAGCAGAAAGCCATTGCTGGTCACTTCTTGAATTTTCTAAATAGCTTTTAAAGAACACTTTCTCTTGTTGGTTTATGAGTTGATATTTTTTCGGATTGCCGTTATAATATGCTTGCTTGCAGAATTTAATGCCATCAATTACAGAGAGGGGCCTAGAAAATTGGTCGTATTCGGCCAAAACTTTGTACAATTTATCAATCTTTTTTAGCGTATGATCTTTGGATGCGTAGCCAGGTTTTTTAGCGTCAATCGCTATTTCAAAGGGGAGCACACCGTTAAAATGATTTTCGAAAAATCGTAAATCGGTAACCACTTTGTGCGAATCGGGTACATCATCAACCACGTTTCCGGTAGTCTTAAGCAAAGTCATTCCGTAAACTGAGATAACAATTATCAATCCTGTAATTCCGTATGTTATTGAGCGATGATTGAGAACAACCCTTTCAAAGTAGTTAACACAAGCAATAATCCATTTTTTGTCGAGATGCCGTGAATGTTTTGATTTAGGTTCTGGGAAATAGCTAAAGAAAATAGGAACAACGCAAATCGCGATTATAAAAATGAACATGATGCTGACGAAGGCAACAATACCAAATTCAATTAATAGTGGATTTTGGGTAAATACAAATGTAAAAAATCCGCAGGCAGTAGTAAAATTTGTAAGTAGGGTAGCATTACCAATTTTTTCAATAACTCGGCTGAGTGCCTTCATCTTATTTTGATGATCTTTAAATTCGCTATGAAATTTATTAATCAAGAAAATACAGTTAGGAACCCCGATTACAATGAGTAAAGGAGGGATTAAAGCAGTAAGAATTGTAATTTTATAACCCAAAGTGCCCAACACCCCAAAGTACCAGACAACACCTATGGCAACAACTGTCATGGATGTAATTACAGTTTTAGTAGACCTAAAAAAGATAGAAAGAAGTAGCGTGGTAATAAGTATTGATAAGCCTACAAAGAGCCCAAGTTCTTTACGAATCATTTCTGTAACAACAGTCCTTATGTATGGTAGCCCAGAGATATATGCTTCAGTATTTTGGTCAGTTTTAAATTGTTCGACCCTATCTTCTATATTTTGAACCAAAGGAACACGCGCCATAGAATGAAACGTTTTAGAATCTAGCGTTAGCGCAATTAATGAGGCTCCTGAAGAATCGTTATAGAGCAATCCTTTGTAAAAAGGAAGCCGAGCAATCTTTTCCCTAATTTCTATAAGTTCATTTTCGTTTACTGGTTTTGTTGTAACGACAGGTTTTATTTCGAAAACTTTTTCTTTACTATTTTTTACTACATCAAAAATACTGGTAATTGAAACTACAGTATCAACACCGTCAATTTGTTTTAAATCGGATATTAAATCATACCATGCTTGAAATTTTTCGAGATTCTCTGTTGGCTTACCTTCGATGGCGACAAGCAATATTGCCCCCGATTTTCCAAATCTTTTTTGTAATTCGGCATACGCTATTTTTGTAGAATCGGTATTGGGTAGTAAGTCGGGGAATTCATAAATCATCTCGGCTTTTCGGCCTTGATAACCCATGAAGATGGTAAACAAGCCAATACCTACTAAAATCGAGATTCGATTACGAAGAATAAGGCGTACTATTTTAGACCAAAAGCCCACAATAACAAATGAAATTTGATTAGCGACCGAAAGTAAACACTAATTGCAGATTATTCAAATTATCTCGATTAATATGGAATATATGCTGCTGAAAGAAGAGATTTCTGTTCATTGCTATTATCTTTGGCTTAGATTTTGAAAAGCATTAATAAAAATCGAATTTCATGAAACAGTTAGTTTATTTTCTATTTGCCGTAATTATCTTGATGTCGTGCCATGGCGCTCAAAAAGCAATGCAAAAAGGACAATATGATACAGCTATTAATAAGGCAATTAAAAAATTGCAAAAAAAGCCGAGCGACCCAGAGCACCTTCAAGTAATAGAGTTGTCATTCAATAAAGCCGTTGAACAGGATAATAGAAAAATCGCTTTTTTAAAAAAAGAAGGAAGACCAGATAATTGGGATAAAATAAACGCGATATACATACGATTGAGCGGACGCCAAGAGCGAGTTTCAAAATTGATGAATATCCCCACAGGAATAGAATTTCAGAATTATGATGCCGATATAATAGGTTCAAAAGAAAAAGCCGCGGAGTACTATTATGTGCATGCAGAGCAGTTATTAAAAACTAACGACCGAAAAGATGCGAGAAGTGCTCATGCTGAATTGCTGAGAGTAAAAGGGTATTACAATAATTTTCGTGATGTTGATGCTTTGATAGTTCAAGCAAAAGAGCTCGGAACGAGCAACGTTTTGTTCAAAATGAAAAATGCAACAGGAGTTCCTTTGCCACCACAATTCGAAAAAGATTTGAAGAAAATTTCTCTTACCGAACTCAACAAAAACTGGTTGAGATATTACAATACAAAGCAACCTGATTTGTATTTCGATTATACAATTTTGGTTAATATGAAGGTAATAACGGTATCTCCCGAAAGCGAAAAACAACTCATTTACGAGGAAAAGAAAAAAGTACGCGATGGCTGGGAATACGTGCTTGATGATGGTGGAAATGTTACCAAAGACACTCTCGGTAATGATGTTAAAGTACCTAAGTATAAGGTGATTAAATGCACCGTTGTAGAAAAAAATCAATCGAAAAAAGCGATGATAAGTGGCAGTATTGATTATATCAATAACCGCTCTAATGAGTTAATTAAAACAGATCCAATTACCGCAGAAACGTTTTGGAGTCATCGATCAGGGATTGCAAATGGGGATGTTAATGCTTTAAAGCCGGAGACTAAGAAGATTATAGGCATTCCACCTGCGCGATTTCCAAATGATTTTTCGATGCTGGGAGACGCTGGAGAAACACTAAAAAGGATGACGAAAGATATCATCTATCAAAATAAAAACGTGCTGTATTAAATGTCGAAGACATCGGACGGTCTCAATTTTTTATCGAAACTTACCATCGGTCGGGTTGTAAATGCATTGCAAGTTTTATCTAGTTACTATGTTTCAAAATGGGTAATAAACCCGTTCAATGGGGTGAACCGATTAGTATTTCTTTTGAGCCCACAACAGCATGTAATTTGGGCTGCCCCGAATGCCCGAGCGGTCTAAAGCAGTTTACAAGAGAAACGGGTAATTTGAAGTCAGATTTTTTTAAATCGACAATCAACCAACTCAAAAGCAAATTGAGTTACCTCACTTTTTATTTTCAAGGTGAGCCATACATCAATCCCGATTTTTTGGAGATGGTAAGCTATGCTTCCCAAAAAGGAATTTATACTGCGACATCTACAAATGCTCATTTTTTGAATGATGAAAACGCTAAAAAAACCATTGAATCTGGCTTAGATAGATTAATTATTTCTATTGATGGAACAACCCAAGAAACTTATGAAAGCTATCGTATAAACGGAAGTTTAGACAAGGTAATTGAAGGAACTAAGAATGTATTGAAATGGAAGAAAGAACTAAAATCAAAAACGCCTCATGTTATTTTTCAGTTTTTGGTTGTGCAGCCAAACGAGCATCAAATTGATGAAGTTTACAGTTTAGCTGACGAATTGGGAGTTGATGAAGTAAAATTAAAAACTGCCCAAATTTACGATTTCGAAAATGGTAATGAATTAATCCCTACAATAGAAAAATATTCACGTTACAAAAAAGAAGCAGGAGGGAAGTATTCGATAAAAAATGCCTTGGAAAACCACTGTTGGAAATTATGGCATTCGTGTGTGTTTACGTGGGATGGAAAAGTTGTTCCATGTTGTTTCGATAAAGACGCTACACATCAATTGGGTGATTTAAAAACTCATCCGTTTACTGAAATTTGGCAGGGAAGGGAATACCAAGAATTTCGGACATCTTTACTACGCTCGCGTAGCGAAATTGACATTTGCAAAAATTGCTCGGAAGGGACTAAAGTGTGGGCTTAGGTTCTAATTTACTTGATTACGATTCTCTTCACTTGTTGCGTGTTCCCATCAGTTGCATGAACAAAGTAGATACCACTTTTAATGTTAGATAACTGTATCGTATTGTACAATTGGTTGGATTTTGAGATTGTTAAACTTTCCACCTCTTGCCCCAACAAAGAAATAACGGTGAGTGTAATATCATCAGTAAATCCTCGCATTTCGATATTAAATTGTCCATTACTAGGGTTGGGGTAAATAAGTAGACCAGACTTTGTAGTGTGCTCCGTTATACTCGTAATTTCCTCATAATCTACGGTGAAATACCAATTGATATTGTCGCCAAAATCTAAATTAAAAGTCTTATAGTAGCCAAACCAATCGTGCTTTGCAATTTTTATATCTCCTGCACCATCATTGTTTGCCCACCAACTTAAACCGTCATCGTCAGAATCGGAAACATAAAGTCTGTAACAGCCAGGGTCTAGTGAGACGGTGTCCGTTACATAACTGGTGGTCCACGATGTATTACTATAGATAACATTACCCGCTTCATCGTAAATGTACCACGCACTTTCGTTAGGTGCATTGTTTCCTTTGTAGCGAACTACAAAAATTTGTGGAAGCGTATCGGGAACAATAAAATCAGAAACCATTTTATCGTTAAAGCTGTACTCATCTGCAGTACCATTTGGGTTTTCTACCCAAGCTTCAAAAACAGCATCAGTATTGGCTGAGACAGTCGCTCTCCAAAATATTGGAGAGGGAATTATTGTAACGACTTCGGTTTCTAAAAATCCTAATGATCCCGTCCAAGAATGGGTTTCTGTAGTTCCACCATTTACGCTATATTTAATATCCAAAGAGGTTAAGGTAGCAGATCCCGTGTTTTTTATTACTATTTCTGGATAGCTACACATGGGATTTAATCGAGCGTGCTCTATTTTCGAAGATGGTTTAATAATGTCTGTAATCGAGGCATCATTCGTGAAATTTGGTACCCCATAAGAAACGAGTAATGGTGAAATAATATATCGTGAATCTCCCGACCCTGAATTAACACCATAATCTATATCGACCGAATTTCCAGAAATGGTAGCTGGGTTGATTTCATATTCCTTAATATCGGTTGCCAACCTGGGCACCAACCAGCTCTGTCGTAAACCCATGTTCCACCTTGTGGGTACACAGGGTTTTCTGCACACTCTTTCCAAACTTGCCACTCAACCTCGTTGAAACCACCATTAAGATTAAAATAATGCGTTCGCGCAATAAACTCTCCTTCTTGTCCGTGGCCGGTAATTGCGGCTTTGATTTTAAACATTGAAGCACTTGGGTTTAAGGAAACTGTTCTCGGTTCAAATCGGCTATCACTTATTATATTACCGTAGGCGGTACTTTGCCCAGAGCGCCATATATTTTGAATATCGATAACTTCTCTACTCGGAGTCCCTTCTATAAATAAAAATCGAATATCAAGTTCTTCCTGAGTTGCGCCAAATTGAACGGATAATAATTTGTTATTTTTTAGTATCGGTTGAAAATCGGATACATCAAATTCCCACATTTTACCTTCTATACCTAGGTTTAAATTGATGCCATAAGGTGTAACAAACGACATTAGTTCGTATTGAGAAGGAAATTTCTTGTAGTAATCAAGGTCAACTATATTAATCGTGTTTTGCGTTGCAATAGCAACTGTACCTACTTGATTCCCGTCTTCATCATAAATAACCATATCTCCAGCCTCATACCCAGTACTTGAATTGATTAAAATCACATCAGTACCATCAACGGCATACTGGTCTATTGTGTTGATGCCATTAATTAACGAATCAAGAGTTGTGGTATAGATAATATTTGTGCTATAGGTACCTTGAAGAATAACAAAATTAGGGCGTTTATTTAGCGCCACAAAGTTCATTGCTAATTCTTCCCCATTTCGTTGCCTCCAGAGAGGTCCGTTAACTAATGTTCCGTTGTGGTTTCCAGTTTCATCAAGAAGTGCTAAACCGCTTCCAGTATTAAATTTGTAGTACGCAACTAAGTTCGAATAGCTAGGATGAGCAGCAGTAATGGACGTGTGCATATAATCCATAATTTCAGTTGAGGAGAGTTCTTTATCCCAAATTTGAAATTCATCAATTTTACCTAAAAATCCGGTTGCGTAACCTTTACTCGCTCCTATTACTAACTGCTGTAAATTGATGGGGTTAGTCTTTCCAGTTCCAGAATGCCATAACACACCATTTAAGTAAATTTTCATACTTCCTGTTGCCGCATTTTTGGTAAATGTCCAATGAGTCCATTTGTTTTGGTAGTCAGAAGCCAAAGCGGCTTTATCTATCCGGTCATAACCAGAACCTGTATTTCCACAATCCCAATAAACACTGCCGTTGTTCCATGGTAGATGAACGTTTACTTGTCTGTTATTAGCAGCATCGACTCCTTCAAACAAATAAGTGTTTTGTGGCAAGGAAATATCTCCGTACGACCACAATGAAATCGTTATTTCATCAGTTATTGTTGAAAAAGAACCAGAAATATCACTGTATTGAGCCCCGGAAAATTCAAGTGAATAGTCATCTTCGTTTGTGAAAATCCCGAAACCTAGAGTATCTTCGGCAACAACAGATGATGTTGTTCCAGTAGCATTGTTGAACGTGAATTCTACAATTAGATTACTAGTTCCATCCCAGCTAAAATTGGTGCTGAAATTGAATTGATGAAATCCCACAGAATTGAATGTAGTATTGAGGTAATATACAGTAGTAAAGCCTTCAGTATGTGGGTAAAGAACATTAATCATGGTGTCTGTTGTTGTCTTTATTTTGATTCTTAAGTTATTAATTTCGTCTCCGAGTCCATCGATGTCTAATTTTAAACTTGTTAAGTCCCCTGCAATTATTCCTCCCGCAAGTAATTCAGAGCTTGTAATTAGATATTGAGTTTTAGCTCTGCTTGTGGTAAGGTCAAACGGATTATTATCAGACCCACTTCCTGAGTTGATAACCGCAACTGTTTCAGCCGAAGTAGTAATATATGTAACCTCCTCTTGTGTAGATTGATAATAGGTATAGGTAGGAATTGATGTGTAGTTAAATGTTGTGCCGGTAAAAGAACTTATGATATAATCAGGATGTATAGCTTTTATAGAGTCTGTTCTCGAAGAATCTGTGACGAACGTATTGCAACTATAATCCCATTCTCCACAACCAAGATTTGTATTGGCGCCAGTTGAAACAAGACCATCTGTACACCTCATTCGGTATTGCATTATTATCTTTTCGTAAGATGTCGTTCCGTCAGGAAAGTTGAACATATAAGACCGACCAGTACTATCGAATGTCAATGTTTGAATGATAGTAGTATCTCCTGGCGTTTGAGAATATGCTGTAAAGCTAACGGCAATAGTTGCCAGAAAAAGAATAATATGTTTCATAAAAGTGAGTTAAATTAAGATACAAAGCTAAAAACTACAGGCAAGTAACAAGAGGCAGCGGAGATAATAAAGTAGATTTATAGGATTCCTAACATTACAAGATTACATTTTAGTTGTGGAGGTATCAAGTAGTTGACACTACCCTAAAGTTACTTGCACATTTATTTTCTTAGGCTGAGGTTATAGTATTACAACCTTAAACACTCGTTCCTCGTTCCCATAAATAGTCCTTCCAATATATAGGTCGGGTGTAAACGAATTAACATTGATAGTCGCAGCAAAGGCATAGTCCGTTTTATAAAACGAAGTATCCACCATTTCTTGTCCCCAACGATTATATAACGTAAGTTCAATATTTCCTCTGCTGTTGTCATGCATCGAAAGGTTTAGCCTGTCCGTAACAATAAGAGAATCTAAAAATGCGTGTTCACCAAATACTATATAGATAGGCGAGGAGGTAATCGAAGTAAAATAACCTTCCGTTATTTTCGAAGATATTTCTGTAATAGTGGAGTCTAATACGATTGAATTTGAATCAATAACTTCACCATTATTTAATTCTAGTTGTAGGTGTGTATCATATTTGTCAAGGTCTAATAAAAAGGTAAGCGATGCAGAATCTTGCCTCTGAAAAACAAACACCAACGAATCTTCATAATTTATTTGAATCGAATCATTGACCATAATGCTATCAATTTGCACAACAGTATTTAAGGACACGTCTTTTTTACACGCAGAAAATAGGAAGAAAAGGAAAATGTAATATAATGCAGTTTTCTGCATTAGTTAAACCGTCATAATGTCGGCTTCTTTTGCAGCAACTAAATCGTCAATTTTTTTAGTGTATTCGTCAGTAACTTTTTGCACGCTGGCTTCGGCACCTTTACCAAGATCTTCAGGAAGCCCATCGTTACTCATTTTTTTGATTTCGTCATTGGCATCTTTTCTTGCATTACGAATGCTAACTTTATCATGTTCGCCAGCTGCTTTTGCTTGTTTCACCAATTCTCTTCTTCGTTCTTCTGTTAATTGAGGAACGTTAATCATAATTAATTCTCCGTTGTTTTGAGGATTTAAACCGAGATTAGAATTGGTAATCGCTTTCTCAATTTCTTCAAGCATCGCTTTTTCCCATGGCTGAATACTAAGCGTTCTGGCATCTAAGGTATTTACATTTGCAACTTGGCTAAGTGGTGTTTTAGAACCGTAATAATCGACAGAAACAGAATCTAACATAGATGGATTAGCCTTTCCAGCTCTAATTTTTGTTAATTCAGCCGATAAGTGTTCAATGGATGAAGACATAGACTCTCTCGCCATATCTATAATCATATTTATTTCTTCAGTCATGATAAATGCGTTTTTCGATGCTTACAAAGAAAATAAAATTTAGACAGCTTCTAAAATTCCACCAAAGTTCCTACCTGTTCCCCCAAAACAACTCTCTGTAGGTTGCCAGGTTTGTTCATGTCGAAAACAATGATTGGTAGTTTGTTCTCATTACAAAGCGTGAAGGCAGTCATGTCCATAATATTGAGTCCTTTTTCGTACACCTCATTAAAAGTAATGTTGTCATATTTTTTGGCGTCTGCATTTTTCTCAGGGTCTTCGGTGTAAATCCCGTCCACTCTCGTTCCTTTTAAAATAACTTCTGCTCCAACTTCAATAGCACGTAAAGAAGCTGCGGTATCGGTTGTGAAATAGGGGTTACCTGTTCCTGCACCAAAAATAACTACACGCCCTTTTTGTAGGTGACGAACAGCCCTTCGTTTAATGTAAGGTTCTGCAATTTGTTCCATTTTTATTGCGGTAAGCAATCGTGTTTTTATACCAATAGATTCAATTGCGCTTTGTAATGCTAACCCATTAATACACGTTGCGAGCATACCCATATAGTCTCCTTGAACACGATCTATCACTCCTTTTTCAGCCTGAATACCTCTAAAAATATTTCCCCCACCGATTACAACTGCAACTTCAACACCGCTTTCGACTATCTGTTTTATCTCTTGTGCGTATTGGGTTAGCATATCATTACTGATTCCGAAATCTTGGTTACCCATTAGAGATTCCCCGCTTAGTTTGAGAAGTATTCTTTTGTATTTCATGCTTGTTTATTTCGGATTCAAATATGACAAAAAAAATAGGACAAAAAAAAAGAGAAACTTAAGTTTCTCTTTTTAAAATATCTATGCTAACGCTGCTCGCTTGAAATCGGTAACAGCTAAGTCGCTGTCAATGTCTTTCAGGTATTGACCAACACTCTTTTTGTTATCTTCTATAAATGCCTGGTTTACTAAAGTATTCTCTTTAAAGAATTTGTTTAATCTCCCTTTAGAAATTTTTTCAGCTAAATCTGCAGGCTTTCCTTCAGCAATAGCTTGATCTTTTCCTATTTCAATTTCTTTATCTATAGTTGCTTGGTCTACCGCAGCTTCATTCAACGCGATAGGAGCCATTGCGGCAACTTGCATCGCAACGTCTCTTCCAGCTTCAGCGAAATCACCATCCTTACTTAGTCCAATTAAAGATGCTATTTGATTTCCTGGGTGATTGTAAGCAATAACTTTTCCTGCCTCGATAGTATTGTAAACAGAAATTTCAATTTTTTCACCAATCTTCCCAACCTGCTCTAATATTTTTTCAGCAACAGTCATTCCGTTACCAGCATAACTTGAGTTGTTTAATTCTTCAATAGACGAAGGATTGTGTGTTAATGCAGCTTCGACAATAGTGCTAACAAACGTAATGAACTCTTCGTTTTTCGCAACAAAATCTGTTTCACAGTTTACCATTACTACAACACCTTTAGATCCGTCAGCATTTATTTTAGCAATTGCTAAACCTTCAGCAGCTTCTCTGTCACCTCTTTTAGCGGCAACTTTTTGTCCCTTCTTTCTAAGAATATCTATGGCAGCATCAAAATCCCCATTAGCTTCAACTAATGCGTTTTTACAGTCCATCATTCCAGAACCTGTTTGCTTTCTTAATTTATTTACGTCTGACGCGGTAATATTAGCCATCGTTATAAAGTATTAAATTTTGTTTGAATTATTTTGCTTCAGCTTCAGGTGCTTCAGCTTTAGCTTTCTTTTCCTTTTTTTCTTCTGCTTTACTAGCGGCTTCCGCTTGCTTGTCTTTGTCGGCTTTTCTTTCGCCTAAACCTTCTTTAATCGCATCAACTGCAAAGCTAATAATCGCATCAATAGACTTGGTAGCATCATCATTTGCAGGAATAGGGAAATCAACCAATTTAGGATCTGTGTTTGTATCGACTAAGGCGAAAGTTGGGATGTTCAATTTTCTGGCTTCTTTAATCGCAATGTGTTCTTTGTTGATGTCAACAATGAACAATGCAGCAGGAAGTCTAGTTAAATCAGAGATACTACCTAAAGTTCGTTCTAATTTTGCTCTTTGACGCATAATTTGAAGACGCTCTCTTTTAGAGATGTTATCAAATGTTCCGTCTGTTTCCATTTTGTCAATTAGGCTCATTTTACGAACTGCTTTTCTAATGGTAGCAAAGTTGGTAAGCATTCCACCAGGCCATCTTTCAGTAACGAAAGGCATGTTAGTTTCTGCAACTTTTTTAGCAACGATATCTTTTGCTTGTTTTTTTGTAGCTACGAACATTATTTTTTTACCTGATTTTGCAATTTGTGCAAGAGCTTTACCAGCTTCCTCCATTTTTGCAATTGTTTTATGTAAGTCAATGATATGAATACCATTTCTTTCCATAAATATATAAGGAGCCATTGCTGGATTCCATTTTTTCTTGAGGTGACCGAAGTGTACACCCGCTTTCAATAAGTCTTCGTAATTTGGTTTTGACATTTTGTGTTTGTTTACATTCTTAAAAATAACAACAGACAAGTAGCGTTTCCGATCTTGGCTGTTTAGATACTAAACGATCTAATATTGTATTAACGTTTACTGAATTGGAACTGCTTACGAGCTTTTGGTTGTCCGAATTTCTCACGCTCAACCATTCTTGGATCACGAGTC
>JAESTK010000332.1 GCA_016763645.1 Flavobacteriales bacterium
CAAATGCTACCGAAATTAAAATTTATCTTAGCGAAGACGACAGTAAAATAGAATTACGTATAGTTGATAACGGTAGAGGAATTACCGGTAAACAAATTCAACGAACCCAATCTTTTGGAATTGTAGGCATAAAAGAACGTGCGTTAAGTCACAACGGAAAATTTGAAATATCTGGCGAAGAAGGTAAAGGAACTACAGTTTATGTAACTTTACCCTTTAATAACTCATCAAACAATGATTAGAATTCTTATAGCAGATGACCATAGTCTTATCCGTAAGGGGTTGAAACAAATACTCTCTGAGAAATCTAATACTGATGTTATTGAAGCTCGTGATAGCAAAGAAGTTTTCCAGCAACTCAAAAAATTCGATGTACAAGCTATTGTTTTAGATATTTCGTTGCCTGGAAAAAATGGCATCGAAATTCTTAAAGATGTAAAAGTTCTATATCCTCATATTGCAGTTTTAATATTGAGTGTTTATCCAGAAGAACAGTATGGAATTCGTGCCTTAAAATCGGGAGCATCGGGCTATTTAACAAAAGACAGTGCTCCCGAAAATCTAATTGAAGCTATCGAAAAAGTAATAGCTGGTGGCAAATACATTAGCCCATTCATTGCTGAAAAACTAATTTCGGAACTTACAGGAGATTCTTCGAATTCTGACAATCCTCACGAAAAATTATCGGATAGAGAATTTGAAGTTCTTAAAAGCATTGGACACGGCTCCTCACCTACCGAAATTGCCGAGAATTTGAGCTTAAGCGTTAAAACAATTAGCACCTATCGTAGCCGGATTTTGCAAAAGATGGGACTAAAAAACAATGCTGAATTAATACAGTATGTCATTAAAAATGACCTCTAATGCATAATCAAGTATCAATTTTCTATTATCTCAATTGATTTTTCATTTTTTACATTTATTGTTGGCGTTCCTTTATTGTTTTCAATAACGCCCTTAATACACACATTTACCCCTATTAATTCTATTTTTGGGACGTAGCTGAAATTTGCACGATCCTCTTTCCAAATTGTAACCGAAAAAATTTGATTAGGAAATTTTTTATCGAGATTCAAAAAGGTTGCGCCAGACCGTTCGCTGTATTTTACTGAAACAACTGTTCCACAAACCCGTGCCTTATTCCCTATAAAGTACTGAGCCTGAACCGTATTAATTTTCCCTTTAGGTAAAGTTGTTGGGTTGATAGGCAATACTTCTCCTTGCATTGCCTTGGTTCGCCATAGGTCAACATTTTTGGTAGATTCTAATTTATTCTGTTCTTCATCACTCAATTGATTAAAAAAATTTAGTCCTGTAATTGCCTCTACGCTATCAATAGTAACCGCGTACATTAGCAATGGATTGGGGCAATTTTTATTAGGCAATAAAAACGCGATTCCTCGTTTTTCGTCTCCCGAATAATCGAGCACTGCTTTATAAAATAAATTGGGAATGCTGACTTCATTTTTACGCCCTTCGTTTTTCATTTTTGGTAAATCATCACTTAAAACACTTCCTGTAATCACGTACAGTTTCTCTTTATTTGAAAGGACATATGAACGCAATAAATTTTCTAGTTCTGCCATCTTATTTCTATTCAGTTCGGGTAATTGTGGTGCCATATTAGAGTAGAAATAAGATTCACTCAATGCTACTTGCGACCATCTAAAATCTGCTGATGGAGCTAAATGCCCTCTATCGTATCCACTAAACCAATAATCTGCTTTTACCGATGTGCCTGTAGTTACAAAAGGGTCTTCACGGAAATCATTGGTACGAGAAACATTTCCTCTCTCAATATCAGGCATAATAACATGAGCTACCCAGCGTGCCTGTTCGTGCACTTCATCATACCCTAAAACCATGGCTTGGTGTTCTGCTATTTCAACTTCAACGCCTGTTGGATATCCTATTCTTTTTAGATCGACAATTATCTGCTCCAACTTTAGTTTTTCAAGCTGAGAAATGACAACTCCCTCAAGTTTATATAACGAATCTAATTTTGTCTCAAGTTGTTTAATTGTTTGACTAATTCCCATCAAACAGCAAGCACAAAAAAATGTAACGACTAAAAAAAGTCTCATACTTACTTCCACTTAATATTACACCCCAAGCTAGGTATTTGAAACTGACTAATTTGATTTCCTTTCAGCATCGCATCCAATGCTGCTCGAACATCTCCCCCGTCCACGGAAACACCATTACCGGGCCTAGAACCATCTAATTGTCCCCTGTATACGCAGTTTAAATTTGCATCTAAAATGCTAAAATCTGGTGTGCAGGATGCATCGTAAGCTTTGGCAACTTCTTGAGATTCATCAAATAAGTAAGGAAATGGAAAACCATTTTCTATTGCAAATTTCTTCATCAATTCTGGGCCATCTTGTGGGTAATTTTCTACATCATTTGAACTAATAGCGACTAGACGAACTCCTTTGTCTAAATAATCTTCTCCTAATTTCACCAATTCATCTATTACATGCACCACAAACGGACAATGATTACAAATGAACATGACCAAAGTTGCTTTCTCTCCTTTTACATCAAACAATGAAAGGTCTTTTTCTGAAATAACATCGGGTAACGAAAAATTAGGTGCTGTAAATCCTAACGGAATATCAGTTGTTGGTGTTTCTGCCATTTTTCTCTTTTCTATATCGCAAGGTACCTAAATTTAAGTAAAATAATACAGCACATTAATTATAGACAGTGAATGAAAAAAAAAAGGGAATCAAAACTGATTCCCTTTGATAACCTTTAGTTGATTTCTTTTATCTGTTCATTTTTTCCATTAGCGCTGCACTAACCCCTGTGTTAGAAAATCCGCCATCGTGCATCAAATTTTGCATAGTTACGTATCTTGTAAGATCGGAAAACATCGAAACACAGTAGTCCGCACAAGCTAAAGCATCTGCATTACCAAGTGGTGACATTGAGTCTGCAAAAGAAATAAAATCATCAAAACCTTTTACTCCAGTTCCCGCTGTAGTCGCTGTTGGCGATTGAGATATCGTATTAATTCTTACTTTGTTTTTTACCCCGTAATGATACCCAAAACTTCGCGCGATAGACTCTAACATCGATTTCGCATCTGCCATATCTCCATAATCGGGAAAAACACGTTGAGCAGCGATGTAGGTTAAACCAACAACAGAACCCCACTCGTTGATTGCGTCTTTTTCCATTGCCACTTGTAATAATTTATGAAATGACATTGCCGAAATATCTAGCGATTTATGGTACCAATCGTACTGCAGATTGGTGTAATGTCTCCCCTTTCTTACGTTGGGCGACATTCCGATTGAATGCAAAATAAAGTCTAATTTCCCTCCTAATATCTCTTGAGATTGGTCAATTAAATTGGTTAAATCTTCGACAGAAGTAGCATCAGCACCAATAATTTCGGCATTGCATTTTGCTCCTAATGCTTTTATTGTACCCATACGTAGTGCAACAGGCGCATTTGTTAAAACAAATTCTGCACCCTCTTCTTTGGCTCTTTCTGCTACTTTCCACGCGATAGATTTTTCGTCTAAAGCTCCGAAAATAATTCCTTTTTTACCTGCTAATATGTTAGTCATCTATTTTGGTTTTATGTCGCAAATATAATAATGATAGTATGAGTTAATGGTTGAATGGAGTAATAATATTGTGAAGCTAAATTATTGTTTTAGTAGCTCTTTTGCATTTTCAACTGCTGCATCTGTTTTTTCTGCTCCACTTAACATTTTTGCTAATTCATCTACACGCTCGTTATCGTTCAATTTTTTGATATTCGAATTGGTAATGCCTCCTTTTTCATCTTTATATACATAAAAATGGTTATGCCCCTTTCCTGCAATTTGAGGTAAATGCGTTATCGAAATAACTTGCATTTTCTCCCCCATTTTTCGCATTATTACTCCCATTTTATCAGCCACTTCGCCAGAAACACCCGTATCAATTTCATCAAAAATTATAGTAGGAAGAGCCTTGTGCTTTGAAGTCATCGCTTTTATGCAGAGCATTAATCGAGAAAGTTCACCCCCCGATGCTACTTTAGACAGGTCTTGTAAAGCTCCGCCCTTATTAGCTGAAAAGCTTAATTGAATTGCATCTAAACCATACTGATTGGGCACCTCTGAGGGTTCAATTTTTATTTCCAGAGAGGAATTGGGCATTTTCACCATATATAGCAACTCTAATATCTCTGCTTGTAATTTAGGCGCAGCTTGTCTTCTTGTTTGAGAAATTATAGTACCTAATTTACTAATTTTAATTTCAAGCGATTTCACCTTGTTTTCTGCCGTTGTAATGGATTCGTCTATCAAAATAATTCCTTGCAATTTATTCTCTAACTGCTGTTGAATAACTAATAATTCTTCGTTTGACTTTACTTGGTGTTTTTGTTGAAGCGAATAAATCAAGTTCAATTTATCGTTTAGCAGCTGAATTTTCGCTGCATCGTAAACCACACTTTCCTGAAGGTTTTCTATTTCAGCCGAAAGGTCTCCTATTTCAATAAAAGCACTGTCTAGTCGCTTGGCAATTTCTTCTAATTCAGAACTAAACTCCCTAATACTATTAAGTTCTGCTGTAATAGACCTCAATTTATCTATAACACTCGACTCTTCTCCCCCTATAGACAAACTTGCTTGGTAAAGTTTTTCTTTAATTGCCTCAGCATTCGAAAGCACTTTTAACTCAGACTCTATTCTCTCTTGCTCGTCAATTTGAATATTAGCCTCCATTAACTCATTTAGCTGAAACTGAAAATAATCGGTATCTAATTTCGATTGTTTTTGTTGTTCAAGCAAGTCTTCCAGTGCCTTCTTACCTTCCTTTAGCTGGGCATAATGTTCTTGATATTCATTTACAATACCTACATTCCCTGCGTACGAATCGAGTATCGAAAACTTAAATTCTACCGTATTTAATAGCAGTGATTCATGCTGAGAGTGTACATCAATTAAGCTACTACCCAACTCTTTTAATTGAGTAAGGTTAACGGGAGTATCGTTTATAAACGCCCTCGTTTTTCCATTCGGACTAATTTCTCTTCTAAGGGTAGTTTCGTCTTCATAATCTAAATCGTAGCGTTCAAAAAACGAATTAAGCTGATATTCATCAATTTTAAAAACACCTTCGATTATACACTTTCGGTCTTTATTTTGCAACGATTGAACGTCTGCCCTCTTACCCAAAATCAACCCTAATGCCCCTAATAGAATGGATTTCCCTGCCCCTGTTTCACCAGTTATTACTGAGAAATTATTGGAGAAATGAACATCCAACTTAGCAATTAAGGCGTAGTTCTCTATTTGAAGCTGTTTGAGCATAATTTACGCTGATAAAGGTATAAAGAAAGGGGGTGATGTTTATTTCGACTTCAATATTTTTTGATATTTCGACTGATGTCCTGGGTCTATCTTGTTTAACAAGAGTACTATTCGGTCTTTTTCGGCAGGTTTTGCTTTAGAATAAACCTTTACAATTTCATCTACTTTGGCATTAAAAAACTGCTGAACATTAAATGAGTTTGGATTATTCTGATGCAGCTTTTCGAGTCCCAATAGTGCTTCTGTAATTTTTGCTCTACCGGCTTCTGCATCGTCATACATTTTATCGAAACCCTCTCTATGGTACTGATACATGCAATTTCTCAATGGCTCAAACTGGCTTTTATTTAGGTAATTTTCGATTAACCAATATCTGTTTCTTGTAGCGTCAAATGCTTTCCAACCTTTGTATGAGAAGCTTTGGGCGTTATTTACAATAGCCAACGCTTTTCTTAAATACACATCGCCTCCGTTGGGTGCAAACGTTTCGTAATCCATCGCGATAGCATAATTTGCATAAAACGCCAAAATAGATGTTAAATTAGATGTGTTTGTGTTTTCTGCGTAAACCAATGGTTCAAATTGCTCAAACTTAATGTCAAAATTATTGTCTTTATACGTGAAAATAGTTGTGTTATACGTAGAACCATACACCGGCCTACGAACGGATATTTGGAGCGTACCCTTAAATTCATCGGTCGAAACTTGATTACTTAAATTAATTAAAATGCTTACTTCGATACGTTCTTTCTGAGAAAAAATATCATTAGTCCATTTTGTGGTGTTCATGAACTCGAATATTTTTTGCTGCATAGCTGTAAAAACATCCTTGTTTGTTCCTTGAATTTGCTGTGATGAAACTTGAACGGTACAGTTCAGTTCTTGAGCATAAACAATCGTTCCGATTAAGAAGAACCAAACTATAACTCCAATTTTACGCATTTAATTCTTTAATAATTTTGTTCATAATATCTATAGCAACTTCTTGCTTGCTCTTTAACTCAAAACTAATGATATTATTATGTTTATCCAGTATCGTAATGCGATTTGTGTCGGTAGCAAACCCAGCACCTTTATCTCGAAGTGAGTTTAATACAATAAAGTCAAGGTTTTTTCTTTCCAATTTAGACTTAGCATTCGCCTCTTCATTGTCTGTTTCTAGGGCGAATCCTACCAACAATTGATGTTGTTTTTGTTCACCTAAAGTTTTTAAAATGTCGGGTGTCTTTTCTAGTTCTATAGTTGGGTCGCTAGTTTGTGTTTCTTTCTTTATTTTTTTATCCGCTACTGTTTTTGGGCGGTAATCAGCAACAGCTGCTGCCATTATAGCTACGTCACTCGTTTTAAATTTTGACAAACAAGCTTCATACATTTCTTGTGCTGATACAACTTTGGTAATAACGATTCCTGCCTCTTCTGTTGTTATTGATGTTGGTCCGCATACTAATTCTACATCTGCTCCTAGTTTAGCTGCTTCTTCTGCTAGTGCAAACCCCATTTTACCAGACGAGTGATTACCAATAAATCGAACGGGATCGATAGCTTCGTGAGTAGGACCTGCGGAAATCAATATTTTTTTCCCTTTTAAAGGAACATTAGCTTCGAAATGGTCTTCAAGAATTTGCACTATTTGTTCTGGCTCTTCCATTCTGCCTTCTCCTACCAATCCACTGGCTAATTCGCCATACTCAGGATTAATAATTGTGTTTCCGAATTCGGTAATTTTATCTAAATTATCTTTAGTTGAACCGTGTTTATACATATCCAAATCCATCGCGGGAGCAATATAAATAGGGCATTTAGCGGATAGATAAGTTGCCATCAACAAATTATCGCAATGACCATGGGCGATTTTAGATAAAGTATTAGCAGTTGCCGGGGCAATTACAAAGACGTCTGCCCATAAGCCCAAGTTAACGTGATTGTTCCACTCACCAGATTCTTTATCGTCTGTAAACAGATAATGAACAGGATTTTTAGATAGCGTGGAAAGCGTTAAGGGTGTAATAAATTCTTTAGCATCCTCAGTCATAATAACTTTTACGAGTGCGTTTTGTTTCACCAAAAGACGCACCAACGAAGCTATCTTGTAGGCCGCAATACTTCCGGTAACTCCTATGAGGATTTTTTTACCACGAAGCATTCTTCAATAAAAAAATTGGTTTACTTGTCTTCTTCAGATACTTCTTCCTCTTCAGTTTCAGGTTGTCTGTAGTAAGTCCTCTCTTCTAAAAACTCTTGAATTGCCATAGAAGTTGGCTTAGGCAAACGCTCATAGAATTTTGAAATTTCAATTTGCTCTCTATTTTCAAAAATTTCCTCTAAATTATCTGTAGTAGACGCAAATTCTGCCAATTTAGCAGTTAACTCTTCTTTTAAACCAACACCCATTTGGTTAGCACGCTTAGCAATGATTGCTATCGCTTCATAAATATTACCTGTATCAGTATCTAGCTCGTTTAAGTCTCTAGTAATAATACTTTGTGCTGCGTTAGTTTTTTTGTAATCCATTTTATTTCGTTTTAGTTAGCTGATACTTAGCGCTATACCTCATTATTGATTCATAAGTTTTTGCTGCTTTTTCCTTTCCTGAGTCTGTTTTTAACTCATCTTTTTCGGATTGATAAAAAGCCACTGCATATTCAAAATCGGTTGCAAAGGTAGTATATTCTTCTTTAACCGCTTTATACAAAGACTTTAATTCTTTCGAAACTACTTCATCATACGTTGCAAGACATTTATCATAATCTGCTTGGGCGTTTTCTTGATATGCTCCAAAATTATTTGCCGAAAAGTAACCGAGAGCTGTTAGCAATCTTTCTTTTTTAGTTTCATATTTATTAGATGCCTCCATTCTTAAATAATAAGAATGAAGCGCATAATAGGTGAATTGATCTTTTTTATCGAATTCTGGATATTTTTTCAATGTAGTTTCAAACGCATTTATCGCCTTAGAGTATGAACCTGAATTGTAATAATACATCGGAATACTAACATGTAAATTCTCTAATTGAGATTGAGCTTTTGAATTAATTTCTATCGATTTTTCCTCGTGCTTAGAGCCTATTAATGTTTCTTTAACTTCTAAATATATCATAGTTGTTGATTTTAACCTTGTCCTTTTTTTGCCAACAACTCCAGTTATTGCTGCTTGAAACATTGCGTTAAGTCTCATCCAACTACTCTCAATTTTTTGAGATTCATCTAACTCGACATTATCTAGTAAATATTTACTCCATTTTACAGCATCCTCAAAATAGCCTAAATCGTATAATTCTTCTGGGAGGTTAAGCCTATCACTGTTCGCTTTCTCTATAACATCCTCTGCTTGCTTAAGGTGTTCCGACTCAGGGTAGCTCTTTTTTAATAAATTGTACGCCTTTTCAACATCCATTAAACGATTACCTTTTTTCGAATAAACGCTATTTGTTGCCAAGCTATAATTAGATTCTAATATTAGGAAGCGAATTTCTTCTTCATGTTTTGTTAAAGGAAAGTCAGACAACAAGTTCTGAAAGGATGTGATAGCAGCCTTGTGCCTTCTCATGTGGTAATATTGATACGCGTTATCGAAAGCTTTTTGCTCTAATTTAGCCTTTAGTTCGTCTATTAAATAATTACAAGAATCGACCAGTTCACTGTCTGGGTTAACTCTAGTAAACAATTGCATATCGTTAATAGCACTATATGTTGCTGATTGGTCTAACGATGATTTTGGAGAGTTTAAATAATTACAATATGCACTCATAAACAAACATTCTTCTGCCCACTGACTTATCGGAAACGTTTTGGCAAACGTTCTAAAACGATAACTTGCTAACAGTAAGTCGCCTAAGTGATAATCGCAATATGCTTGGTAATAGCTCAGCTTTTCGGCTCGTGGAGTTCCCCTATATATAATGATAAGCTCTTCAAATAAAGGCAGCGCCTTCAAGTAGGCTTCAGACTCAAAGTACTCTATCGCCTTATCGTATTTTAGTTTTAAATCTGTTGATTTCATTACCTTTTGATGCTCACTACAGCTCCCCAAAAGAAGTATCAACAAACTAATTAAAACTAAACCCTTAAATTTCATCGCGGCAAAAGTAATCGAATTGTCATTAAATAAACTTTTTAGTGTTCATATCTTCGTAAAATATACAATTGCTCATAATTGAAGAAAAACTATTTTTGCGCCAAACCAACAAACGACAAAGTCTTGGATATATTTGATAAAATTAAAAAAGATCCTGGTCCTTTAGGTCAATACCAAAGAGACGCACATGGATACCTAACATTTCCTAAATTAGAAGGGGAAATTTCTAATAGAATGCAATTTCGAGGGAAAGATGTTTTAGTATGGAGCATAAATAATTACTTAGGATTAGCAAACAACCCTGAAATTAGAAAAGCAGATACGCAAGCAACTGCCGATTGGGGACTTTCTTATCCTATGGGAGCTCGGATGATGAGTGGGAATACTACTCTTCATGAGCAACTTGAGGAACAATTAGCGGATTTCTCTCAAAAGGAAGATGCCATATTATTAAATTTCGGATACCAAGGAATGCACTCTGCTATAGATGCATTGTGTGGCAGAAAAGATGTTATTATTTACGACTCAGAATCTCATGCCTGCATTACAGATGGAGTTAGATTACATCAAGGGAAACGTATAGTATATCAACATAACAACATTGAAAAATTAGAGCAGTTTCTTCAACGAGCTACAAAAATAGTTGCTGAAACAGGTGGCGGTATTATGGTGATTACCGAAGGTGTGTTCGGCATGTCAGGCGACCAAGGAAAATTAAAAGAAATTGCAGCCCTTAAGGATAGGTACGAATTTAGACTATTTGTTGATGATGCTCATGGTATTGGAACACTCGGTGAAACTGGCGCGGGTGCTGGAGAGGAACAAGGCGTACAAGATA